>NZ_MDSU01000017.1 GCF_002119425.1 Desulfurella amilsii | reverse complement strand
GTTTTCGGTATAAGATGCGGTAGCATATGTTGACTGATATAACCCTCCGATTATTGTAGGTTCTGTTCCGCAGTCGTTTTGAAACTTACCTACTGCGCCGACAATTTCATTGGCAACTTTCAAATCCTGTGTTGCGTGCTGTTTATCCAAGAAAGATGGTATAGCAGACAGCAACAAGACTGCCAAAACCGCAATAACCGCTAAAACAATCAATAACTCAACAAGTGTAAAACCTTGCTGGTTTTTAATTTTCTTTGCTTGCGTTTCCAATTCCAACTTCTTCATTTCCTGAAACCTCTGTTGCATTTACGCTGTCCTCCTCTACTTCTTTAACATTTTCGTTTTTATTTGTTTTCTCAAACAACGACTCCCTGATTTCCTTAAACTCATCACTGTAATATAAATCAGACAGTTTAGTAAGGTTTTCATCTACCACACGCAGATTATCAAAGTATTTCTTCATTGCTTGGTTCATAAGCAATTTAGGGTCTTTGATATAAAGCTGTCCGATTAACTCCAAAAAATCCAGACTTTTCGCTAAAACCATCAACCTCCTGTAATTAACTCCATTGTTTACCGTTATTAATCCCATCTTATGATGCCGTAAAACCGTTTTTAATGGAATACCGCTTGCCAATTCCTCTTGTATTTTCTCTGTTGTCCGTTCCATAAAACTTTTTTTTGCCACTATAAACCTCCAAAAAAATAATTTTTTTTATAAAGCTTGCTTTTTTAAATTTCCAAAAGCAAGCTTTATAAATAGTGTAATAAAAAACCACGCAATAGTCAAGGGAAAAATGATTAATTATTATCCCCCACTATTGATACATATTGAAGGATCATACTGCCAACTTTGAGTTGTTTGAGTTGGTGGCAATGGTGATGTAGAAACATTATAAACCTTATAAGGTGGATTATATGTATATAAAGAAATACCATACCCCTGCCAACCAGTAGTAGTGGCAGGTGCATAACAATAGCCATTACTGTAACTAAATGGTGTAGGACATGTTTGATAACTAATTAAACCGGAATAGTAAATTCCAAAATAATCATAATAACAATCACCACCATAACATTGAGTGCTACCGTAAGTAACACATTGAACATAGTTATATCTTGCTTTTGTATAAGCCCACACAGTTATCGCAGGCATTACACAATAACCATTTGAGTAGGTTAATCCCGGTGCACAGCCTTGTCCGTTGTAAGTCAAATTATTTGTAACAGGAACTATTGAACTAATCAGCGATGTATTAAAACTGCAAGCCCCATATCCCAAACTATCTGTCCCGCTTGAAATTGTATAGTCGCAAAGCTGATTAGTGAAAGGGTCTATAATGATATTATTAAAATTGGTATTATTTGGATTAATAGAGTTTACATTTACCGCATACTGTTTGCCTGAATTTAAATTACCTGAATTCAACGCAGTAGGATTAACTGACTCCGCTGATATTTCCTGCATAGCGTAATAATTACCGTCGCTTGATTGAACTGTCTGAAAAGGCTCTGGCACAAGCCAATCTGTTTCCTGTGCGGTTACACCCTGCAAATAAAAGTTAATATTGTTGTAGTAGGTAGCATTGCAGTTTGTAGCATTAAGAATTAATGCTTGCACCCAGCTTCCGCCATAAACGCTAATCCAGCCTTGATTATATGAAAAACCATTTGTCCACTGTCCATCGCCAGCCGCCTGAACATATTGCGAAAAGCTTCCCATTGAATATAAGTTAAAAAAGTTTGTGTATGGAGAGCTTACATCATGAACCCCAGCCGATAAATAACCATAGCTTAAAAAATAATCCGTATAACAATGTTTATAGCATATTAAATCACTTGGCCCGCCTGATAAAGAACCCCAACCGCTATATCCTAAGGGACTTGCACCGCCTCCGCCAAAACATAAACCCGAACAGCCCCACCAACCGCATTGTCCCGAACAACCGCTTCCATAGCTGTAATTTGCCTGACAACTTCCATTTAACTGCCTTAAAGAATAAGCCATATTAAACTGCAAATTGCCGTTTGAGTCTGTTGTTGCGCTCCAGTTATCAATGTATTTTACAATTACATTTACAGGGCTGTATGGTGCTAAATATTGATTATTTACATAGTTTATCAAATTAGTAACTAAAACCTGCGGAACATAAGTAGCTGTCGTATTAACTTCATTAACTTCAAAGCCTACATTGTAAGCAGTTTGCGCTGATACTTGAGTATTTAACGGTGTAGCTACTACACTGCCTAAGCCTGTCGGTGTAAGCTGGTAAATCTGAACCAGTAAATTACCTAAATACTGATTTAAAACAGGTGCAATTGTTGACGAGTAATTAGGCAACTGCTGTATTCCTATATCTACATTATGCGTAAAGTAAGTAACCATTGCTACATAAGGATTTGGATTAGTAACTATCCAGCCACTTGCTTTGGATTGTATATTAGCAGGGTCAAAACCTGAAAAGTTTTCTATGTTAGGAGACCAAAGCGCTGAATTTACAGCCCACTTATTTACATATTTACCAGTAACTTGGTCGTAAACATTAGCCGAATAAACACAGTTAACTGTAACAGTGTTTACTCCATACTGTTGTATCATACTGCCTGCGTTTGCTATAAGCTGATTGAAGTCATTCTGCGGAAATACAGTGTTTGCCGTATTAGCTAAATCGGCATTGCTTGCAAACTGCGTTCCGTATTGACTGCCTATCGGATTTGAATAAATAGGCATTACGGATTGCGTAACATCATAGGTAGCTACCACTTGACTATTGACATACTTGTTGATTTGAGCGGTAAAACTGTGCGATAATCCTTCTATTTCGGTTATCGTCATAGTGTAAGTGGTAAATCCCTGCGAATCCGCATACGAATAATTTAAAGTGCCTATACCTATAAAAATCAGCAAGAAAGCTATTAAAACTTTTTTAAGCAATCCCATAACAAACTCCTTTTTAAAAAGTTAAGTTTTAAATAAAAAAACCACATTGCCCTTGAATTATAAGTTTAATTCTTTTTTAGATTTTGTCAATTATTAAAAGAAATAAATTATACTTGTTTTTCACTAAATTTGTGTTATTAGATATTTTTAAAAAAACACACATAAGAGGCAATCTAACTGTTAAATATTTTATCATATTTTATATAAAAAACCACTTGACAAATACATATTTTGGTGTATAATATAAGTATGTATAAGATTGGTCAGTTTTCAAAGCTTACAGGTATATCAATACCGACTTTAAGAGCATGGGATAAAAAAGAAATATTGAAACCAGAGTTCAAAACACAACATGGAGAAAGAAGATACAGTGATGCTCAACTACAGAGTATACTGCAGAAGAAACCAGATACATTACGTATTAATATAGGTTATGCAAGAGTAAGTTCAAAAAAGCAAGAAGATGACTTAAAAAGACAGATTGATCTATTAGAGCTGTTTTTAGCAAAACAAGGTAAACCATTTAAAATAATCTCTGATATAGGCAGCGGTATAAATTACTCAAAAGCAGGGCTAAAGGAATTAATAAAGTTAATATCATTAAACCAAATAGATAAAATTTATGTGCTATATAAAGACAGACTTGTTAGATTTGGCTTTGAACTTATAGAAGAATTTGCAAAACTTCACAGCACAAATATTGAAATAGTTAATCAAACAGAAGATAAAACTGACGAAGAGGAGTTAGTGGAGGATATTTTAAATATAATTCATGTTTTTTCTTGTAAGCTAAACGGTAAAAAAAGCCATATAAATAAAAAAGTGGCTGAAAGGTTATTAAATGAGAACTACCCTCAAAAAGAATGACATTAACTCTAACGAAGAGTTAAGAACCCTTTCTATAAGAATAAACTCAATAAAACTAAACAAAAAGATTCTATCCTTGGTTTACTCCTACCGACACTTTGAAAACATCCTGCTTATTCTTATAAAGCAAAACTATGAGTTTTATAGTCAAGGACAAGATAACATTAATGATTTCCAATATCTCACCAACAAACAGACGCTGAGAAATGCTCTTTTAGACTACAAAGCCAAAAATCCAAAAGACTCAGACTACCTAAATGAAAAATACAAAGACAGCGAACTATGGCAAAGCCTTAAAGCAGTATCTAAAAGCATAAAACAGCACAACTTTGTCTACATCATAGACAGAGTAAAATCAAACTACAAAACATACTTTACCAATATGCAGATGTGGCATGAAAACCCAAGTTTGTTTACAGGAATGCCTAAACCACCAAGACCTAAAAAGCTTTCCAAACTCACTAACTACTCAGTTGACATAGACAGATATACATCTTTGTCTTTTGCTAAATTAGAAAATAAAAACCTTATAGGTATAAATTTATCAAACAAGATGTTTTATATAAACTGCAGTTCTACGCAAGTTAAAAAATTGACAGACCTAAATAAGCTCTACTCTGCAAAGATTATTTACGACAGCGGTCTATTGTATTTAAATATTTCTTATATTAAAAAGAAAACTGATTTTATACCACTTACAGTTAAAGAGTCAGGCATTGATATTGGTGTAGATAACCTTGCGGCTGTTTTTGTAAATGATAAAACAACACCTTCTCTTATAATAGACGGTAAACCATTTAAACACTATAATGCAAAGTTCAACAGGATATTATCAAAACTCAATGAATCAAAGTCTCAAGAGGTATTGGAGTGGGGAACTTCTAAAACAAATACAAAGTATCCATTAAAGTATACTCAAAGAGGCAAAGACATAAATAAATTCATATCGTTCTTATACTTCAAAAGAAACAAATACTTTTATGATCAATTCCACAAAATTTCAAAACGCATTGTGGAGTTTTTGCATCTCAACAATGTAACAGACCTTTGCTTATCTAAAAACCTTGCAGAACTTAAAAACAATGGGGAATGTAAATTAAGCAAATCAGTAAAGCAGGGTTTCATCCAAATACCTTTTATAAAGCTTTTAAAAAACATTGAATATAAAGCACAGGAGGTGGGTATAAATGTTTACTGGATAGATGAAGCGTATTCTTCTAAATCAAGCTGTATATCAGATGACATAATCAGCATACAGCTGAATAAGCCCAAATCAACTAATGCTTTCAATGGAAAGCGTGTTGAGAGAGGGCTGTTTTTAGACACAGTAATATCTAAAATATTCAATGCTGATATTAACGGGGCAGTAAACCACATTAAGATTGCAGCAGCAAAAAGCTTTGAGTGGCTAAAAAACAGCTTATTTAAGCTTTGCAACCCAATAAAAATAAAAAGCGACTACGAATTCTGCAAGTTCCTAAAAAACATGCAGAATAGTGTGTCGGGTAAGTCTGTGCTTTGGGCAAACCAAAGCACAGAAGCGTCGGGGTCTACTTGAGTAAGTTTTTGACAGAAAATGGTAGATGTAAGTCGACGG
>NZ_MDSU01000016.1 GCF_002119425.1 Desulfurella amilsii | reverse complement strand
GTTTTCAAAGTGTCGGTAGGAGTAAACCAAGGATAGAATCTTTTTGTTTAGTTTTATTGAGTTTATTCTTATAGAAAGGGTTCTTAACTCTTCGTTAGAGTTAATGTCATTCTTTTTGAGGGTAGTTCTCATTTAATAACCTTTCAGCCACTTTTTTATTTATATGGCTTTTTTTACCGTTTAGCTTACAAGAAAAAACATGAATTATATTTAAAATATCCTCCACTAACTCCTCTTCGTCAGTTTTATCTTCTGTTTGATTAACTATTTCAATATTTGTGCTGTGAAGTTTTGCAAATTCTTCTATAAGTTCAAAGCCAAATCTAACAAGTCTGTCTTTATATAGCACATAAATTTTATCTATTTGGTTTAATGATATTAACTTTATTAATTCCTTTAGCCCTGCTTTTGAGTAATTTATACCGCTGCCTATATCAGAGATTATTTTAAATGGTTTACCTTGTTTTGCTAAAAACAGCTCTAATAGATCAATCTGTCTTTTTAAGTCATCTTCTTGCTTTTTTGAACTTACTCTTGCATAACCTATATTAATACGTAATGTATCTGGTTTCTTCTGCAGTATACTCTGTAGTTGAGCATCACTGTATCTTCTTTCTCCATGTTGTGTTTTGAACTCTGGTTTCAATATTTCTTTTTTATCCCATGCTCTTAAAGTCGGTATTGATATACCTGTAAGCTTTGAAAACTGACCAATCTTATACATACTTATATTATACACCAAAATATGTATTTGTCAAGTGGTTTTTTATATAAAATATGATAAAATATTTAACAGTTAGATTGCCTTTCTTACCCCTCTTTTATTGCCTATTGACTCTTTGTTTCTTTTGTAATCAACAGTAATGTTTTCATAAACCCCAAAGCGTTCTATAAACTCCTGAGGCTTATCGTAATTTAAACCTAATTTTACCATTATCTGCGGTGCAACACGCCACATTAGATAAAATAAATTATTTGCATAACCTCCCATAAGTGTTCCTGTCAAAGCTAATACTTTTTTAGACGCACTTGTCAGGTTAGCCAACGCTTGCCCTTGCGCTGTTTCACCGCCTTTAAGCTCGTGGACTTCGTCAGCTATGCAAAGGTCAAATTTAAAGTATTTCTTTAATAAAAGTGATTTTGCATATCGTCTAACGCCTGTATTATCAGCTGACTGCAAAACACTGTTACATTTTGGACACTTGTATGGCATGCTTTTTTTAGATATATCAATTTTATTACCGCAATCAGGACACAATATATAATGATATGGAATATAGTCATAAACAACTTCACCATTTTCATTAACTGTTTTAGCTTCAGTGTTCCTCTTTTCTTTTACAGGCAAATCTTTCAATGCATAATGCAATTTTGCCTGCTCCTTGCCGATTATCCAAAACTCTGGCTCATCAAGGCTTGGTTTTGTTCCTCTTAATGCCAAAATTTCGGATATTGACATTGAATTTAAGTTCAACACCTTTGCCCCTTTTATCGTTGTTTCTATTTCTCTTTTCCATTTCTCTACTAAATGAGTATAATGTACCCCTAAATCAAGACGCAAATTTTGAAATTTTTATTCCTTTCAAAATTTGCGTTAATGGTTTAAAATGTATTTCTTGGAGTTTTAAAATTTTAGAATCTTTTAGGGGGTATTAAATGAGTACCAAAAAAAGGAACTATTCAAATGAGTTTAAAACAAAAATAGTGTTAGAGCTTCTGGAAAATGATATTACTATAAATGAGTTAGCTTCCAAATACAATGTTTTGCCAAAAAGCATACAGCAGTGGAAAAAGCGATTTTTAGAAAACGCCCACTTAGTTTTTGAAGAAGCTGTCCCTGTAAAAAAGTTCAGAGAAAAAATCAACGAAGACGCTCGAATAATAGAGGATCTTCAAAAAGCTTTGGGTAAAGCTACAATAGAGAGGGATTGGATACTAAAAAAAGTAAAGAGCTTGGGATCGAATAATAAAAGCCTTGTGGATCCCAAGCTCAAAATAATATCAATAACAAGGCAATCGGAACTTATTGGAATAAACAGATCTGCTTTATATTACAAGAAAAGAAATATGGCTTTTGAATCAGATAAAATTCTTATGGCAAAGATAGCTGATATTTACTCGCAATACCCATTTTATGGCTTTAGAAAAATATCATATACTTTAAAACAAGAAGATTTAAATATAGGCAAAAAGAAAATAAAAACTCTTATGAAAAAGTTAAACATACAAGCCATATATCCAATGAAAAAGAAATTTACAACCATACCAACAAAAGAGCATAAAAAGTATCCATATCTATTAAAAGAAAAAGAAGCAATAAGTAAACCAAACAAAGTTTGGGCGTCTGATATAACCTATTTAAAACTAAAAAGCGGTTTTGTATACCTTTGCGCTATAATAGATTGGCGTACCAGAGCCATACTCTCATATAAGATCTCAAACACAATAGATACAAAGCTTGTAAGTGATACGTTAAATAATGCAATATTGTGCTATGGAAAACCTGATATTTTTAATACCGATCAGGGAACACAGTATACTGCATTTAATTTTACTGCAATACTTTCCAGCTTAAATATTGAGATCTCTATGGATTCAAAAGGCAGGGCATACGATAATATTATAGTAGAGAGGTTTTGGAGAAGCTTAAAGTATGAAAATGTTTACTTAGCAAACTACAACACTATTAAGGAGGCCAAAGAAGGCATAAAAGATTACATTTACTTTTACAATTACAAAAGACCACATGAGAGCCTAGGCTATAAAACACCTATGAGCGTTTATATGGCTGGCACGGAGCAATGGGCATGATGGGGAATAAGAAATTAAAAATTTTTGTATTGACAAAGGGGTACAGCTTAGAGTAGGGCAAAGAATGATTGTCCTTTTTGATTTCATAAGGCTTACAGTGGCAATTGAAATAAATGTTTTTCCAACACCCATTTCTCCAACCACAAACAAACCTTTTTTACTTTGTAAGCCCTTAACTAATGATAATATCGGTGCCTCTTGTGCTGGCAAAGGCTTACGCAGTAAACCTTCAAATTGGTTTTGTTTAAAATCTCTGCTTTTTACAAACAGAGGTTTTAATTGCGATAAAACCTTCTTTTTAAGGATATTAGAATGCTGTGTTATAAAATCCTTTATTGCTATCGGCTCGCCGATAGTGAAATTAAAATAATTTAATAAGCTTTCTTTGGATATCGGATTTATTATAACATACATTCCATTAGGATCTTCAATAACATTTTTACCATTTTCATTATATTCTGCAACTTCTACAGTATGAATATGGTCTATAAAATGAAATATAAAATCCTCTAAACTCTTATCGTCAAGTTTTGGAAAAGGGATTGCGGATTTACTCGCTAAAATTTCATAAACCTCTCTATTTCTTTTCCAATAATCTTTATTAACATAGTAAATTTCATTATTCGCAGGGTAAATTGCTACCTGCAAAAATTGTTTATTTACTATGTCTTTAAAAATTACTTTTTGAGTTTTGGTTATATATTTTCGTTCATTAGAAAAAACAAAAGAAGACATATAGTTTTCTTCATCGTAAATATAACCAAATTGCCTCTCTTTGGTGCCAATAGCCATAGCTTGCGCCATACTAATGGTATTTACAAACTCAACATAGACATAAACATCATTTTTTGTATCTCTAATTGTTTTTCTTAAATATGCTTCCCCTATACCATTTATTGTTAATCTATACATAGCACCTCCTTTTAATTTATCTGATTTCTCTTAATATGTTTGAGTTTTCAAGCATATTAATTTTTACTTTTGGGACAGACAAAATTTTAGTTGTAGTTTTCAAGACTTTACCGTTATCGTCCTCTTCCTCTTCTATACTTTCACTATGCTGGTATTCTACCATACCCTTAATAGAGATATTTTCGTCTATATCTCCATTCATCAACCCTGATGCAGTCAACAATGCCAGATGTCCCTCTCTTGGTTCTGCAATAGGCTGTAAGTTTTTTATTACCATCTTTTCAAGAAGTTCAGCTTGAAAAGCGGTAAAAAAAGCATCTTTTGAGTGTTCCAACATTTTTTCTGCTGAAATACCTAAAGGAAAAATTTTAACTGCTGTTTTATCAATCTTTTCTTGATGCTGTATTTTAATTTTGATTGGTTCAAGAAAAGATTGCTTTTCTACAAGAATTTTTTGAATAGCAGACTTATAAACAGTATTAACTCTGTTTATTTTCTTTTTGCCAATAAAAATAAACTGTTTCCAGCTACTTACGTTATATCCGTCATCTTCATTAACAACAGGATATAGACCTATAAGCTTATACCTGTTAAGTAGAAAATCTAAATCTTTCAATATTGAAAGACTTGGTGCAATATAAATAAGTATTCCTCCATCTACTAAGATTTCAGAATACTTATTTAAAAATCTTGTTTCTAATCTTTGTTTTATTTCATAACCACTTGCGATAAAATCATTATCGTAAGGTGGATTGAGAAATAACAAATCAATACAACCCTTATTAATCCCGACGCCATCTAAAGCATCGCCATTAATAGCGATGTCAATTATGTCTTTGTTTTCATTAAATCTCTCTTTGTGAAGTTCAACGCCGTAAGTTATAGCATTAAACTTTTCTTTAAAACCTTTTAGTGCCCTTGCGTCTCCAAAGCAAGGGTCAAGGACACTAATTTGTCCCTCTATTTCTAATTTTCCAAATATTTTATCCAACTCTTCTTGTGGTGTTGGATAAAATCCTAAATTCATTCTACTTCCTAATCTTGACATTAGCACCTCCTATAAATTAATTTTTTTATTTATATAATTGATTTTAAAAAATGATTTTAAATATAGCCTTTATAGCGTCAAAGAAATTACTTAAATGAATGGTAGCACTATAAAGGCTATCAAAAATGATAGCGGTGATAAATATCACCGCTTTGGTATCAATTCTCATTAAGATACTTTAAACATAATGCTTGCGTTTTCTTTTAAACAAGCATTGTATATTTCTTGGAAGTCTGTTTTCAATATATTGGTATCAATTCTTTTTGATACCATTTGATAGACTTCTAATTTTAGTCCATCAAACGCAAACTTATATTTATTATCTCCTCCGAGATAATTCATTACAAAGTCGCGTATTTTTTCTTTTTGTTCTTTTATTTCTTTTTCTTGTTCCTGCAACTCTGCAAACTTCACAATCTCATCTTTAATCTCATCTGGCAACGACAATTCATCGCCTGTAAAATTAGGACAAGACTGTTTAAATTGACAATAAGCGCAAAGCGGACTTACTTCTGTTGCAAGCCCTTCCTCTGCACCTGTTTCTTTAAGCTTATTAAGAGAATTCCAAATTTCTTTGGCTTTCTCAATAAGCATTTTATATATTACTTCGTTATACTCAAAGCTGTTATACTCTTTATATTTACCTGTATTTACATCAACGGCAAATATGGAACCTTTAACAATAGCTTCTGGGAACTTATCCTTTAAAAGCCCCATTTGGAAGTATAGCTGATTTTGCCAATTTCCATAAGGACTATCTGGCAAACCATTTACGCTTTTAACCTCTACAACAAAGATTTTTTTATAATCTCTGCTGTAAATTATAAAGTCTAAATGTGCTTTAATAAAAGGCAATTCTTTATGAGTTACTTCGTATTGAGTAGCCCACAAATATTTAGTTTCTTTAAGGGCATTTTCTACAACACTCTCAGCTATATGTCCTCTTAGAAACTTTATTAATGTTTCCGGTGAATGATCCACCGGAGCAAATTTACTTAATATTGCCTTTCTGGGACAACCAACGATATCAGATGCCCCAATATACATCTCACGATTTCCAAGATTTTTTTCACTCTCTTTTTGAGAGTGAATTGGTAATTTCTCTGTTACAACTTCTTTAATCACTTTCTACCTCCTTAAATTTTTTATTTTTTAATAATTATTAATGACGATTAAATCATTGTCATCATCTATTACTATTGTCTGCATTTCATTAGAATAATTTACAATTATCATAAAAACCTCCTATAAAGAAAATGCTAATACAAGCAAAATGTAAAACATTATTGCCATTGCTATTGTTTGAATAGCAGTAATAATAACACTTTCTTCTTTCTTGCCTATACCAAGCTTTTCATAAAACTTGGCATTAAGGAACACATACCCAATACCTCTTTTGTAATAATTTTTTTTCATATAAACCTCCTTATAAAAAATTGATTTTGATTTTAGTTAAAAAAAAACCCACCAAGAATTGTCTTCCCGGTGGGTGAGAAAAAACCTTTTTATTATGATTATGATGCTTCTTGTTCTTGGATTGGCATAATCCAAGCTTTAGCTTGGGCATTATACCTGAATCCATATTTTACAAGGCTTTCTTTATTTTTAGAAGTTTCGTTATAACCACTAAGAATTTTTATCATATTCCCTTGAGTCTTATAACTGAGATTTAAGGATTTTAAAAAAGTTTCCACATCAGCCAACGGTTTAGCTGGCTGTTGTGGTTGTGGTTGTGGTTTATTTTGTTGTGGCTGTTGTGATGGTTTAGATTGTTGTTGTGGTAATTGTCTTGTTTCAGCATCGTTGTCCTCTGTAGCAATGCCAAAAACAGACATAATCATATATCGTCTTAAATACGATACTGTTGCACCTACATTTTGTGTAGGATTATCCTTACCACTACCAACATTAGCCATTGGTATACGGCTAACAAACTTTCTTTCATAACCACTTATGTGGCTAAGAATTAGTTCACCAACGACAATATTATTGTCATTGGTATCAAATGATTGCAATATGGCAATATTATGCTGTGTCGCAATCCCCACTACCATTGGCAAAATGTCCTCTAGTGGAGTATAATGATAATTATACCCCTTTTTATTCTTAAGAAATTCAATTTTATTAAGTTCTTTTTGTAACTCAATAAAATCTTTTACAAAATCCACAAATCCATTTTCATTTTCACTCATACTTTTTACCTCCTTTTTTTATTTTTTTCTGTTTAAAATTTCTTCTTCAAGAAGCGCATATTTCAGCGCTTCCCTCTCAAAAGACTTAAACAACCTTTGCCTTTTGTAATTCTTTGTTTGTTTCTTTTTTGCTTCTTCTCTCATTTTCTAACCTCCTTATTTTTTTTAACGACCATGCCGTTTTTGGTTATAACGACATTAATTTTTTTTCCGTTTTCCTCGCTAGTGAAAAATTCACTAGCACCTTTTATTTTCAGGGATTTATTCCCTGAATTTAATAAAACCATCATTCTGAAACCTCCCAAAAAAAAATTATTTTTATTCAAATATTAGCCCTGCTATTTTCAGTAGGGCTTTTTCAATCAGTATTGCAGGCAATATACAGCCTGCTACAATCAATGCTTCCATCTTTTTTCTCCTCTTATGCTTTTTTTGATAAAAAAAAAGCCCTGCAAAACTTATTAATACTTGATTAATAAGCCTTGCAGGGCTAATTAGATGTTCTGTTTAGTTAATCAAAACGGAACATCTTCGTCATCAGGTGGCAATGGCAGGTCATTTTCAATTCCTTTGCCATTGTTATTACCCCCAATTAATTGAAAAGCACTTAAAATAACCTCGTGCTTGGAGTGTTTGACACCATTTTTATCTTCCCAAGAACGCAATCTTAAACGTCCTTCAATAAATAATGGTGTTCCTTTTTTGCAGTATTGCGCTATTGTTTCAGCCTGCTTACCAAAAGCAGTAATGTCCACAAATAATACTTCGGTTTTTTTGTTGCCGTCAGCATCTTTGCCGACGATAGTATTAACCGCTAACCCCAATGTTGCAACACCAATATTTGATGGTGTGTAGCGTAACTCTGGGTCTCTCGTAAGATTTCCCATTAATGTGATTCTGTTAAAATTCATAAAAACACCTCCAATATTTTTTTTAGGGATTTTCTCTCCCTTTTTGCAAACATTGCTATGGATATAAAATTATAGCGGTATGAAAAAGGTAATAGGATACCGACTAAGCAATGCTTATAAAAAGGGAGAGATTTAAACGCCGTTCAGAAACGGCTCAAACATATCTATCTCAACTTGGTAGGTTACTCAAAAGCAACCAGCCTTGCAGGATAGCCTAAAATCGTCTTTGTGTCAACAATAGGGTAAAAACCCTACGGTTCAGATATTCACAATATAACATATTTTTTATAAATGTCAAGAGATTTTTTTATTTTTTTTAAAATAAGTTATAAAAAAATTGAGTTTGACTTTTAAGAAAGGCAAAAGTAACAGTTATTAAACTGTTACTTGAGGGTATTAAGTTCTTTTTGATTATCACCGACAATAACTTTACCATCGCTTGTAATAAAGGTTGGAGTTGCAAAAATGCCCATTTTTTGTGCTAACTGGCTTGCATTGCCTACATAAGTCATAGTAGATTTGCATTCTTTTTCTGATTTATAATTGCCATCTACATAGTCTTTAAATGTGTGATGTCCGCATATAAAGCCATTCCATAAATGTATACTTTCAGGGTGTTCTGCCATAGGTAGAATTTTTATCGTGTATCCTGTTTTGTTTGCTAAACTAATCAAATCTTTTTTTGCCTGTTCGCAGGCAGGACAAGCTGGATCGGTAAAAACAAATAAAGTTTTGCCATTTGCTTTTGCTGGTTTATACATTGCTACCGATAGCGCATCTAATTCGCTTGTGTGTGTTTTTGCATATTCCCCGCTGTTTTTAATTCTCTTTTCTATTACAGGCTGTAAAAGAGAGTTCATAACGGTCATTGTTTGATTCTGCTTATTTTTAAATAAGTTGCCTACAATAACAAAATCTTTTGACGCATAAACGATTGCATAAGGCATTCCTTGACCCTGCTGGTTTTTTGGTAGAGAAACAATAACCTCATAAATACCATTGCCTATCGGAGTTTCTTTAATTATTTTTACTCCCTGCGTTTGAAAAGGCACATTTTTGGCAATTTCCTGCATTGTAATGTTTTCTGCAAAAGCATTTGAAACTAACAATAAGCCTAATCCTAGCGATATAATAATTTTTTTCATAAGCACCCCTTAAAAAAATAGCAGGACAAGCCTGCTATTAGAATTTATAGTTTATGCCTAAATTAAAGCCCAAAGAGTTTGTTTCACTACCCGGTTCACGAGTAGGGATTTGAAACCCAAAAAACGATACATTTACAATATTTGAGCCTGTGAAATGCCAATAGTCATAATAAGGTGTTGCGCTAACAGAGAAATTTTTACCTAAATTATACTCAATAGGCACTTCTACCCTTACATTGTAAGCCGTTCCCATATCGTAAGTGCCAAAATCATTTGTCATATAATTGATACTGCTCCAAGCAGGAGAAAGCCTATATGACAAATCTAAACCTAAATTTAAGCCATTTAAGCCCAAATTGCTGATTTTGCTTTTTACTCCAATGCCTGCATAACCATTATTGTAGTCATTTGTATAACCGCCAATACCCTTAATTTGCCTATCCCAATATCTGTAGCCCAAAATACCATATTCGCCTACACTGATATTTTGCGCCAATGCTTGGTTAAATCCAAATTCAAACTCAATCTTGTTAATGTTTTCGTGAGTGTTTGTAGTTGATGGTATGTGTGCACCTGTTGCTAAATCTGTTTGATATCCATCATAAGTAATGCTGTTTGTTAAAAAAGTGTCTTTTAAATTCAAATCAAGTTTACCCAAGCCTAATACGCTGTTTTGGCTGGTATAGCCTGCACCTACATAAAAACCATTTAGCCAGCCGTGTTCTTGGTCGCCTATGCTTTCGCCATAGTGAAAGTGTTCGCCTGCATACCCTGCCGATAAAGTAACTCCTGTGTTTCCAATCTGCGCTTCTTGCGCTTTTGCCTTTGTAGCTGTTAAACCAAAAGACAAACCTGTTGCTACTGTAATTGCTGTTATGTAGCTGATAAGTTTTTTTTTTTTCACTAAAACACCTCCTAAAAAATAAAATTTCTATAAATATAATAGGATTTTAATGTATAAAAGTCAAGTAAATATTTAAAAAAATAATTTTTATTGTGCTAATTTTAAGATATTGCTTTTTTTTGCAAAATATATTATATCTATTAAGAATTGATCGGCATATTTGTTTGCAATTTGTATATAATCTCTCACATCTTCGTCAGTAAATTCTACAATATAGTTTTCTGCCACCATCACCATTAAAAGAACCATATGAAAAGTAGTAAGTCTTTCTTTTTTTAGTATATAAGATAAAAGTTTTTTTATAATTTTCTGCTGATTGCGGTATAAAGATATAAGTGTTTCTATATACCGCAAATCAACATTTTCTTTATTTTCTAAAAAAACACTTATATCATTTTCGTTAAAATAATTTGCATAAATATAAAATATTGCAATTTTACGAGCTTGATATTTATCAGACATTTTTAAAAACTTGTGCTTGCTATATCGTATTTGGATTTTATTCCTCTTGTTTCCTCCTTTGTTGTTGGCATTGCTATTATTTCTATATTTTTGACGATAAATAACTGCAAATGGATCCTGCTTCCTATTTCTATGCTGTCTGTTAAGCCTGATGTGGTTTCAATTTCCATTGTAACATCTTCGGCTTTGAGTTTATTAACTATACTCACAACAAAATTTGAGTTAATCCAGATAAATTTTTGGTAGTTGGTTTCAATAAACAAAAACTTGTTGATTTTTAGAAAGTTGTTAAGCTTTTCCTTAAAAGCATTACTAAATTTTTCAAGACTAAACTTTTTAATTATCAAATCGCTTTTGTTTGACGATAATTGATAAAGAAAAAGATTTGGCATTTCTTCTTTTCTTTCTAATTCTACCTTGTAAAAATTTCTTAGATTAAAAAGATTTGGTCTTTCGTTTTCTAATAGCCACATAAAACTCCTCCTTTAAATTGAGAATTTTTAAAAACATTCTCAATCAATTAATATATGTTCTTTAAAATTAAAAATCAATATTTTATTTATCCTGTTTGTTTTTTTAACTCTTAGTTGCACCTGTTGCCCCGCTATCAACATTAGCATTAGCATTGCCACCGCCTCCGCCACCGTTATTGCCACCTCCGATAGGACTACCGCCTGTTGTTCCAGAAGTTGTATTACTTCCATTATTACTAAAAACACTGCCTATACGAGCTGTTGATTGAATTAAGCGTTCGCTTGATATATTACCAGCAATACCTGTCATAGCACCTGTAATCATTGAACGCCCTTCAAGGAATATTAATGCCATTATGCCGGGACTTATTGTAAAAATACTTATTAAGGTAATCTGCCATAAGTCATTTAAAACTCCTGCGCTTGAAAAAACGCCTGTGGTTCCCGGATTAGCCGAAAATTTAATATTATTAAATAAGTTGATTGCTATATATCCGACTATTTGCCAGCTTTTAGCCCAAATTACTGTAAAAATCCATTTAATGTAGATTGTAATGTTTTCAGGTTTCTGCATTGCTAAAACAAAAACAATAGGAGTAAAAGCAATAATAAGGGCATAAAACGCCGCATTAAGCATATACATGCCATAAATCATCATCGGACCGTAAGTCATTACAGATATATGCATAAGTTTAGTTTCGGCTGAGCCGAATGTGTTAAGAATAAAATTGTAAGTTGTTCTTAAAGTATAATTTATACCACCTTCATTTGCGTCTGTTGTTCCACTGTCTATATTGCCCGGTGTTGTAGCAAAGGCTATAGAATCTAAACTACCGCCTCCCAAAAAATATGCGGTATCTAAATCTCTTTGACTTAAATCCGATGATGCCTGTGAACCTTGATATACCTGTTTACCGTAAGGAGTCTGAGCCCAATAATTTTCAATGTAATCCTTCATATCAGCTCTTAAAATTGTATTCATTTGATCGCAAGTTACATATTTAACTCCGTTTTTATCTGGTGCGGTTACAAAACTATAATATCCCGTAGTGCTTTTAGCTATAGGACAATTCTGGCTCGTCATCCAATTCTTTTCATCGTTATTAATAGCTGACGGATTTATCAGCGACATACTCATTGAATTAGTGCCGGAAGCGCCCGTTCTTGAACAATATTTAGAGTAATTTCTTAAATTTTCTCGTATAGTATTATATAAATCTTTATATTGCTGTGGTGCATTTGCGTCTGGTGCTAATTTATTTTGATTACCTTGAGTATCCATCATAAATTTTTTATTCACATCTGCAAGAGATTTATTCATAGCGTCTTTTGTGCTTTGCTGGCTTATTGCTGACATAATACCGCTTGTAAATCCATCTGCAATTTGTGCTGGGAAATTGATATAGCTAAACGCAGGTGCTGGGGGTATGTAAGAAAAAATTGCCATCATAATAGCAAAGTAAGCAATAAAGTTCACAAAAGGCAAAAACTCTCTTTTTTCATAAACCCTGAAAAAAGTTTCAAACATTCCCCAAATGAAAATAATATATACAAAATCTTTCAATACTTGAGATTTAGCTATCGTTTGCGCAAGAGTAAGCCCTACACTTTCAAGCGAAGCGAAAACTGTATAAAAATCAATTGTTGGGTCTGCCATTATTTACTCCTTATTGGTTCCACTGCTGGACTGCCGATAAATTCTGCTGGTAGGTAGATTGATTATTTTTTATTAAAGAATTTTCCATTATAGAATTGTTTATTGCGTCTGCTACATTTTGTCCTGTTTCCTGACCACTAAATGTATTTGTTTGTCCTTGATAAGTATTTAATGATGGTTTTGAGTAAGGATTATCTAATATATCTACGCTTTCAGCAAATCCATTTTGCCTTGATTTATCAAAAGATTTCTGCGCCGCTAAAGCTATTTGCGCTATATTAGCATTTGTGTCTTGTTTTGCGTAATCTGCAAACTGTTTATTTAGTGTTTCCTGTCTTTGTCTTAGCAACGCCACAAGAGCATCATTGCCTTGCGTTTTTGCTTTCTGTATAGAAACGCCAAGAGCAGAGTTTACTAATGTCATATCTTTTTTAATTCTTTCTATTGCTATCTGACTTCCAAGCTGATTTGCGTAAAGCGTGCCGTCTGGTGAATCTGATAAGGTTAATATTAAGTCAGATGTAATAGTAACGCCTGTTTGAAAACCTATTTGTTGTAAGTTTGTTGTGTTATTAGGGTCTTTCATAGCCCCTACAACCAAACTGCCGTAATATTTAGAATAATCATTGTAAGCGCTTAAAACAGGATTTTGTTTAATATCTGCCTGCACTTGTCCGTTATTAATTGAAATATTACCGACATAATAAGTATAAATATTTTGTTCTGTTCCGTTTAAACCTGCAATCTGAGCTGAGTCTTGTGTAATATTCATACTTGAAGCAAGCTGGTTATTATTGTTTGCAGTTAAAGGCACATACTGCGGTGTCTGTTGTGATTGAGAGCATTTAGATAATGCAGTATTTAAATCCATACCGCTTGATGTATTTTGCTGAATACATTGAACCATTGAATTTGCTGTTCCCTGTGCTGTTATTCCATTTCCAAGCGATGATTTGTTTACATAACCCTGATATGAATTTAAACTTGATGAATATATTTTTGTAGCTTGATTTTGAGCATTTTGTAAACTATTGGCAATAGTTGGGCTTGCAAAAGAGAGCAGTGTCATTGGTGACTGTGAAATCTGCGAAACTATATTACCTGTGGATAAATTAGCCAAACTACCGCTTGAAAGCTGTTGAATTATACCCTGCATATTGCCTACCTGCGAGTAAATACTTCCTATTCCGCCACCCAAAAGTCCTTGTAAATTAAAATTACCGCTTGCAAGAGATTGCAGATTAAGCCCGCTTCCTATTGACTGTCCCGCCTGCTGTAAATATTGAGCCGATTGGTAATACTGCGGTGCATAAGTATTGTAAAAACCTTGCGAGCTTGATTGATTTGTATATCCATTTATAATATTTTGTTCTGTTGACGATAAACTGCCACCGCCTCCTATACTGCTTAAAAGGTCGGCATTAGCTGTTGTATTAAGCCCTAAAATTCCTATAAAAGCTATTATACTACATAGCTTGAATGATTTCTTTCGCATTTGCGCCTCCTGCAAAAGCTTTTAATAAATTTCCTGTCTGCCTGTTAAACAGGTAAACAGATGGAGTAACTGAAACAATTTTTGCCAAATTCAACACAACATTGTTTTGAGTAACATAGTTTTGAAAACCGTATTGGTAAAGCATTCTAACCACTGCATTCGGATCATCGCCTATAGGATAGACCATAATTTGCAGATTAGGGAAAATCGCTTTTATTTTCTGCAACTCTAAAAGTTCATTAGCGCTTGCTTGATTTACAGAAACATAAACAATAAGCAACTCACTATTTGTAATAGGCTTTAAAGCTTGTATATGTTTTGCAAATTCTTGGTCTTTTAATTCTTGTAAAACCATAAAACTTTTAGCCAAAGCTTCACTTCTTTGATTTAACCAATCAAGATATAATTCCCCTGTTTCTTTTGTAGGTTTGGTTAAGAAATCTAAAACAGGACCGGGTGGCTTATTAGGATTATTATCCCATAATTCCTCTGGAGTAAATACATAATGCCCGTTTTTGCCTTTTGGATAATAATATGGTAAATCGCTGTTTTGTTTTTCTGCTACACTATTATCGCTTTTTGCATTGCTGTTGCTGTCATTGCTTATTGTAACTGACTGAGTAACTGTATTGCTTTGCGTTGTATTGTTATTTTCTGTTCCCATAGGAACTCTATAAGCGTATGTATTAGATGCTATAAAGCTAGTTAACAAAGCAACTGCTATAAACTTTTTGGAAATCATTTAAATACCCCGTTCCATGCAAACCTCTAATTGACATAAATTTAAAATAGACATCGTCTTTGTTTTTTATTTGATTTAGGATTTTTTGGTCGCAACTCAATTCAAACTCTACATTATCACTGTAATTCTGCGTAAATATATACTGCAAGCCGTGCTGATAAAAAAACTGCTGTGCCTGCTGTGCATTTGCAAAACTGCATTGTTCTGATAGATAATAAATAACAGGATATAAATTATGGCTTCTTGCCAAATTTATGGCTTCTTGAACTTTTTCAGCGTCAAAATTGTCTTTCGTAAAGTAAAACCAAACTGAATTGTCTAATTTATTTACAGTTAAATCCTGATAATTAGGCACATATTTAGGTTTTAAACCTGCATCAACAATCTCTTTTGCTTTTTCCTGCATAGATTGCTGTTGCGTCTGCTGTTTATTTATTATAGTCTGAACTTCTGATTTAAAATTAGACCGTGTTTGATGCGGTGTATTATTATTCTGCTGAAACATATCAGCTTGGCAGTATGCAGTAATTATTAGACTACCACATACAGCAAGTAAACTTTTTCCAATAAATCCAAACATAATTGCCGTCCTTCGCTACAAGGTTTTTATCCCACGAAGCAAAATTTGTGCCTATATTCATACAGCTTTCTTTATGTGGAATAGCCATTTGTATTTTATCTGAACCCGTTGAGATATCTAATGGAACTGCACTAATCATAAATCTTGGCTGATTATTGCTTTGTGAATCCCAGCTTGCCCCTCTTACTGCATCAACTGCGCTTCCTACCACTTCCGAACTCTGATTAACAAAACCAACTCTTGGATATAAAGTAGCCCAATTGCCTATACACATATTGCCGAGAGATACACTACCAGCATTTCCGCCAAATCCGTTAATTAGATTAGATGGTATGTTTTCCAGCGAACAAGCTTGTATAGCCTGCAAAAAACCAGACAAATATCTTCTAAAAGTAGCTTGATCCGCCGCCTGCCTCCAATTCAACAAATCAATTTCTGAAAAATAATAAGGAAACATATCTGTTATTGGAGCGTCACAATATTTAGGTTTTGGGTGCATAATCTCAAAAGCTTTTAAGGGGAAACCTACAATATGAACTTCTCTTAACTGTAAAGGATGGTCTTTGTCAGCTGTAATTGAACCGCTTGTTATTTCAGCTGGACTTCCCAAAGTATTGCCTGCCGTATCTGCTATTGCACCAACCGCTTTTAACATCATATTTACTATATCAATTTTACTGTAAGCAAATTTATTTGGAGTTTCTAAAATTAGAACAGGAAGCCACATAGATACTTTTGGAGCAATAACAGGGTGACCGTGTTTCCATTTTATACAGATACCTACTATTTGCCAATCTACGCAACCTGCGTCAGCCCAAGACTGATATTTAAAACCTTCTGCCAAAGTTATTGCGCCAACCAACTCTTTTGCAAGCTGTCCTATATCCTGCACTTTCGGAGTTGCTTTATTGATTGTTTGATTACCGTCTAAATTTTGGTTAATACCATTATCGTTACTTGAATTATTACTTGCGTTATTAATGCTATTGTTATTAGTTAAACCGCTATTACTTGAATTATTATTACCTGAATTATTTGCATTCATACCATTATCATTTCCGCCTGTCGTTACTTGGTTAGGACTTCCTTGATAAGTAACCGAATTTGATTGTCCGTTTGAGTCTGTTGTTGTAACTGTTGTAGTCTGGTTAATAGGTTTTGAGTTATTAAGGTCGTCAAATTCTGTCCTGTTAGGGTTGCTTGGCACTTGCGATGGAAGCTGTGGATTTTGTATAGGATTTTGCGGAACGCTGGATTGCGTATTGCTTGCGGGAGCAGTAAATAAATCTGCCTTTGCGTTATGTGCCACAGCAAAACAAAGCATAGAAGCCAAAATAAAAGCCTTTTTCAACGCTAAACTCCTGCATAGATTTTGTTACTTATAATATATACAATAAAAATAGAAAAGTCAAATTATTTTTATAAAATTAGATTTATATATTTAAAAAAATATTTGCTTGGCTTTTAAAAGCCAAGCAAGGTTATCTAGAATGAACTACCATCATCTTCTGCTTCTTTTTTAATTTCTATTTCTACATCTGTTTCTGTTTTTACTTCTGGTTCTGGTTTAATATAAGCTGTATTATTGCTATCTGTTTTAGATTGTGGTTGTTCTTCTAGTTTTTCCTTATTATCATTAATAATATTATCAATTTCTTGAAAATAAAGCGATTTATATTTATCAGGCATATGTTGTATAAAATATTGGCAAGCCTGTAAAATAAAAGTTGTTTTAGGAATTTGCAGTTCGTCTAAAAAAGTTGCTTTTTCTCTGGGTATCCTAAAAAAAAAGTATCTAAAATTGCTTTCATCTTTTTTCTTAGCCATTTTTTTACTCCTTATCTTTATTTTTATCACGCTCGTAATAACCTATGACATTTTGAAATTCATAAGGTTTTTTGGAAAATACATATAAGTCTCTCATAGGAACATTTTCAAGCAAATAAGCACCACCACCGCTTATAATAACTTTACTTACTGAATATTTTCTTAAATGTTTTTCTATAAAATGAATTGTATCTACCGCAAACTTACTTATTAAATCGTTTACAACGCTTTCTATATCTACCATATTTCCTTTAATATCTATTTCTTTCTTTTCTATTGCGATTTTTGCCTGCTGTTCGCTTATATTTTCATCTTCATACTGTTGATTTATGAAATTTTGAAGGTTATTAACCATTATTTCTACGCCAAATGTTCTTACTGTAGATTTTTCTTCTATAATTCTACTATCTTTAAATAATAAAATATCAACCGTATTGTATCCAATGTCTAAAACACATATATACTTTTTTCTTTCTTCTTCGGTAGTGTTATTGTAATAAATCCCCTGTCCTTGAATATAAGCTATGCGTTTACCGAAAGTTATCTTTTCACCGTTAATATCAATTTCTTTTACCGCATTAAAAAATTTTTCTTTTTTATTCCATTCTCTTAAAGTCAACCCTGTAACAAGCTTGTCAAAATGTGTATCAATGCCGTCTTTTTTTAATATTTGAATGGCATGGTAGATAAAAAATGGGGCAAATTTGACAAGTTCATCATATCTATTGATATAATCAATTTCACCTTTATCAGATTCATTTTTTAATCCTATTATATACTGTAATTTTCTTTCGCCTGTTTTATAATAACCCCTGTCCCTTATTTCCCCTTTAAAATCCTTAAATATTGTTTCCTGAACAAAAGTGCTTGGAAACTTATTTAGATAATCATCTGCCTTAAATTTCACATCACCGTAACCTATGTCTATTACCAACTTTCTCACTCAGCACCTCCTAAATAAAAAATTAGGCTATTAAAGCCCAAAAACAATACTATAATATTTTATATTCAAAGTCAATACTTATTATTTTATTTTATTATTTTTATATTCAATTTAAAAATATAGAAAAAAAATATTATTTTATTTACTATTTTATTTGAATATTATATATTATTTTTGTATGTATAATTATTATATCTTTCTTTATATGTATGTTTTCTTTGAATATTATAGCATATTTTTATATATAAAATTCTTACATTTTATTATATCTTTCTTTATATGTATGTTTTCTTTGAATATTATATATTATTTTTATGTGTATAATTATTATATTTTTCTTAAAACAATTAAAACTGCAAGTCAGTTTTGATTAATTTTACTTCTTCTTTGGTAAATACATCTTTAAAATCTGCTAAACCTAAATTTAATGCCATACTGCAAGACATTGACGGCTTATACTGTCTGAATTCTATACAAGCCGAAAAAATATCCGCAAAAGATATAACCACAGCTTCTTTTGGAATATTTTTTATCCTGTAATATCCGCTACCATCTGGCTTTTCGTGGTGCAACATAATTAAATCAATTATTGATATATCGCTTTTTAAATATTCGTTATAAGCCCATCTTGGCATTGCATACTGTAAATATTTAACACTATATTCTGGGTGCCTGTAAATATACTCCTTATCTAACTGGTTTAATAATTTATTAGGTTTTGTAAAAAGTCCATCATACCAATAAAATTTACCAACATCGTGATGAAGCGAAGCTTTGTAAATCTTAACCGATGTTTTTTTAGAAAAACCGCATATTAAAGAAACTCTGTAAGCAATATCCGCAACACTACGCATATGCTTGCGTAACAAAACGATATTAAAAGGGCTGATATTTTTATTTTTATTTAAAAGCAATGGTTGCGTATTAGCCATCGCTTTTAAACTCCACTCTGTTTTTGCCTTTGTTTTTAGCAATATAAAGTGCTTGGTCTGCCCTTTGTATAACATCTAAACAAGAATTATCCTCTAATTTAGCGTAAGTTACTCCTATGCTTACGGTTGTGCTTATTACTGCGTCTTTTTCTATGATTTTCATATTTGCTATACTTTCTCTTATAGTATTAAAAACTTTTATACCAGAAACTATATCCGCAACAAGAATGCCTAAACAAAACTCCTCTCCTCCGTATCTGCCGAAAACATCTTGCTTTCTTTTGTTTTGTTCTATTAAGTTAGTTAAATTCTGCAAATAAATATCTCCTGCCCTGTGTCCGTATGTATCGTTAATAACTTTAAAATTGTCTATATCTAAAATACCTACCATAAAAACAATAGGAATAATGTTTTCTTTCATCATAGCTTGCGTATAATGAAACATATTTTTAAAGCCGTTTACTAACCCTCTGCGGTTAAAAATCATTGTAAGCGGATCATAAAGCGTTTCTTTCTTTAAAAGCTTAATTCTTTTACCGTCATTAATTGCGTTTTCCAAAACACTTTTAACTTCAATTTCTTCTGCGTATTTTAAATTTAAAAAGTAGTGTCCGCCATTTGTATAAATATTATAAAGAAAATTTTTATCGTTTATTTCTTCGTTGATTACTGTAATAATCCTAATTAAATTGGTATCTTCATCACGCTTAATTGCTTTAATTAAATCAAAAACATTCTTTGTGCTTAAAACATCTAAAACCAGCGCAATAACAAAATTATGGTTGGTTTTTAAATGTTGCACTAATTCTATAACCTCGCTAAAATTTAAAACAGTAATGTTTCCATTAATTTCTTGATTAATTAAATTTTTTAAATAATCAGCGAATATTTTGTTGCTTAAAAGCGTTAAAACCTCTAATTTTTCTTCCATAAACACCTTATGTATTCATACATTTTTCAGCACCATCTTTATATGATTTTGCCATATTATTATTATTTTCTTGTTTAGATTGTTCGGTTACAATATTTTTTTCATTTTGATTATTTTCATTATTTGTTTTAGGGTTGTTTGGACCGCCCTCTTTTTCTGTTTTTTTCTGTTGTTCTAATTTTAATCTTTCAGCATTTTCATTGCAGTATTTTAGAAAATTAAGCCCGCCTCTCCAATAAGATTCTTGTTTAGGATTTTCTTTAAACAGTTCATTTATCTTTAAGTTATCAAAGTTTTCTGCAAAATAGCTTGTTTTTCCTCTTATAGCAAATGCACCCTTGCCCCTAATAGAATGAATAAAGGCTGTTCCCATAGGCATATCGTTTACAAGCTTTTCTGGTCTAATAATATAATCTTCTGCCATACTTGCATTGTCGGAATATCTCGGCTTAATATACTCGCCTATGCCATTTAATTTACTTGTTGAAGTTACAGACATTCCATATTCGTAATATTTTTTCTTTCCCACTAAATCAGAGAAAAACTCGGCAGTTTCCCTATCACCCGCACGCAACAAAACTCTTGTGCTGGTATTATTAAACATACGCTTTAAAAACTCTTCTTCAAACTGCGATTTATCTTGATGAGCCACCACTATACCTATACCGCTTTCCCTTGCCATATCAAACATTTTTAAAAAGTCATCTGGTAAAATTGAGCTTGCTTCATCAATAAAAAGCAAATCAGGTATAGGTTTTTTATTTAGCATAGCCTGCTTTTTAGCCGCATAAGCTTGAATATCCATAAGTATCATTTTACCAAGCTTGCCTGCTTCGTGAACATAACTTAAAGCACGCAGGAAAAAGCCTAATGTATTGCCTTCATTAAGGTCTTTTTCAATATTAATATCAGGATTATAATCGTTAATTACCCAATGCGCATTTTTTAAAAATGCATATTGAGCTAAATGGTTTCGCAAACCGCTTAATGTATCAACATATTTTTGATTTGTAGCTTCTGTCTTAATTGCCTCTTTCCATAAGCCATAAACATTATCTTTCGTTTTTGGTGTAATTATTACTTCCGACAGCATATCAATTGAATAAGGCAAATATGCAACAAGTGCGTATAAATCAAGAAAATTCAATTTCAGTCCTTCTGCTTTCAACTCTTTAACCGTTTCCATAAGCTTATTTACATAGCCCATCATTGCGTTAACAAATTCTTTTTGTTTTTCAATGTAGTAAGTAGCCGTAGAACCCGGATCGTATAAGGTTGCATTAATCATAAGGCTTACTGTGGTAGGAGAGCAAGTAGCAATTGGATTATAAGTGCTTGAATATTTTACATTTACTTCATCTAAATCAACCACTTTAAGCTTTTTAAGCCTATTCTGCTGTTGCATTAAGCCTGCAATCGCATTCATAACACTAACATCACCTTTTGGGTCAACTAATACTAAACCAAGCCCGTTGGCTATTGTCTGCTGTATCATAGGTCCGATAATTGACTTTGTTTTACCTGAACCTGTTGGGGCTAAAATATAAACGTGCTTGCTTAAATCACTCATATTTATTGAAAACGGCATATCAACATACCTTTTTTCCCTGCCGTTTTCTTCCACTAAAACCGAACTTAAAAAGGTCATTTTATTGTTTATAATTGCAGGATTTGCCTGTATATCCTGAATGTTAAACATTTTTCTAATTTTATTAACGCTGTATGGTATTACAACTTCTTTCCAATAATCTGCAAAAGGTGTTAATTTAATCCTTTCTCCTGTAATCATCATAGCGTCGTTATAGTCTTTATAGCCAACTAAATTTTGAAAAAAATACTTTCTTGATAAGCCAACTAAACTTAAAACAAGGAAACCATAAAAAAGAAAATTCAAGAAAAAAAGTATTAAGTAGGTGGGTAGAAAATCAATAATAGACCAAATAAACAAGTAAAGAGTGATTATAATTAAAATAATGGCTACATATATAAAGCGTAAAAAAATCCTTATTCTGTCAAACATTATGTAAAGTTTGGGCTGTGTTTCCTTAAACTGCGCTTCTTTGTCTTTTAGATATTTCACAAAAAGCTGATTGCCAACTTTAATTCCAAAGATTAAAATACCTAAAAACAACAAAAAATAAAGAAAATTAAAAATAACACTCATAATATTCATTATAAAGTTTTAATTTGTTTTTTCAAGTATTTCAAAAACACTTTCTCACTTCCTCTATCTTTTCTTTAAGCTTCTCGTCCATTAACAACACTGTCAAATCCAAATTCTTTTTCTTAAAGTTTCTAATGTGGTTTTCTGCGTGTTTTTTGGCATAAATCAAAACTGCTGGCGGTATTTTTAAATAATAAAAAAGTGCATACAAAAAGCTATCGTCAAATCTTACTTTATAAGCTATTTTGAAGTAATAAAAAACATAGTAAACCCAAAAATATTTGCTTCTAACTTTCTTAGCTACCCTGCCGTTTGCAGACTTAATAAAATTTGTTTTGTTAAATTTAGCAAAATATTCTGTAAATTTCTTTTCTTGGCTTACAGTTTTCATTTTAAATTCATAGTAATAAGCATCAACCAAAGACAAGTATTGTCTTATTGAGATTAGATAACATCTTTCTAAAAAATTCGGCAATGTAAATATCTTATGCGTTTTATCATAATTTGCCATCTTTTTCTCAACCGACAAGTCCACATTTTTCTCACGCAACAAGCCTATCACATACAACAAATAATCTCTGTATTCTGTAATCAAATCCAGCAGTTCTTTTTCTTTATCCGACACTATTTTGTTTGTCACTTTTTAGTCCTCTCAAATATCTTTCTTCAACCATCTCAACTGCCTTTTTTAATTCATCGTGCTCGGCAAAAAGTTTTTCCCAATTTATATCTCTTTTTTTATACCGTTTAAGCCAAAAATCGCTATGTAATTGCATATAGGCTAAAACCGCAGGCGGTATGTTTGTAGCAACATAAATTAAATACAAAAAGCTATCTGTAATTTTGATATTGTATTTGGTTTTAAAATAGTAAAGCAAAAGGTAGTAGATTTCATAAAAATTATAAGTGTGTCTGCCTACTCTGGCACTTATCTGTTTTGTAGGCATAGGGAACTCTCTTTTAGTGTTTATATACTCATTTATACTCTCCTCTCCAAATTCCAAAAAATATCTGTCTTTCAGCATAATATATTTTGTAAATTCTATATCAAAAAATCTCTCCAAAAGCGTAGGCATTATAAAATATTTTCTGCCTGTCTTTTTGTTTTCATACACTCTATCTTTTCGTCTGTTTTTTTGTGTTTTTTCTAATAGATATTGCAGGTATATCATAAAGTTTTTTTGCAGGTCAATTTGTTTTAAAAGTTTCTCTTTTTTTTCGTTAGTTTGTTCGTCCATTATCACTCCTTTTTATGTTAATTTTTGTTTCAAAATTCACTCTGATTTCTCTCAATTTTTTACTCAAATTTTTAATCATTTTTTGCATCTAAAACTCATCAATTTTTCTTTTAATTTTTGTCTTAAAATTTTTTCTGTCTTTATTAGTTACCTTTTGGCTAACTAAATATATATTTGTGACAATCGCTATATGTTTATATCTATGACAAATTATATACTCATAACCAAATTGCATTTTTTCTCTCATTTTTCTAACTCTTACAAACCCGCATACAAAAGCCATTTTTCATTTTGCAAATTATTTGCATTCTGTATATTTGTGACAATCGCTATGTATCTATATCTATGACATTTATCATCTACCCCTTGAAAACCCGCATACAACCGTCTCGTGTCAAATCTTGCAAGATAAAGCCTATATAACAAAAAAAACAAGCCATTGTTTAAAAAAATTACAGGTGTAAAAAAAACTACAAGCCATCGCACCACCACTTTCTTGGTGTAAAGGTAGCCGTTTTTTGCTATTTCCTTTGTTTTTCTTATTATATCGGTATTAACCCTTGATTTTACTATTTTGCATTGTGTTTGACTAAAAAATTGTATGTTTTTTTGTATTTGTTTTATCATATTTTTATTCACTCACTTTCTTAATTGAAAAATCCTCTTCTGTTATCCCAAACTTGTATAAATTTTCAAGCTTGCCTGTTGCAATTGCCACATAAATATTGCCATTAATAATTGACCCGTTTGAATGTTGTAAAGTATTATCTGCAAGTAATATATTTTTTAAGTTAGTAAATTGTGTTTCTGTTAAACCCTCTTTTGCGACTTCATAAAAGAAATATTGAAACATCATTGCCATCTTATCTGCACCTGCGAGTAATGGTAATTTTAAAATCAATTCGTATGGCATCTTTCTTTCTTTAAATTCTTTCTCAAAAAGACCGCTTAACTTTTTAAAAAAGTTTTCATGAAACACAAAGATTTTGCTTCCATATTTTTCAATGCCAACCACATCAACTTGCGCGCTTTCTATCTGGTTAATCAAGAAGTGTTTTCTAAGTCCCTGTTTTGTTGCTACATTCTCTAAAATTTTTGCAAGTGCATTATGCCTATTTTCTCTATCTAAACCTGTGTAAATTATTTCAACAGGAACACTCCATTGATCGTATTTTTTAATCGTTTCAAATTGTTCGTCTGTTGGAAAAAATTTAGTAGAGAGTTGTATAAAAATATTGCGTTGTGCTGTCTCGTCCAATTTGTAACTCAACCATTCATTTGCTCTTGCTTTTTCTATCTTTGCCATTTTTTCTTTGATACTTTCTCCTTTTACATCTAATGCATCAATTACTTCTGAGGGCATAGCTTTGCTCTGTCTGTAATTTCTAATTTTGTCTAAATCGTGGCAAACTGCCGTGTAAAATAATTCAAGATAGTTGTCTAAAAAATCATCACGCTTAATTGCGTTTAAAATCATTACATAGGCTACGTGCAAAGTGTGTGTCAAAAGTCCATATTTTTCATCTGGATTATGATGTCCCGAAATGGAAGCTGGGTATGGATCACCTGTCATAGTTTTTTCCTGCATCACTGACGATGTCATATAGCGCATTAAATTTGCAGACATTTCTGCAAATTTATATTGCTTTGAGTTTTGTAATTTTTCTTTGTTTTCTTTTGCACGCTGTATAAAATTTTCTGCCACAACATTGTGGACAAACTTTCTTAACTCATCTATGTTAATCATTCGTGTTTCTGTTTTTTCTGTTGTATCTTTGCTTGTAAATTTTTTTAATTTAAAAAGCGGGTTGTTTACTTCAAAAGTTGCAAGAAATTTTTTTGCGTCCTCTTTTGTTTCAAAATATGGTATAAATGCAAAAAATTTCAAAGCTTCCCTGTCAACGCTGTCTTTAATTTTTGAGATTTTTTTGTAAAAAATCCAAAAAGCCAAAACCAACAAAACGACTGTAAACACTATTGCCACAAAAGTCCACCAGAAATAACTTAAAAAAAAGATTTGGTTTAATGCCATATTTGCTTTTACGGTATTGATTGCCCCGCAGTAGTCTTTGTTGTTTTTAAGTCCAAAGTAAGAACCTATAACTTGGAAAGTATTAAATTTGCCATCTACTTTTCGGCATTCTTCGCTGTTTTGTTTTACGATTGCTATCTGAGCGTTTTTTAAAAAAACTTGCCATTGCGAGTCAATTATTTTTGACATTAAAGTAAAATTTATCGCATCAAATCGGTTTTCTGCTGTGTCAACTATGTTTTGAACTTTTTCCACTTCACCTATGGTAATTGGATTCTTGTTCATAAAGTTAATTACGCCGTTTACAATCACAAGCATAAAAAAGACAGAAAAAAACGCTATGGCAAAAGGTAAATTCCACCCGTTTTGATTTTCTTTTTTCTCTGGCATTATTTTGGCTCCTCTAATGATTTGGCATATTGTATAGCTTTTGCGGTTGTAATAAAAGCTAAATCTCTTTCCAAATGGACTATTAATTTTAACAAATCAATTCGTGCAAGCGAATAGTAAGCTGACTCTTTATCGTTTTGGCTACAATTAGAACATTCCAAAAGATTTGAAAATTTAAGCCTGATTGTGTAGACAAAATATGAATCATCTTTTGGTTTATCCACTTTTATAGCCACTTCGTTTACTAAGCTTTTATTTACAGGCTTAATTGCGTCATAATAATTTGTAGTGTTTGCAAAAACGACATAATTAAGCATTTTGTGAAAAACCGAAAGTTCCTCTAAATTTAGAATTGCTTTTTTTTCAGCGGTTGGCAAGGCATAAAAACCGCTTTGCGTAACAAAAATTTTTGCGTAATATTCTCCGCTCTGCACGAAATAGTCTACTGTTAAAGCTTTTGTTTTATTTTTACCTGTAAAAGAAAAAACAATTGGACTCAGCCACATATCAAACCTCCCTTAAAAAAGCCTTACACCTAAGCTTACAGTAATCTTTGGGGTAATATCATTAAAAAACCTGTATTTATTGCATAAAATAAACAATCTATACATTAAAAGCGACCTTTTCTTTGTGTAAACAAACTTATTTACAAAATTCATCAAGCTGAAATTATTTTTTGCTTTTTGTAGAATAATAGGGTCTTCCTCCCAAATTTGGAGTTTTAAGTTAAAAATAGCGTAATTAAAAATTATCAAGCCTTTTGCTCTATAAAAAGCAGTAGAGTATTTTATTGCTTTTTTAAAAAACGATTCAGCGTTGATAAGTAAGAAATAGTCTTTATATTTTTTTTCTTCTTGTAATTTTGTGTAACAACAGGCTATATTGTTTGCCAAAGAAGCCATTATGTTTCGGCTAACAATATATCTATTGCTCACAATGTCATTGTGAACATCTAAAAACATTTTTAAAGCACGAGAATATTCTTTTTCCGAAAAAACGATATACGCAGTATTAATTAGCGAATTATGTTTTATTTTTTTCTTAATAGTGCGTTCCCTAAAAATGAAATTTTCGTATTTGTCAAAAATTTCTTTATAAGCTTCCTTGTTTGTATTTTCATCTGTGGTTATGAAAATCATAATTTTACCTGTTTCCCTGTAAAATTCATATAAGGATTATAAGCATAAAATATAAAGTTGTCAAATTTTAGTCTTATATAGTTAATTAAAAAAATTATGCTTGACTTTTTAAAAATAAAAGTTTATTTTTTAAGGAGTTTATTTGAAAGGAGGTGGGTTATGTTAAAAAAACTTCTTTCCCAAGTATCCCAAACAGGATTGTTTGGTGGATTTATGTTTGAGGAAATTAGAGAAAACAGCGAATTGATTGGTGTAAAAGTTAGATTGGTGAGAAGAGATTGGGATATGCCTTTTAAAATAAGTATATTTCTTAATGAATTGCCAGATATCCAAAAAGTTAACAGAAAAACTTATGCTTTAAGAAAAATAGCTTTAATGCAGGCATTATCGCTTGTATTCTGGGATATAATAGATATTGACTCAATTCAGAGAACAAAAAAATATGCAGTCTGATATTTACTTAATCGGTTGCGATCCGTCTGTTAAACACTTAGCTTTTGCAGTTTACAAAAACAAGACTTTAACGGACTATTTTAAAATAAAAACCGATTTTACCGAGATTAATAAGCTGTTTTTCGGTTTTAAAAATAAAAATGTTATTTTTGGTATTGAAAAACAATATTTACACTTAAACATAGCTACGCTTATTAAGCTTGTAGAGGTCAGAACGCTTGTTACCACACTTGCAAGCGTTAACAACTTTTCAGAAATCTTAACAATTACCCCGCAGGAATGGCAAAGCCTTATTCTTGGTATGAACCAGAAACAAAAAAGGGAACAGCGTAAAAATGTGTCAATGCTGGTAGCAAGCAAAATTGCCTGTGAGAAAATTACCGACAATGACATAGCAGATGCTATATGCATAGCAAATTATATTGTGATTAGTCAGTCACCTCTCCCTAAAGGAAGAGGCTTGTCCCGTGAGGGACAAGGGCAACTGGCTGATTAGGGGGCATCGAAAGATGCAGAAGTTATTAACAAGACCCTTAAGGAACACACCTGCACTGAATCCTCTGCCTGAAGGCAGAGGTCTTGTGCGGGGGGTGGATAAATTTGGATACAACCAAAAATTAGGAGGTGTAGTATGATAAAAAAAACGGTTTTAGAATGCTATTTATACGATGACAACAAATGCCTTGTTTATGTAGATGGAGTTTCAAAAGGGCTTTTTGATTTAAAAAATTTCAACTCTCTTGAAAGCTTTTTTGAGTTTTTAGATAAAGAGTTTGATGTTGAAAAAAGGCATATTTATAATATCGCTTTGGAAAAAACAAAATCTAAAATTGCTATATGAAAAAAGCTTCGCATACACTGATAGGGCTAAGCGGTTTTTGGCTTGTTTTTCAACCGCATTTACAGCAATTAGCTGTAAACCATCAAACAAGCACAGCCTTATTTGCCTGTATGATAGGTTCTATTGCACCCGACTTTGATATATACGCTTCAAATATGAATCTGCGTTTTAAAGAGAGAAGTTTATGGAACGCACACAGAGGCATAACACATCACGCAATATTAGGACTTTTGCTTTTTTTAACTGCACTAATCATTCCTAATACAGCATTTAAAGCTTTTGTATTAGGCTATATTCTGCATTTACTTGCAGATATGCTTTCTAAATTAGGTATCCCGTATTGGAGTTATCAAGACAGGTTCGCTTTAAAACTTTACGAAACAGGAAAATTAAGCGAATTTCTGGTTTTAAGTGCAATTATAGCATTTACTGCTATAATAATGCATCAAATAATTTAAGACAAATTTGTCTTATAAGGGGGTTATATGAAAACAGACGAATTAAAGAAAGTTTTAGAAACAATATATCCGAATCACAATTTCCACTGGCAACAGAAAGGCAACCAGCTGTTTGGTTTTTGTCCCGAACACAATGACACACGCAAGCAAAACTTGGTTTTAGCAGACAAAGGCAATGGAGCTTTTTTTAAATGCTTTGCCTGCGGTTTCAGCGGTAACGGCGAAAGTTTGCTTAATCAAGGAAATATTGACTATGAAATAAGATTTTTCACTCAATTTGCTAATCTGTGTGTTGACACGCTTATAAATAACAAATGCCTAAATGCTAAAATCGCAAATACTTACTTGGAGTTTAGAAATCCCGATTACAAAAGTCTCATTAAAAACAATGTCCTTGTAGGCACAATAGATAATGACTTTAATGTCGGCAAGTTAGCTGAACTCATTACCACAGAAGAACCGAAAGAAAAACAGAAAATTATAGACAAATTTAAAAACTTGATGAATGTAAAAGACAAAACAGTCCCGCTTTTGTTTTTCTACACTAACAAAAATGGCTATATAGAACAGATAAAAATTAGATATATTTTTTCTACCGACGAATTTGATGGAAAAGTCAGCGATATTGATTTTTCACAGGAAAGAAACAACAAGCAATTTTCAATCCTAAAAACCGAAAAACAGACCATTAATGCTTTCGGTTTGCATTTGTTTTCTAATATGCCGAAATTAACGATTTTTGTAACAGAAGGCGAGTTTAATACGATTAGCTTTTTGGCTAAAAAATACGACAAAAATCCAAACGAGATAACACTCAAAAATTACAGGTCAATCAGCATTGGAAGCGCTCAAAATCTTGAAAAAAATCTTAATCTTTTAAACCACTTAAAAAATACAAATTACAGCATCATTTTTGCCTTAGACAACGACGAAGCAGGCATAAAAGCATTAATGGAATTTGTGACAAAACACACAGAATTTTTAGAGGATTTTATTTATCTTGAAGAAAATACAAAAGACATAGATGATTGTTTAGCACAAAATGATTTTCCCGACGCAGATTTTATCTACAAAAACAGCAGGATTTTTTCAATCAAAGAAATGCTACCGATTTTGAAATTCAGATTAGAACAAAAAGAACAAGAACAAACTCAACACATATTAGACAAAGCCGTAAAAGAGGGCTTTAACCTGATTATACAAGCGTTAGGTAAAAACATAGACAACGACAGCATACCTGTAAATCTTGCAAATTACCCAAACAAGCCTAATAGAGAGTGGCTAATAAATGGTTTAATTGCAAAAAACAAAATAAACATTTTTGCTGGTCTTGGAGGTAGTGGAAAAACTACACTCACTTTGCAATGGATTTTGCACTTGCTTTTAGGCATTCAATATTGCGATATACCAGTCCAGCAAATTAGAAAAGCGATGATAATCAGCGCAGAAGAAGACAGAGAAGAAATCGCTGGTAAAATCAACAGTTTACTTAACGACTATTTTGCAGAACTCACAGGTAAAAAGTTTGATTTTTTACAGAAATTGCTAAAAGATAGAATTTCAATCATTACAAACCACACGACTTTTACCGAACAAGAATTTTCAAAAGTGATTACTACAAAAGATTTTGAAATAACAAAAAGCTATGTGAGTGTTTTTAATCCTGATTTAATCTTAATAGACAGTCTATCGTCAACAAACAGAGTGGAAATCCAAAAATCGCATTTGATACAGGCAGTTTTAGATGAGATTAGAAAATTAACGGGCGAAAGAAGTGTTATTTATCTAGCCCATATGGCAAAAGACACAGTCAACGCAGAAAATATCTTTGGAGTTAATGCAGACAAAATACTCGGCAGTGCAAGCTTAACAAACAAAGTCAGACAGGTATTGCTGATTTTTAAAAACCAGATGAAAGTTGCAAAAAGCAATCTTTTGCCGATAAACGATATTGAAAAATATTATTACGAGCTGGAACAAGCAACAAACAACAACGGTGAACCGATTATTTGGGGCAGGAACATAAGAAAAGTGCAAGCGTTGCCCGAAGAAACAGAAGTGGTAGATAGACCAAAAACAGTGCAAAAAACAACACAAATAAATAAATCTAACAACCCTAATAATCAGCCTAAAAAACCATCATACCAAAGTAAAAAAATTAACAAAGAAATACAAGGTTTTGATACAGATATATAGGAGGTTTTATGAGCAAGAAAAAAGATTCATCTGACAACAGCGGAACTAAAAAAACAAAAGGCAAAGTGGTTAAACCTAAACTTGGAATTAGCACAAACGATAAAACTATTAGAATGAATGACTTTCTAATGGTTTTACGTAGCGGGATTTTTTTTGACCCTGTTAAACAGCGGAAAGACAAACCGAAATATCTTGAAAATCTTGGGATTAAAATCAACGGAAAAAACAATATTGTTTACATCGTGAAAGCTTCAAGATTGGAAAACACAATTACACATCAAAGATTATTTGAATCAATATTAGAGCTTGGCGAATTTACCGACGAAAACACTCTTGTGGTTGACAACATGTATAAGCTTAAACAATTGGCAGGTATTAACTCTGATACAAGCGACCAATTAATTATCAGGCTTCTAAAAGAAATTATGGCAACTGTGGTTGATGTAAACAAATACAAAAACGACAGTGGTGATGAAGATGGTTGGATTGAGGAAAAAAGAGTAATTTTCCATCTTTTAGATAAAGCTTATATTGACAGCGAATATAACCAAAAAACAAACCGAAGAAAAATCAATACGCTTGTTGTAAAATTTGATGGAGAATTTATTAATGCCACAAAAGTGTTTAACACAGTCAAAATCCATCGCAATGTTTTAGAATATATTCATAACAACATAGATAACCCTTACACAGAAAAAATAATAAAATACTGCATCACACAAAATAAGGCTTTTAAGGAGGAGATTTGGAAATTACTCAACAGGATAGCCGATTATAAAAAAGAAGAATCCGAAGTTTACAGATTAAAACGATTTAGCGTTTTAACACAAAGGCATAAAAGGCGTATTTTGGCAAGCATTTTGCAAGATAATCCCAAGTTAAACGAATTCGGTATTAATTTAAAAAAGACTACTGACGGGCAAACAATGCTTTCTTACAACCCAGAACAATCTCAGTATAAAAACTCGGTAATTCTTTGCATTAACGAGGAAAAATCAATTTAGTTGTTAAAAGTGGCTTTTTAGTTTTTTATTTATCATAACGGTATTTTCTTTTAAATACCGTTATTCTTTTTAAACAAGCTTTTACCTTATTAAATCAACATTTTTATTTTTAATTTATCTAAAAATGACGCAAACGGACATGCTATTTGGTATATAACTTTATTACTTACTATTTAGATTTTATTGTTTTAACAACATAATTAAATTTTAAGGCTTTTATTGTTTTAGAATAACGCTTGATTTGGTTATTAAAACAATATTTAATGTTTTTTACTTATTATAACAACATTATCTTGTAATAGCGTTATTCTGTATACACATTAGTTTTTCCTACAAAATCAACATTTTTATTTTTAATTTTATCAGCGGACATGCTATTTGGTATCAGCGGACATGCTATTTGGTATCAGCGGACATGCTATTTGGTATCAGCGGACATGCTATTTGGTATTGTAAAATATAAATTATATTATTATAACAAGCAAAACATAGAATTTAACAATAGTAAAAAAATATGGAATAACGGTATCAAAAACGGACATGCTATTTGGTATCAGCGGACATGCTATTTGGTATCAGCGGACATGCTATTTGGTATTGTAAACTGCCACTTTTTTTACCACTTTTCTTTATCACAACAAGCAAAACCATATAAAAAACCATACCCCCGAAAAGCCTATTCCGCACTTTTTCGCCCCTATAGTATTTCTATAGTATTTACTTTTAGTAATAATACTATAGAAATACTATAGATACACAAAAAAAAATAAAAAAAAATTTGTGCCTAAACGGCAATTTTTTTTATTTTTTTTTGCCGGACACAAAAAGTCTCACTCAACACTTTTTTAAGAAACCCCCCTTTCCCCCCTTTTTGCCTGCCCTGCGGTTGCTGGCTGGCTGTTGACTGCCCGCTACCACACGCATGTCAACCGCAAACAGTAGCACGCTTTGCGATCCGCTTGTTTTGCGGTTTCATAGACTTTAAATTTTTATGTGATTGCAAAGCCATCTAAATTTGCTATCTCATACCACTTTTAAAATGCCCGTAGAGGCTATTTAAACATACCGTAGAGATGATTTAGAGTGGTATGTGGTATAATTTTACATTGAGGCATTTTTTAAAAAATATAAACCTTATTAAAACAGTAAAATCTTAAATTACCATCTACGCATTTTCGTTGTAAGCGGTTTGTTAGTTTGATTTGGTTGTTAAAATAATATTTCTAAATTATATAACTTAATCACTTAAAATAACGCTTTGGCTTGGATAAGAGATTTGTTGTATGTTTTAACAAAAAAATCAAGTATATTAATATGTTTTTTATATTTGTCTTTATCTGCAATAAATACTTTTAGAAAAAGCATTTTACTAAAAAATTATTAATTTTAAACGCTTTTTTAAAAAATTATTTGACTTTTTAAAATTTAGTCTATATTTTTTAAATGTGCAGACCTGCAATAGTCAGGTCTGTAAAATTTTGTTTTGAGGAGGTGCTTTATGAATTATTTATCAATTGATCCGTCAACAAGGGCAATAGCTTATGCCGTATTTAATGAAAATGAGGTTTTAACAGTCGGCAAAATTAAGACAAATTTGTATGGCTTGGTTAAAGGAAAAATTTTAGAAAATTTGGTTAAAGAACACGATATTAATGGAATATTTGTGGAAACTCAATACGGTTTTCATTCTCCATCGCAAAACGAAGATGAAAATAAAAGCAACCAAGATGGCAATATACGGATTGCAGAAATTACTGGTGCAATTTATCAATTCTGTGCTGATAGAGATATGGTTTTTTCAGGCATCAAGCCATACAAATGGCAAACTACCATTTTAAAGCGATTTAGTCTTGCCTGCAATAATTACAGGGATTTACGCAATAATGAATGCAACAATCTTCTTTCACGAAAGGAAACAAAGCGAATTTCAACGGATTTTGCAAGTTCAGTCATCGGCAAGCACATACTTGACAATGATATGGCTGATGCTGTTTGTATCGCAGTGTATTCGCAGTTTCTGATTAACAAGGGTTTTATTAAAAAATTAAAACAGCCAAGAATAAAGCACGAAGTGGTATTTTCAAAAACAACACTTAGGAGAAGTGTGGCATGATGCAGTTGACTAGTGGTCATCTTATCGCTTTAACAGCTTTACTGCTGTTTGTTTTATTTTTGTTTATAGGGAATTTTTATGTCGTTAAGTTTATGAGGGAAGTTTTGCATAACACGGAACTCAGCGGCAAACAGAAAATCAAATGGCTTGCTGTTTTGGCTATTCCAATAGTGGGATTGATTATTTATTTTATCTGGAAAGTGAAAATAGAATTTAAACGGCAATTAGCGGAAGAGGAAACTCAAAATGGCTAAAAAAGGCAAATTTACCTTTTTAAGCCATTTTAATTTATATATATTTTTTTTGCTTGATTTTTTTTATTTATGTGTTTATAATTTTTTACCAATGATTTTGTAATAACGGAGGTTGAAAATGAAAAATATTTTTTATTTACTTCAAACGATATTAATAGCCTACATTCTTGCCTTTTTGTTTCTCATAACTCCTTTTGCAGTAAACCAAGCTCAAGCTGGCAGTGTTTCAACTTTGCCTACCAACAGCTTTGCGATGAATGCAAATGCAAATTTGATTTACTCAGTCGTCAACGGCTTGACAGAGCTTGACAAGAATGTGTCGGCTGATTACCGCACTACTTACTTATTTACAGACACAACACCAATCATCATCGCACATTACACTCCTTACGCACAAGAGGGACAAATTGCTGTTATATGGGTTCACCGCTTTCCAAACCAAAACGCTTACAACAAATGGCTTTCAACGGTTCAAAGCGCAGGACAGTGGGGTAACCCAGCGCAAGGCTATAAGTGGTATTCTGCACCCGTTCAAAACCAAAATGCTTTACCGTATCAAGTGGCTATGTATCACTTGATCACACCGCAAGAATTGTTTAAGATGGGTAGTTATGCTTTTCCATCAAGCAACACGCAGGCAAGCAATTACGGCAAGGTTTTTGGTTCAAATTACAACTACAACGCAGTAGCTTACTGTTCGGCTAACAACACAGGCGGTATGCCATGTTCTGATAATGCCTACAAGACAGGCTGGGACGGCTTTACTCAGATTGTAGCAGAAGTTGCAAGAGAATACCATACGCAGAACGGCGTAATTGTTTGTGACCAGCAGACTACGCATACAGTAACAGAAAAAGACAGCGGGGTTTTCAAAACTACTGTAACTGTAAAAGTTTACCTAGACACTACCCCCGTATTTTATCAAATTGTCCCCAACAACACTCCGGGCTTAACAGCAATGACATCAAACTACGGTTTCATAGCCAAAGCTTCAAGCACAGACGGCGGTATAGGCATTTTAAGAGTGCAACAAGGACTTGGAGAGTGGGGCTACAATTTCAGCGGCGCAAGCCAGCTGGTATATGAGGATAGTGAAAGTGGCTGGAATACTTGGGTTGGAATAGCACTGGGCGGGTTAACGATGTTAGCAGGGTTTGCGATGCCGGGTATAGGTCAATATCTTGGAACTGCTTTAATTGCTGGCGGTGCGGCTTATGCGGGGCTTTCCACTGTTGAACTTATCGCAGGCAATCAGCAATTTTATAATATTAATTACTACAATCTCGGCGATATGGTAGCTAACTCTAACGAAGTTACAAGGGCAGTTATTCAAAACGCTTGTTTTTGGTGGGGCAATACAGGCATGGGCGGTCAGCCCGGTAGTGGTAATCAATATATTTTAAATCAATTTGCTACTACACAGCCTATTCAATACTCTGGAATGACGGTCGGTGCTTACCAGCCCTCGGCTAACGACAAGCAAATTTTGCAACAGCAATAAAAAAAACAAAATAATAAAAAATAACCTGTTTTTTATAGCAGGTTATTTTTTTTTCTTGACTTTTCATATTTTAAGATTATAATATAGTAAGATAGCAGTTTAAACTGCTATCTAAATTTTAAAAAGGAGGTGCAAGTATGGGTAAAAAAGAAACTTTAACAATAACAGTTAGCGAACAGCTAAAAAAGAAAGTTAAAGTTTTCGTTGCGGAACATAGCACAACGATTAACAAAATAGCATCAGACTTTCTTGAA
>NZ_MDSU01000015.1 GCF_002119425.1 Desulfurella amilsii | reverse complement strand
GGTATTTAAAGAAAAGGCAGGCATAAGTCCCTTACTTATCTCTTATCTGCTTGAAAATTCCGTTTATATAAAGCTTGCGGATATATCATCAAGTTTGCCATCTTATGAAGAAGAGATTATTTCGGTTGAAATGTCCGAAGAGCAGGCAAAAGTATATAAAAATTTTGAAGCAAAAATAACAGATAAAGTAAGAAAAATGCTGGTTATGGGTAGCAAAGCAGGTTTGGGTAAGATGGTTCAATCGTTGTATGCTTTACCAGATGGTATTAGGCGTGGTGAATCAGTAGAACTTGGAAGAGAATTTGTTATTGCTCCTCCCGTTGATGAGCCTATTACCACAAAGGAACAGCAACTGATTGATATCGTTAAAGCGGAAAAAGAAGCAGGTAGAAAAGTGCTTGTTTTTTTGGAACACACAGGCACAAGGGATTTAATGCCTGAATTGAAAGAAAGGTTGGAAGATGCTATTGATGGCATAAAGATAGACCTGTTATACTCAAGTTCTACTAAAAAGGTAGAGCAAAGGGAAGCTTGGATTACAAAGCACAATGATAATGATGTGCTTATTGTAAATCCAAGATTAGTTCAAACAGGGTTAGACCTTTATGATTACCCATCAATAGTATTTTTTCAAACGGGTTATAGTATTTTTACACTGCGACAAGCGTCACGCAGAAGCTGGCGCATAGGTCAGACAAAACCTGTAAAGGTATATTATTTAACTTACGCAAATACCTTACAGGAAAGAGCTATTAAGTTAATAGCTTCCAAAATGGAAGCGTCATTAGCAACAGAGGGCGATTTGTCTGATAAAGGGCTTGTAGCGTTGTCCGAAGCTGATACATCAATGATTGCGGCACTTGCGAGGTCAATCGCAGAGAAAGACGAAGTAAATATTGATGTTAAATCAGCTTGGACAAAAGCAGTGCAAGCCGATTTATTCAGCGATGCAATAATGTCCGAAACACACGATATCACAACTACCGAAACAACAGAAGAGAAAACTGTTGTTGAAACAAAGGTTGATGATAGAGTGGTTAAGACTAAGTTTAAGGTTGTATCGCAGGTTAAGGTTGAAAACAATCTTGCCATCTTTAAGATAGAGAATAAGGTTTATCAGTTAAAAGATGGAAAGGTTATATCGGAAAACAAGGTTGTTGGCAAGTATGTTTGGAAAACATCTGCCAAAACAGGTAAAAAATTTGCGGTCTGCAAATTGCCTAATAAGATTGTTTATGTTGGAAAACATAGGCAAACAGGGCAGTTTGTAGCCTTAGAAATAGCTTAGGGAGATTGAAATCTCCCTTTTAAAAGGAGGTGATATGAATGAGTTAGAAAATGAGCTTGAAAAAGCAAAATTGACAAATATATGGGTTATCTTTAAAAAGATAATCCATTATTTGTGGATAGGTATAAAAACATTTTTTAGGTATCTTTGGATACCTTTTAAATTTGTTTTTGTTATATTATTCAGATGGGTTTGGAATAAGTTTGTTTATGGAACATTTTACGAAAAGGCAATAATAGTTTCTATTGTTTTTGCATTGTTGTCTCAAATAAAAAACTTATTGCAACTTGGATTGATTTATTTATTAAGGTTATCAAATTTATTTCATTTATTATTTTAATTTTCAACCCCGCTTGGCTTTTTGGCTGAGTGGGGTTTTTTGTTTAAAAAAATCAATTAACATATTTAAAAGTTTTTTTTACATTGATTTTTAAGTTAATTTGATTTATAATTACGATATGAAGCGTATATTTTTTATTATTGCGCTGTTATTAGTATTTTTTCAATTTTCTTTTGCAGAAACTCCGTCTGTAACAAACGCTAATCAATCAACAATGGGAACGCTTGACTCAAAACTTCAATATGTTGACACATTTAATCAAATCGGACAGAAATACGGTATAAATCCTTATTTGCTTTATTCTCTTGCAGTCCACGAAAGCACTTTAAATCCAAGAGCTGTCAATCATAACTCAGATGGTTCTACGGATTACGGTCTTATGCAGATTAACACAACAAATTTTGGTGGTTTAGGACTAAATTTAGGCAATGTTTTTGATATACCAACAAACATTAATGCGGGCGCAAGAGTTTTAGCGGGCTGTATGTCTAAATTTGGAAATAATTGGATTGCAGTAGATTGTTACAATAAAGGCTATGATAGAAGCAAATTAAGCGAAAACAACCTTTATGTAAAACAGGTTCAAAAAGTTTATAATCAGCTTACCACAACAGGCACGCTTGGAGATTTGACAAAGTATGGCAAAGACGGCGGTAGCGGTCCGGGAAATAGCAATGTAATTTCCGACCAAATAAAACAAAACAGGCAAATTATTGCTATAATATTTATTACTATGATTATAATTATTATAATAATTATAATCATTATTTTGGCTGTAACAGGAATTTTACCTGCTGTAATTGCGTTTCTTGCAAAACTTTATAAGGTCTACAAAGTAGCTAATAAAGTTAGAAAGAAACTTAAAGAAAAAAACAAAGTATAAAAGTCAACTAAATAAAAAAAAATATAAATATGCTTGATTTTTTTGATAATTTGATTATAATATTATTTGGGTTTAGATTTAAACCTAAATCTATTTTTAGGAGGTATAGTTATGTCTGATTTAAATATTAAAGTAGAAAATCAGGTAGATAATTCGCTTAATAATAGTGAAAGTGATATTGTAAACAAAATGCTTAATGGAAGAAATGCAACAACACAAGATATAATTAATTTAGCAAATTCTTATAAAAACAACTTAGATTTTATAGATGTAAATAATCAATGTTTAAATCTGCTAAAAGATGTGATTGATGATGATAAATTTAACGATTTTTATAATTTTTTGGAAGGTTTAGCAAAAAATTTGCAGGATAATGGCATAAAAGCTGTTCTTCAAATGGGAAAATTTTCTCACGAAAACGCTACAGAAATTAGTGTATTGCTATCTATTAATTATTTTATTTCAGTAAATCAAAAATAACGATAGTTATAAAAGGAGGTGATTTATGGAAAAGAATTATGATTTTATACAAAAAATTAGGATAAGAGAGTTTAAATGGAATTAACACAGGAACAAAAAGATATTTTAAAGGCTTTTAAAAAACACAATCACATTAAGATAAACGCTTATGCAGGCACAGGTAAAACAACTACGCTTATAGAAATAGCCAAAGATAATCCTAACTTAAATTTTTTAGTGCTTGTATTCAACAAATCGGTAAAATTAGAATTAGAAACAAAAATGCCGTCAAACTGCACTGTTATGACGATACACTCTCTTGCTTACAAGTTTTTGGATACAAAATTTAAACGAAAAGGTGTTTTAACAAAAAAAGACTTTACAACAGAACTTTCAAAATATTTTCACTCTACCGATTATTTCAAAACAACTTTTTTAAGAGATGTTTTAGAAAAGTTTTGCAACTCTTATTATTTAGAAGCCAAACCAGAAAATATAAGACAATTAATCAATCTTGATAAAGATTTAAGAAATAAATACAAACTTCTTTATAATGCCAATTATGACAGCAGAAACATAGCGGATTTAGCATCAAAAATCAATACTTCTCTGCTTGCTGTATCTAATTTTGAAATAGGCTTAACGCACGATATATATTTAAAGTTTTTTCAGAAGCTTTTACCTGCAAAATTTATTCAAGATTACTTAAAAAGCTTTGACGCATTACTTGTAGACGAATCGCAGGATTTAAACGGCATACAGGAATATCTGCTTGTTAATGCCCCTATAAAGAAAAAAGTAGCGGTAGGCGACAAGCATCAATCTATCTATTCTTGGCGTGGAGCTGAAAACACGCTTGCTAAACTTGATTGGCAAGAGTTTTATTTAACAATGTCTTTTAGATTTAAACACGAGGGTGTTGTGGAACTTGCAAATCAGTTTTTAAATAATTGGAAAGGTGAAACCAGAAACTTATCATCGCAATATACAGGCAGAGAAAACAATTTAACCGCACATATAACACGCACAAACGCACAGATTATTGAACTAATAGATAAGGCAAAAGCAAATGAAAAAATCAGATTTACAAGAGAAATATCTGAAATATTTAGAAGCGTCAAGGAAATAGTAAAACTGATAGAAGCTATCAACTATAATGATCCGTCTGGATTAAGCGGATACTTAAAGCTTATTTACGATAAAATGATTAAAGAAAACATTAAGGAAACCGAACAAATGAGTGAGTTTTTCTTGCAGGCAGGAGATTACGAATACTTTAATGCTTTGGAAATCGTAAAAAAATACGGAGAATACAAGATAGATGATTTATATAAAAAAGCCATTAAGCTAAAAGACCCGAATGGAGAAAAGGTTTTTACCACAGCCCACAGTGCCAAAGGTATGGAATTTGATAATGTGGTAATAGAAAAAGACTTTGCTAATATTAAAGATATAATGGCAGGCTATATTGCATATGAAATACTTGATAAAAAAAGCAAAATCAGCGAGGAACAGGCAGAAAGCTTGTTGCAGGGCATTAAAAATCACGATAGCGTATTATCTGATGTAATAGATGAAATTAACCTGCAATATGTGGCTACCACAAGGGCAATCAAGAATATAAGCGGTGCAGGACTTAAAAATATTGTAGATGGTTTTAGGGAAGTTTTTAAAGCAAAAGAATTGGCTAAAATAGTAAATAAACGCAGAGAAGACATTGATAAATCCTTAGGTATTAATACAGAACCAGAACAAAAAAAACCGCAAATAAAAAAACAAAATAAGGTTGCAAATTTTTAGGTATTCTAAATGAAAATTGAAGCAACAATAAAAACAGTTACCTTTTACAACGGGGAAAACTCTTTTGCAATTTTACAGCTGACCGCAGACGGCAAAAATGTAACTGCAAAAGGCGTATGCCCTGACCTTAAACTTATAGACAGCACGGAGAAAGCAAAAGGCTTATCCTGTATTATAGAGGGCAATTGGGTTAAACACCCTAAATACGGAGAACAGATTGACGCAATCAATATAACCATAAACACGCAAGGCTTGTTTTTCTTTTTGGCAAACATAGTTAAGGGTTTAGGTGCTACGCTTGCAAAACAGCTGATTAAAGAATACGGAGAAACCGAACTTGTGAATATCTTAAACAACAATCCTGAAAAATTATTATCGTTTAAAGGCATAAAAGAGAAAAAATTAAAGAAAATAATAGAGTCTTGGCATAAATATTCTGCTTTAAAAAACCTGACTGAATTTTTCGCAAATAATAATGTAGCGGTTACAAGCTCACTGCTTTTAAGAATATACAACCATTTTAAAGAAAAAGACGCAATTAAAGAAATAAAAGAAAATCCTTACTGTTTGACAGATGTAAGAGGCATAGGCTTTAAAACAGCAGACAAATTAGCTTTACAATTAGGCATAGACCCATACAGCCCGCATAGAATACAGGCTTTAACGGACTATATACTGCTTTCGCAGGCAAGCAATAACGGACACACTTTTGTAGAATACAATGATTTGCTTAAATTAATGCAGGAGGAAGCAGATAATATTAATTTAGAAAAACTTATTTTTGTCTTAAAAAACATCTTACAGAACCAAGATAAATACTATATAGACAATAATAGAATATCTCTTGCAGGCTATGAAAAACAGGAAGCAAATATAGAAAGAGATTTTTTTGAAAGATATAAGAAAATAAATGATTATTGGGTTCAAGAAGAAGAGGCTATTGAGTATATAGCAAAAAAAGAAAATGAATTAGACATAAAGTTTAGCAATAAACAGAAACAGGCAATATTTGACATAGCTACAAAAGGCTACAATGCTTTTATCTTGTGCGGTTACGCAGGCACAGGTAAAAGCACAATCTCAAAAATAATATTAGACTTTTATAAAGAACACTTTTTTAAAGATACTGATATTGTAACCTGCGCTTTTACAGGTATGGCATCAAAACGCATAAGGGAAGTTACAGGTTATAAGGCAAGCACGATACATTCCTTGCTTGGCTACAAAGATGGAGGTTTTGAATACGATAGGAGTAATCCTTTGCCTTATAAGGTTATTCTGATAGATGAGTCAAGTATGATTAATCTCGGCTTGTTTTATTCGCTTTTAAAAGCAATAAGCAAAGACACAATTATTATTATGGTAGGCGATGACGCACAATTGCCACCTATCGGCGAGGGAAATGTATTTGCAGATTTGCTTGGCAAAGAATGGATGCCGAAAGTTAAATTAGACACAATTTACAGGCAAAGCCAAGACAGTGTTTTAACTTACTTTGCAAACTATATAAGACAGGGACAATTGCCAGCTGAACTTCCACCGCACAAATCAAGCAATTTTAAAGACTTCGCTTTTATATATAAAGACATAAGCAACTATTGGCAATTAAAAAAAGAATTATCAGATAAACAAATGCAGGAAATAAGGGAAGAGTTTTATAAAGAATTGCAGGCTGATTTTCTTAATCTTATAAAAAATAAAGCAAAAGACCTTGCAGGCATTAAAAAGATTTGGGATATACAAGTAATTACCGCTATGAAAAACACACCGCTTGGCACAAAAGCCTTAAATGATATTTTACAGAAAGAAATAAACAATTTAGGCAATCATAGTATAACAATAAGAGGCTATCTTTTAAAGCAATACGATAAAGTTATACATTTAAAAAACCAGAATATGAAGTTTTTACCTAAAAGTGAATACGACCAATATATTAAAGAGAAGCTTGATTTGAGTGATATGTATGAGATAGCAGGTGATAAGCGTATTTACAACGGCAATTTAGGGCTTGTTTTAAATATTGACGAAGAAAATGAGATGTTTAGCGTAATCTATCCTGAACCAGACGGAGAAAATACTGTTGCGCTTTATTCTTTTGATGACTACCACAATATAGTTGATTTAGGCTATGCGTTGACAATACATAAAACACAGGGAAATCAGTTTAACTATGTTTTTATACCTATGATAAACGGCTTTTACATAATGCTTAGCAGTAAGCTTATATATACCGCTATCACAAGGGCAAAAGAAAAGGTTTATATAACAGGGCAATACAGCGCATTTAAAAAAGCCTGCACTAATATAAACAAAACACAAAGAAATACTTGGCTGCGGGTTAGAGAAATTGATTTAATGGAGAATTAAAATGCCGTTGACTTTTTTTAAGTTTTTTAATGAGTATCTAAATTCTATTCAAGTAAGAATTCAGGAAAAATTGTCAGAAGCAAAAAAACAGGGTGCATACCTAAAACAAGCGAAAGGCTTGGAAAAATTTAGGTTACAAAATTATGGAGTTGAAAACAGTAATACATTATATATCTTTTTATTTAAGTTACAAAATGTGGAGTTAAAATGCAAGTCTAAGACAACGTCTGAATTGACCCACCTACAAGTTTAAGTTACAGAATGTGGAGTTAAAATAGTTCACGGTAAAATTTTTCCTGAATGATTTGCATTGTTTAAGTTACAGAATGTGGAGTTAAAATTTTGATGGCCACAGAGCCATATTTAATGCAAACCAAACTTAAGTTACAAAATGTGGAGTTAAAATAGAGGTGCCAGTTGCGTGGTAGCAAGGGGTTTAAGTTAGTTTAAGTTACATATTATGGAGTTGAAAAGTCATTAGACCGAAAAATAACCGCAGTTGAGTTATTTTACATAGTTTGGAGTGAGAGAAAAATTTTTCTTGCCTTAAAAATCAGGTTATTTGTTTTTTATAATAAGCATATTTTAAAATTTAAACATTATTTTTACTAGGTTTTATAACTTTATTTGACTTTTTTAATTTAAGTGCTATAATATAAATATGATGCAAATTTTAGAAACTGTTTCCGATGTTATTTTTGGATTGCTGTTATTCGGTGTTATAGGATTAAGTTTTGCTTATATTATTGATGTTTGTCGTCAAAAAAAGATAGAATAATGAAATACGATTTTGTGGTAGTTAATACAGACGGGTCTTGTATTGACAATCCGGGCTCAATGGGAATTGCATTTGTAATACAGTTTGATGACAATACGGTTTTTAGATATTCAGAATATATTGGTTTCGGCACAAACAATTTAGCAGAGTATCAAGCTGTTTTAAAAGCGCTAGAATACATTCAAAAAAACAATATTATTGCAAACCGCTTTATTTTTAAAAGCGATTCGCAGTTGATAGTTAAGCAAATTAATGGCGAATGGCAAACCAAAGACCATATTTTAGATGAAATTAGAAAAAAAATAATAGCAATCTGTAATTCAATCGGCTACATTAAAACTAAAAAAACAAAGCCTAAATCTAATATAGCAGAATTTACCTTTTCTTGGATACCACGAGAACAAAACAGACTTGCAGATAGATTAGCAAAAAAAAGATCCGCAACAGAAGCTTACCAAACTGTATCAAAAGAAACTTGGCTTAATGAAATCTAATCCCATATCTTTAATACTTCATCAGATTTACTTTTATTTATATGAAAAAGCTTAATAGGATACTGCTTGATTTTATAATAGTAAGCGTGTGCGTTTCGGCTTGTATCAAAGATAACTATATCCGCATTAACTACCTTATCTATTTTGGTAAGTGTTTTTTCTGCGTCTATAAATTCTATATAGCAGGTTTGAAGGGCTTTTTGCAGAGTTTCTTTTTCTTTTGAGTTCCAATTGCCCCCTAAAATTACTATATTTTGATATTCTGGCAATTCTTTGGTAAATTCTATAATATTGCTTTCTTTAATTTCAATGTTTTCTGCAATAGTTTTATTGATTTCCTGCGCTTGTAGCAACTCTTCTATCTTACTCTCAAGCGTTTCTATTCGTGATTTTAAGTAGCTGTTTTCTTTGGTTAACTCTGTAAGCTGTTTATCTTTTGTTTTATCGCTTTCGTTTTTGATTTGAGAAGTTACTTTTTCAAATTCCAATAACTGTTTTTTTGCTTTTTGGTATTTATCTTTTAAATTAGCGTTTTCTTCTTTAAGAAAAGCAGTTTGTTTTACTATTAATTCCTGTTTTTCCCTAAAAGCGTTAAGTTTAGCCCAAAACTGTTTTAAAATAGTGTAGAAAGTATCGTTTTTTGCGTAGAGTTCAGAGAATATATATAGTTTTGAACTTAGAAAAAGCATTATGCCACGCTTAACACCGTTAAAAGCTTTGTTTTCATTGTCATAAACGCAGTCAAATTTTGTTCCAATGCCGTTCCAATCAATTTCACCGACATCTACATAGCGTTCATCGGCAAAATTGTTAAGTTCAAGCATTTCCAAAGATAGTTTTTCGCTGTCTTTAAAAAAATTAGAGCCTGTTTTCTGATACTGTTTTTCATTTTCCAAAAGCTTTTTGTATACTGTTTTATAGTAGTCTACTAATTTATTTATTATTTCGTTATTAAAAATATGCTTGCTGAAATAATAAAGCAACATCATATCTGGCGTTACACCATATTTATGGATACTCGGCATATAATGTTCGTCAAGAATTTCTTTCAGCTGTTCAAAATTCAGCTTATCATAGGTTGCTGTCTTGATATAAGTATTGTTGCGTGAAATTAGCTTATCTAAAAGTTCTTTATAGTTTCCGCTTTTGTTTATGATTTTGTTTACAATTTCAGCTATAATTTCAATAAAATTATCCTGCGTAACCTGCATTGCCAAAAGCGGTTTGTAATCAATACTGAAAGACTTGTAATCGTAGTTGTCCACAAAACAGTCAATAAAAACCATTTTGCCGTCTATTTTATAGAGTTCGTCTATAATCCGCTTATAATCCCTTTTTATAAGCATAAAACTATCCTTTTAAGTTTTCATAAACTTGCCACACATAGCGTAAAGCTTCCCTGTTGTCTAAACTTCCGCTACCCATATGGTAGCAGGCAATAGCATTCCAAGAGTAACCGTATTTGTTGACGCACTTGGATAAAATCCAAGCCCCAACAGTAATGTTTGTCTGTGGTTGAAACAAACTATTTTTATCAATACCAAATTTAGATAAAGTAGGCAAGTGGCAGGAGTTAATCTGCATAAGTCCGTAGTCTATGCTTCCATTAGTATTGTAATTAATCGCATTAGGGTTAAGAGAGCTTTCTGTTACTGCGATTGCATACAGCAATTTAGGGTCTAAATTGTATTTACTGCCTATTTCTTTAAATAAATAGCTGTAATTATTTGAAGTGTAGTTTGTTTTGTAATAAGAATACTTTTTACCTGTATAGGAAGTTTTTCTGCTTGTTTTCTGGTAGTGGCTGTTGACAAAAAAATAAGGGTTATTGTCGGAAGGTTGCATTGAGTTTTCATTGTATTCGTTCATAGCAATTACCTGCACGTTTCCGCTTTTTTGAAAGACATCTGCTTTTACATTAATCACAAAAGCAAATATGCAAGCTATTACAAGAATAGTTTTTCTCATTAAGCCTCCTAGATTACACGCTTAATCTCATCAAAGGTAGTGTATTTGTTTTTAATTTTTTCAATTCCAGAGAGTAAAAGCGTATTATACTTGTAAAAGTTTATCATTGATTTATATATTAGGTCAAAATTTTTGTTTACAATGGCACTTTTAACTTCTTGGTCTAAAATACAGATTTCAGAGATGACACTTCTTGTCGTATAGCCTGTATGATGGCATTTATCACAGCCATTCGGGTTTGCGTATAACACTTCATCGGTAAAAAGATAATCTTCGCTGTTGACATCAATAACATTTGATAAAGTTCGGTTTAATTCCTTTTTAAGCCATTCGTAATCAGTTTTTCTAACAGGTTCTTTTATAGCGCAGTTAGGGCAAACTTTTCTAACAAGCCTTTGTCCTAAAATGGCTATTACGCTGTTTAGCATATCAAAAATATCTATATTTAGGTTTAATAGCCTTGATATTGCGCTTGGAGCGTCATTTGTGTGGAGAGTAGATAATACCAAATGCCCTGTATTTGCCGCTATAATAGCCTGTTTTGCTGTTTCTGTATCTCTGACTTCACCAAGCAGAATTACATCAGGATCGTGCCTTAAAAAGTGTTTTATGGCATTTGAAAAAGTAAGCCTGTCTTCTTCTTTAACCGCTTTTTCATTTACTTGAACCTGCTTCCACATTGAGTTTCTATATTCCACAGGGTCTTCAATCGTTACTATGTTTTTTTCTGTTGCGTTTACTCTTGATAAAATAGAATAAAGCGTAGTGGATTTACCTGAACCTGTCGGTCCCGTAATTAAGAAAATACCATGCGCTTTTTCGCTTATAAAAGATATTTCTTTTTTAATTTCTGCATTAAAGCCAAGCTGTTCTAATGTTGGTATTCCTCCACGCCTTGATAAAATTCTTATAACTACCGAATAATTAGCAACATTCGGCGTATTATTTAAAGCGTTTGGTATATAAGACACACGATAGTCAACATTAGTTATATTGTAATTGACTTTCAATAATTCAAGCAAGCCTGCGTTTTGTTCTGGTTTTTCTTCAATGCGTCCGTCCATCGGCAATGTTGATGTTGAAGTTATCGTGCTGGAACAGTTTAACGCAAGCGCTGTTAAGACATTTGCGTATTGTCTAATACTCATACTTAGTATCGGAATCAAGATGCCGTTTTTCCTAAACTTTATGCGTCCTTTGCCGTCATCGGAAGGTTCAAAGTGTATATCTGAAACACCCTCAAATACTGCTTTTGCTATAATTTTCTGTAAAAACTCTTGAACGCTTCTTGTTCTTTCTGCATCGTCTTCTGTTACCAAGTTGACGCTTATTTTATCTCTTGCTTCGTTAAGGTCATCATCTGTAATTTTCTGCAAAAAATGAAAGTAATAGTCCTCTAAGGCTGACGGGGACACAATATAAGTATATTTGTTAATTTTCCAATCTTTGTATTTTGGGTCTAAATTAAACAAAAGAGCCAATACTTCGTCAATTTTAGATTGATGAAGCTTATTGCTTGGGTTTTTCATACCAAAACTTATATTAATTTGTTTATTGACTTTATCAAATTCTACTTCTAAAGGAACAAAGAAAAATTGTCTGAATATGCTGAATGCGTCTTGATGAAAGTAGCTTATTATATCTTTGTCTATTATTTCTTTATTAAGAAAATAATCGTAATATTCTACTCCGTCCATTTCTGCTAATACCTGCGTAAGGAGTTCTTCGGTAACAATGCCTGTGCCGATTAGTTTTTTAAAAAAAGATGTGTAGTCTACTTTGTTTTCCGAAGTCATACTGTCTTTAATTATTTCTTGTAATGTAAGAGTGGTAATATAGATACCGTGATTGCGTAGAAGTTCTATTATATGGCTAATTTTTTTCTTGTCTTTTTCGTCCACTTGTTTACCTCCCGCAGACATAATTATTATAAAATATTATATCTTTTAATTATAAAAAGTCAAATTATATAAATAAAATAATTAATATGAATTATTTAATATTAATTTGCTATTGATTTTTTATTATTTAGAAATAAAAAAAATTACATTAATTATTTAGTAAAAATATTAAAAAGCCTAATAACTACAATATTTTAAAAAAAATCATATTTTACATTTTTTATCTTGACATTTTGAAAATTTGTGATATATTATAATCATCTGAACCGTAGGGTTTTTACCCTATTGTTGACACAAAGACGATTTTAGGCTATCCTGCGAAACGGACTGCTTTTGAGCGGTTTGTTGAGTTGAGATAGATAGTTTGACCGCTTCTGAGCGGTATGTTTGCCACTTTTGAGTGGTATTTTTTAAAAGGGTTTTCTCCCTTTCTACAAGCAATATTATACAGGTTTTTTTTATTTTTTTTAATACTTTATAGCCATACCTGTATTTTAGTATTGCTTACAGAAGGGGAGAGAAAAATTTAGGAGGTAAAAATGATTTTAAGTTTTCCTAATCCTGCCACAAAAGGGCAGAAAGGGCAGGAGGAAAAAAATATTAACTTTTGCCCTAATTGTGGGGCAAAAGTTGACGGAGGTAAATTCTGCCATGAATGTGGGCAAGCGCTTATTGTTGCTGATACTGCCAAAAAAACTGTAAATAAACTTTCAGCGATAAGTATAAAAAAACTACTTATTGCCGGTGGGCTTATTTGGTTAACAGGAACACTTTTTATTAAATTTTTGACTTTATTAATCTTTTCCTTACGCTAATCATAGCGTAAGGAAAAATCTCTCCCCTTTAATTAAAAAAAATAATTAAAAAAACCAATCAATATTGCCCTAACCATAGTAAGCATTTTTTGTGGTTAGGGTCTTATAGCTTTGCTGGTATATTGCTTACATATACCAGCTATCAAACAAGACCTAGTAGATGTGCTATATTTGTCTGCTAGGTTCACTTCTTAAAGCCACTATAAGCGCAATAGTGGCTTATCAATTAGTTAAAAACCACACTAACCTAACTACGAAAAAGTAGAGGATTAAATGCGGTTTTATTTATAAAAACCACACTAACCTGACCGCAAGGTAGGCTTTGTAAGCAGGTGCGGACTTATAAAACAAGGAGGTTTAAAATGAAAAAATACTCTACACATACAGAGTATATGCAAGACAGGTGGATCAATTTTTTAAGAAGAAAAGGCTATATTTACTACGGTTTCGGTAAATTTATCTATTGGGATAATGTTTTGTGGACAAGCAAAAGCGATGGGAATAGACTTTGGGTTGCTTACGATTATAATTCAGTAAGCGGTAATCTATTTGCACATGTTAGCCAAGCGTCGCTTGCCGTATCACAAAAAAATTTAGATGCATTAATAAACATTCAAAATTCAAAAAGCGAATATAAAATTGTTTGGAGAAAAGATAGCTATGGTGAATACATAGCTTCATTAAAAAAAAGTAAATTTCAAATTCTTCAAGAATTACTTGAAGAGTAAGGATAGACAAGCTGGTGGGAAAATTACATTTTTGTAGTTTTCTCACCTTTTTTTTATCTATACAAATAAAACAAATAAGGAGGCAATAATGAATAATGAAGATGTATTGGCTAATTATACATTGGCCGAAAAAGAAAAGGTAGAAAATTTATTTTCTTTAATGCCTGAAAGTATTAGAGAAAAAACAAAAAAAGATTTTCTTAAATTAGTTGCACATTGGACTAATATACTTGGGAAAATCAATTTATTAGAGTTTTTTTATACTGCTATTGCAAATAATGCACGCTACGCAGGATTTTACTCTATATCAAAGCCTGTAAATAATTCTATGCCAATCATTATTGTATATGCTTTACAGCTTTTTAGATATTTGGCACGCAACGATATAGAGCTAAAAGACTTATCAGATTATGATTTGTATTTATTGAGAAGCAGTATAAATATAACAAATCCAGAAGAAGCATATAAAAAATTTAAGGAGGCGGCAAATGCAAGCAAATGAGTGTTCTGTTGTCTATATAGGTAAAGAAAATATAGAAACAGATGGAAAACTATTATCAAAAGCAATAGAAAAAATAAGAGAAAAATATCCGACACAATATATTTTTTACTACAAACAGGAAGGATATTTTTACTTTAAAATTTTAAGAACAAAAAGGACACTTGAAGTAAAAATATTTTGTTTCTCTAATACAGGTAATAAAGTATGGGAAACAAAATGGAAAACAAACTAAGGAGGTGTAAATGAATAACAATTTAGCATTTAGAAACGATTTTCAATCTTTAAAGATTGAAAAAAAGTATTGGGTAGAGGTTTACGATGATAGCAATAATTACCCTATGATGTATTTCAGAGGGCAATGGGTAACCAAAGATGAAAGCTTGCTTGAAATTGCCGTTAAAAAATTGGCATTAATTAAGTGGGTAAAAAAATTTAATGAAATCAGTTTTTCTAATCCTGTAAAAGATATTGTTTTTGATGTTGATGTTGATAGTAACGATAATGTTACTATCAATCTTGAATCAAAATCAACTTACGGGATTGGTGAATATAGCTTAAACGAGACAGTAAAATTTGCAAAAGAACAATTGCAAATATTTATTGAAACTGCCGAAGAGTTGTTTTCTCAAATTGACTTTGATGACAAGTTTGAGAAAACAAAATTATATGTAAAACAGATCCCTGCGGTTGAAATGACCGCAGAAGTATAAAGGAGGTAAATATGAGTAGAAACTGGACTTCTCTTTTAAAAAGGGAAGGATATGACTATTATTTTGACAAATTTAGCTATTGGAATGATGTTTTATGGGCGGAGAAAGATGAGTTAAAGTTTCCAATAGCAATTGTTGAAACAGAAAACGGAAAAACAAGCATTATAAAACATACAGAAATTGCTTGTAGTTCAAGAAATTTGCGTATTTTAGAAAACAATCATACAAATGAATACAGCGGAATAAAAATAAAATGGATAACTTCTAAAAAAGCAACATTAGTTGAGCTATTTTATGGAGTAGAGTGGTAGGAGGTATATTTATGGAATGGGAAAAATTTAATCCAAAAGAAATTAAAAGTATTGCTGAAAAAGCGTATAAAGAAGGTTTAAAAGTGCATATTAAAGGCATTATAAAACCATATATTTATGTTGGTAAAAGAGAACAAGAATATGATGAAGTTTTAACTCCATTATGTTCTTATAATGTCTATATTCTTTACAAACCTAAAACAAAGAAAAAAGGTTTTAACAGAGATATAGACTTTTTTATAGACAGCGATTGCCAATATAGATATGAATATGAATAAAAGCAGGCTGTATAGCCTGTTTTCTTAATTAATTTCAAAAAAATAATTTTTTATAGGAGGTGTTTATGAAATCAATTTTTGCTTGGGAAATTTATGAGGGAGAAATTATATTAAATGAAAAAAAATTAGATAAATTTTATGAAAACTGTAAAAGAATAGATGGTTTTCATAATGTCAAGCTTGAAATGGATAATAACCGTCTTACAGACATAATTGTTGATGAATACGATGAGTTTGACGGTAAATCTTTTGCTGTAGAAATGGCAAAAGTAATCAAAGAAGGTATTATAGCTTTTTATTTTATGGGGCAGGAAAGCAATGGATACGAAGTATCCCATATGTCAGTTGTTCCAATGTATATGGATTGGTCGGTTGACGATGAAGAAGAAATAACAATAGAAGAGGAGGTGTAAGTATGTTATTTGAATTTGATTACGAAATAAATGAAAAAGTAAAAATTAATACAAGCAAATTAGATAAGTTTTATAGTGAATGCAAGCTTATAAAAGGCTTTGAAAATGTAAAGCTTGTATTAGATGATAATGATTGCTTAGATAGCATTGTCGTTGAGAAATATGATGATTATTACGCAGAAGACTTTGCTATTGAGTTATCAAAAATAATTGACAATGACGAAATGGTTACATTGTATTTTAAAGAAACAAAAAACTGTGAGTATGGCGAAAGATACGATGTAAGCAGGTTGTATGTGGTTACTGTGATGAGTTTGCCATAGAATTTTCAAAAATACTAAAAAATGGAGAAGTAAAACTCTATTTTGATGGCGAAGATGAAAACTTTGCTTGGGGATATAAAATAACTCCCGGCAAAGTATTTGAGTTATACAAGGTTTGGACTGAGGGTATCCAAATCCATTAATTTTGTAACTTACTCACCCACCGGGAAGACAATTCTTGGTGGGTTTTTTTAACTAAATATCATACACTTATACTTTTTAAAAGCCATATAAGTATAAATGTATGCGTAGCGTGGAGGGCGAACCTTGTGTTTATGGCAGGCACAAAACAGCCCAAGATTATAAATAAACTATTTTGGAGGTAAAAATGATTAAAAGAATGACGAAGTTTTATGTTATTAAAAGATGTCCTAATTGTGAAGCTAAAACGCTTCACAGAAAAATAGACACATTAATAACACATAAAAACATTACTATCCGCACAAAAGCGTTTAAATGCCTAAAATGCGGTAATATAGCTTTTAATGTGGATAATTTTTTAACAAAATATTATGCAAAAAAAGGAGGTAAGCATGAGTAAAGTATATGAAATTGTAACAAATCAAATAATAAATGCATTAGAGAAAGGGACAGTCCCGTGGGCTAGTCCCTATGTAGCAGGCGTAAAACATCAAAATTTAATAACAAAAATCCCGTATCACGGGGTTAATATTATGTTGCTTGGTTTAGTAGCCCAAGCAAATGGGTATCAATATCCATTATGGCTAACATACAACCAAGCCAAACAAAAAGGCTGGCATGTAAAAAAAGGTGCTAAAACTGCTATGGTAACCTTTTTTAAAATGTATCAGCCTAAAATTAAAGATATGGCAGATGATGATATAGCAGATGATGATATAGCAGAAGAAGAAGAAACAACAAAATCCATTCCTGTTCTGCGATATTACAATGTATTTAACATCGCAGAATTAGATGAATGTGATGAAATTGTAAACAAAAAAGCTACAGAAACTTGTAAAGTTGTAGCTATAAGTGACTTAGAAAAAGAATACAAAATTTTTCTGCATACTTATATATCAAAAGAGAAAATAGAGTATATAGAAAATGAAATTAATGGTTTAGTGTCTGCTTATAATCCTGTAAAAGACAGGATTAGAATGTCAAATGTTAAACCAGAAAATTTTTTACAAGTATTGTCCCACGAGGTAATACACTCTACGGGGCACCCTAAAAGATTAAACCGTTTTGCTATTGATAAATTTGCGGAAACCGAAGAGTATTCTGCAGAGGAGTTAGTAGCAGAAATTGGGTCTTGTATGATGATGGCACAGGCAGGACTACAGCCTAACATAGAAAACTCAGCCAGCTATTGTAACGGCTGGGCAGAGTTTTTAAGAGATAAGAAAAAAGCTATAGTTTCTGCATCAGCCAAAGCAGAAAAAGCCTGCGATTTTGTGGTTAAGGTCGCAGGCATAAAAAAACTCAAAGAAGCGGTTTAATCATTTTCACACTACCAGCATTTAAATCATAAATGCTGGTAGTGTTCTATTTATAAAAATCAAAAAATTATAGGAGGTGTATAGTGGAAGAAAGAAAAGTTTATGTTAATGGTGATGATGATAATATTTTAAAAGAAACTGTAATGGCTCACTTATTAGAGGCAATATTGCTTACTAAAAAGATATGCCCTGTTGAAGACGCTAAAGCGTGCGTTTATCAAGCTTATTTATTATTTTTTTGAGATAAAAATCTGTAAAGTTAAGCTTATATAGTTTTGCAATAATTTCCTGCTGTGGCTTTTGATTATCAAGCATAGATTTGACTTCCGAAAGAATGTATAAAAAATTGCGTTTTATAGTATTCTCTTTGTTTTGTCTAAAATCGTTAATGTTGTTAGAGATATTTTTTAATTCTATATGATTGTTATTGATATCATTAATTAAGCTGTCTAATGCTAAGCTGAATGAGGGGGTTGCAATGAGTGTTTCAAGTATGGCATTTTTAGCATTAGCAATTTGTTTTGCTAATACGGTTAATTCTTTGCTACTCATTACATTTATAGCGTTTATCTCATTAAGATAAATTTGCTTTTTACTATTTAAATCAAACCTTTTTCTTTTAGTATCCATTTAATCTCCTGTCCGCTTAACCTTAAATATATCGCTGTGGTAGTAAGTGATGCGTGTCCCAGCAATGCCTGCACCGCAGTAACAGGCACTCCTGCCCTCAGTAACTCTATTGACCTTGTATGACGCAATATATGCGGGTGAGCCAAGTCTTTTGGTATGCCTGCTTTTTTGCCTAATTTAGAAAAGATTACTCTAAAATTTCTGTCTATCAGCTTAAAAACCTTGCCTTTTGCATCTGGAAACTGCGCTAAATATGTGGCAAGTTCGCTGATCGCTTGACTTGGCACAGGCACAATGCGGAATGTTTTACTTCTTTGCTTTAAAGTAATTAGCTTTACTTCGTAGTTTCTAAAATCTATATCTGTATTGTCATCTATGCTTAACACTTCATTGAGCCTTGCGCCTGTAAAACGCAAAAACAAATAAACAATCCAATATCTGCCACGCTTTTTCCTAAGCATGCCAACGCCATTTTCAAAGAAATCCATAAAGCTTTGAGTTAAGGCATTCAGCTGGTCATCACTTAAATATTCTATTTTAGCGGATTTATAGTTAATCGGCAGGTTGCCGTTGCCGTTTGTGGGCATTCCCATTTTAAACTCCTATTCTTTTTCAATAAAAAACTTTATTACATCTGCAATATCTTTATTGCTTAAAGTAATTTCCAACTCTAAACCATTCAAATTGATATTAAAGGTTTTGCTTATTCTAAATATTGATGGTGCTTTAAGCTGGTGCGTAATAGATAAAGCGTTTTCGCCTTCGTCAAAATCAATGGCTGTTATTTTTTTGAATGGTATTGCAATATTCTTTACAGGGCTTGAGAAAAAAATCTTTTGGTTTGTTATTACAAAATCGCCTCTGTCTTTTTCGTCCAAGCTTGTATATTCTTCCACAAAGGTTTCAGGCTTTTGAGATGAGCGGGAGCTTCCTGTGTAGTAAGTAATCCCTTTTGCTATTCTTATTGAAAAACCGCTGTATTTTCTTGGTGTCTGCGCCTGTTTATGGACTGTTTTGTGTTTTTGAAACTCTAATTTTGTTGCAACTGAATTAAAGTAAATAAACTCATCTGGCTGTAATACAAACTTGTCTGTATTGATAAAATTAAGCTTTAAATTGCCATTAATAAATTGCTGTAAAATCTCTTTTTTGATTGCGTCTTTAATTTCCTCAAATTTTTTATTTAAAGGATAAACGCCTTTTTTGTAATAATCAACAGTTAAAGCTTTCCATTCGCTTAAAGTAAATTTATATTGATTAAACTTTTGATAAACTCCATAGGGATCATCGTAAGCTTTGATAAGCTGAAATTTATTTAAAATACCTTTTCTAAACTCTGCTTTGCAGTTTTGGTAAGTGTAAATCTTGCTGAAAAAGCTTTCTGATTTAGTTTCTTTTAAAAAGCCTTTCCTGCATACAGGACATAAATTATTATCAGTATCTAAAACATTTCCATACGACTCAATTTGTTTTTTGATTTCCTGAGCCTTGTTAACTAATGCAAGCAAATTTTCTTTTTGTTCTAAACTAACTTCTGGCATTTTACCGTCGACTTACATCTACCATTTTCTGTCAAAAACTTACTCAAGTAGACCCCGACGCTTCTGTGCTTTGGTTTGCCCAAAGCACAGACTTACCCGACACACTATTCTGCATGTTTTTTAGGAACTTGCAGAATTCGTAGTCGCTTTTTATTTTTATTGGGTTGCAAAGCTTAAATAAGCTGTTTTTTAGCCACTCAAAGCTTTTTGCTGCTGCAATCTTAATGTGGTTTACTGCCCCGTTAATATCAGCATTGAATATTTTAGATATTACTGTGTCTAAAAACAGCCCTCTCTCAACACGCTTTCCATTGAAAGCATTAGTTGATTTGGGCTTATTCAGCTGTATGCTGATTATGTCATCTGATATACAGCTTGATTTAGAAGAATACGCTTCATCTATCCAGTAAACATTTATACCCACCTCCTGTGCTTTATATTCAATGTTTTTTAAAAGCTTTATAAAAGGTATTTGGATGAAACCCTGCTTTACTGATTTGCTTAATTTACATTCCCCATTGTTTTTAAGTTCTGCAAGGTTTTT
>NZ_MDSU01000014.1 GCF_002119425.1 Desulfurella amilsii | reverse complement strand
AAAGAAACTCAGGCGATATTAAAGCCCCTAACTATTGGCGCGTTATCAAAGGCATAGAGGAACAGATAGCGCAAGACACAGCTAACAGAATAGTGGAGTTTGCCGTTAAGCACAATGCCGATGTTATAGTCTTTGAGAACTTAAGCAAGATGAAAAAACCTAAAGACTTTTACGGCGCTAAGAAACTGCGATTTAAACTCCACTTTTGGACTAAACAGGCAATAGTAAGAAAAACCTTACAGAAAGCACATCTTTTTGGCTTAAGAGTTACCAAAGTTCTTGCAAGAGGCACATCACAGTATGCTTTTGACGGTAGTGGTGCAGTGGAAAGAAACAGCAAGAAAGACCTCTGTAAGTTTACTACTAACAAGCACTATCACAGTGACCTTAACGCAAGCTATAATATCGCAGCAAGGTTTTTCATAAGGCTTTACCTAAAACCCTTACCAGAAATGGCAAGGTTGCAGTATCAGGCAAAAGTTCCTGAGATTGCAGCGAGACATCAGCAGACTTTGGCTTCATTAATTAGACTGCGTGAAGCCTTAAGCTTGGCGGCTTAATATGCTTTTGCAGCCCGTATTTAAGTCAAAGGAAGCTTTACCCATAGGACGCTTAGGCGGACTTGGGGAAAGAGGATGTCACTAAGTTTTTTAATATCAAGACTAAAAATTTTCATACGACACTCACATAAGTAATAAAGCAAGCGGGAAACCGCTTGCTTGGTTGTTATTCGCTTGCCTTTGCCACGCTTGTAGCATTATCCGCACCTACGGTTATTTTGCTGTATTTGTCCCAATGGTCTATTATCGGTTTGGTTTCTTTTTCCCAATTTTTAGCTACCACTTCCATAATGGCTTGGGTAATCTCGGTATTGTCTTTTACATTCTTTTCTATTGCTTGGCATTCAGGGCTGTTTTCAGGCATAAACAGGTAAGGGGCTATGCCTTTTAGGTTTTGATACCACTCTGGCTCATTCTTGCCATACTCTTTGCCTTGTGCGTCTTTTTTGTGTTCCGTCCACTTGTAATTGTAAACGCAGGGAAGTTTGGCATCATCTGCTATTCTAAAAGCTACCTTGTCATTGTTTACAGGGGCTGGTTGCCACTGTTTAACTGCGTTTAGCCAATTAGAAAGATACGGGCTCAATGGCTGGTTTTGTGCTTTAAGCATTAAAGCTTTAACAGCTGGAAAGACAGGATAGTAGGCTAAAAGTTCAGATTTGTAGTAGTCTTTGAAGTAGTTAGAAAACATACTAAAAACAACAGAACCATAACCATTATCGTAAATTTCATTTGTAATTAGGTAATATTTGCCATTTAACTCAAATACTGCGTAGGTAGAGTTGTAAATAGTATGAAGATAACTAACTAAACCATTTACTGCGTGGTTAAAATAACTTGGAAAGAAAACTAACTGCGGATTTTGACTATTGAAATCAGGCTTATCTTTCACTATAAAATTCACATTAGGCATTGACTCTTTGGCATAGGATAAAACTTTATCAATGTATTCTTGTGATAGGTATTTACTGCCGTTTAACCAAACTGCTGGAGTAAGAATACCCCCATTCATTCTTACCGCTAAGTCATTAAACACCACATCTATCGTCCCTGTGGGATACTGCTTTTGAGTGTCTAATGTAGCGTTATAAGTCTGTTGTATGTTTTTCTCTGCCTCTGGCTGTAAGTTAATAGCTTCGTATTTACTATTAGCATGACTTGAAATTGCCGCTGTTGTGTAGCCCGCACAGCTGTATAAGTTGAAACTTAAACCTAATAAAAGCAACCCTAACCCTAAAAACTTAATTTTTCTCATCATCACCTCCTTTCTGGCAAAGTTTGCCAAATTCTTTATAATGGTCTAAATAGCAGTGACATCCTCTTTCCCCAAGTCCGCCTAAGCGTCCTATGGGTAAAGCTTCCTTTGACTTAAATACGGGCTGCAAAAGCATATTAAGCCGCCAAGCTTAAGGCTTCACGCAGTCTAATTAATGAAGCCAAAGTCTGCTGATGTCTCGCTGCAATCTCAGGAACTTTTGCCTGATACTGCAACCTTGCCATTTCTGGTAAGGGTTTTAGGTAAAGCCTTATGAAAAACCTTGCTGCGATATTATAGCTTGCGTTAAGGTCACTGTGATAGTGCTTGTTAGTAGTAAACTTACAGAGGTCTTTCTTGCTGTTTCTTTCCACTGCACCACTACCGTCAAAAGCATACTGTGATGTGCCTCTTGCAAGAACTTTGGTAACTCTTAAGCCAAAAAGATGTGCTTTCTGTAAGGTTTTTCTTACTATTGCCTGTTTAGTCCAAAAGTGGAGTTTAAATCGCAGTTTCTTAGCGCCGTAAAAGTCTTTAGGTTTTTTCATCTTGCTTAAGTTCTCAAAGACTATAACATCGGCATTGTGCTTAACGGCAAACTCCACTATTCTGTTAGCTGTGTCTTGCGCTATCTGTTCCTCTATGCCTTTGATAACGCGCCAATAGTTAGGGGCTTTAATATCGCCTGAGTTTCTTTTAGCCTTTGAGAGTTTGTTAATGGTTTTAAATAAGCGGTCTTTTTCTATCGGCTGGTTTATAAATAA
>NZ_MDSU01000013.1 GCF_002119425.1 Desulfurella amilsii | reverse complement strand
CCAGCTTTTCTAATGATTGAATCACCTACTGCAGGTGAGCCTGTAAATGTTACCTTCTTTACCATTGGGTGGGATACAAGATAATCACCTATGCTTGAGCCAGAGCCAATTACCACATTAAACACCCCTTTTGGCAACCCTGCTTCTTCTAAAATTTCAGCTAATATCAAAGCCGTAACAGGTGTAGTTGAAGCTGGCTTTAGTACAATTGTATTGCCTGAGGCAATAGCTGGTGCTACTTTGTGTGCAACGAGGTTTAAGGGAAAGTTAAATGGTGTAATAGCTGCAATCACACCCATTGGCACCCTTATGTAGTAGCCCACCCTGTTTGTCCCAGATGCGCTTGCATCCAAAGGCACAGTCTCACCATGTATGCGTATGGCTTCGCAGCTTGCAAACTTGAATGTTTCGTAGCCTCTTATTACTTCCCCTAGAGAATACTTCCAGGCTTTGCCTGCTTCTTTGCAAATCACAGCTGCTATTTCATCTTTGCGCTTTAGAATTAGATTGGCTGCTTTATCTAGTATTTGTGAGCGCTCATATGCAGGTGTTTTTCTGAAACTTTCAAAAGCATCTTGAGCAGCACTAACTGCTGTATCCACCTCTTTGGTATCGCACAGTGGAACTTTTGCAAACACTTCATTCGTATATTTTTCTGTAACATCAAGTAATTTGTCTGTTTCAACCCAACTGCCACCAATATAGGTTTTGTAGGTTTGCATCAGGGCACCTCCTTTTAGTTTTCAAAAGATTAAAAATAAATTATTTTGTTATACTCAATCGAAAAGATAATTTTAAACTCATTATAAATAAACCATTTTTGTAAAGTTTACATAAAAAGAACACATTAAACCTTTAAAGCAGGTGGAACTTTTTTATAACCTTTTGATACAATGGCCCCATAAATTATACCTAAAATTAACCATGTAAACCCCAATATTTTAGCATCTTTATCTAGACTTAACCATACATAAAAAATGATTATAAATCCTATTATAGGTAATATTAAATATTTAAATAAAGAGGCTGCATCTGTCATTTTTTTACGTATTACGAAATAGTTAATTACGGTAAGATGTATAACCAAATATGCAGTTAACGCTCCAAAATTTATTAGATTGGTAATAAAATCTAAACTCATCGAAGTAGATGCAACTATTGATATTAATGCAATTAAAAGCGAATTTATATATGGTGTTTTGTACTTGGGATGAACTTTAGCAAGAAATCTTGGTAGCATTTCATCACGAGCCATACTATAAATAAGACGTGCGAAACCTGTTTGAGTAACCAAAGCACAAGTTATAGCTGAAACTATAACTGCTAAAAATACTAAAAAACGCAACCATGAACCTCCGGCCTTTTGAGCTATAAAATAAAAAGCCACATTTGGATTAGTAAAATTATTATAATTTGGCCAAACGGATGCTGCCATATAATTTTCAAGAACAAATAACGCACCCATGACAATAACTGTTGCAACAATTGCTTTCCCCATGACTTTTGATGGATTTTTGGTTTCCTCAGATAAAGTGCTAAGAGCATCAAAACCTAAATAGCCCATAACAGCAACAGAGGTAGCAGAAAGTATAGTGCTAATATGAAATTTTGAGGCGTCAAAAAAAGGTTTTATATTAAAACTACCAATATGTTTATAGTATACACTCCAGAAGGCAGCTAATACAAAAAGCACTATAACAATTAATTCAAATATAAGTATAGTTATATTTGTTTTTGTAGTTAGCTCAATTCCTATTATACTTATAATAGTGTTTATAGCTATTACAATAATGATCCAGCCCCAGTAAGGAATAATGGGTATTAATTGTGATAACCACAATCCAGCAACTAAGTATAAGAAAGCTGGCAACAAAACGTAATCCAACATTATAGTCCATCCCACAACAAAACCTATATACGGATTAAAAGAACGCTGGGCATATGAATATATTGAGCCAGCGATTGGAAATTCGGTTGCCATTCTAGAATAGCTTAAGGCAGTAAAATACATTGCAACCGCTCCAAACAAAAAAGTTAATGCTATCATACCACCGCTAGGTCCTACAACAATACCGTATAAGTTCATCGGTGCTGTTGGGTTTAAGAATGTTACTCCATAAACTAACAACGCCCAAAAAGATAAAGATCTTTTTAGTTCTTGTTTGTAACCAAAACTTTCAATTTTATCTACATTTTTCATGGGACATAACCTCTGGTTTAAACTTATACGACTGTTTTTATTGCTCTCTCTAATACTTCTAACCCGTTTATTAACTGTTTTTCAGTAACCACCAAAGGCATTAAAAATCTTATTGTGTTGCCCCTAGTCCCAGCACTTAAAAGTAATAATCCATTTTTCCAACACTCATTAATAATTTTTGTTGTTTCTTCTTTTGCTGGTTCTTTTGTTTGTCTGTCTTTTACTAATTCCATAGCTATCATTGCACCACGGCCTCTTACATCTCCAATAATTTTGTATTTTTCTTTCATTGCGTTTAATCTATCTATGCAAATTTTTCCAATAGAATTAGCTTTATCACAAAAATTATCCCTTTGCATAATCTCTATAACTTTCAGTCCAGCCACACAAGCAAGTGGATTACCACCAAAAGTCCCTCCCAAACCGCCACTATGAGTAGCATCCATAATTTCAGCTTTTCCAGTTATGCCGGCGATAGGCAGTCCACTACCCACAGATTTTGCAGTAGTAATAATGTCTGGATAAACACTCCAATATTGACTTGCAAACATCTTGCCTGTTCTGCAAAAACCAGTTTGGACTTCATCAGCTATTAACACTATTCCATATTTATCGCATATGGACCTTAATTGAATAATATATTCATCGGGTGGGATTATAAAACCACTTTCACCAAGTATTGGTTCTATAATAATGGCCGCTATTTCTTCTGGCGCCACCTCTTCTATAAAAAAATCATCAAACAATTTTACACATTGCATATTGCAATTGTTTTTTTCTAAACCTAAAGGGCATCTATAACAATAAGGAAAGTACATTCGATGAATGCCTGGAGCAAATGGACCAAAACCCAACTTATAAGGTTTTACTTTACTTGTAAGCGTCATTGTCATTAACGTCCTACCGTGAAACGCTCCATTAAAGACTACTATTTCTGTTCTTCCAGTGTATTTGCGTGCTATTTTTATAGCATTCTCTACAGCTTCTGCGCCACTATTCACGAAAAAAGTTTTTTTCTTAAAATTTCCCGGAGTTACCTCGTTTAATTTTTCCGCTAATTTAATATACGATTCATAATTTACCACCATTGAGCATGTGTGAAAATATTTTTCAGCTTGTTCTTTTACTGCAGCTACTACTTCAAGATTACTATGTCCAATATTCATAACACCAATACCGCCAGCAAAATCTAAAAACACATTCCCATCAACATCCTCAATTACTGCTCCTTGGGCTTTTTCTATAAAGGTAGATGTTAATTGTGATACTCCAACTGGCAAATTGTTGTTTCTTTGTTCAAGCAATTTTTTGGCCTTAGGCCCTGGAAGCTCTGTAATAATCTTTGGTTCCTCTACTAATTTTAAATCCATTTTTCCTCCTTAGTAAATTAATAATTTTCTACTTTATTATTAAGCAAAAAGTGTTCTATTGCTTTAAAATAAACTTTTTATTAATAAAATTATTAATTATAATAAAGTTTTAATGCAAAAATGACTTAGCTTAAATAGATAATCCTTTTTTTGGAAAACAATATATTAATTCAAAAATGCATTATAAATTCGAATTTGAATTAATGTTTATTCTATACTTCTTTAATTTTCTTACAACGCTAGATTGGCTTATTCTCAAAACTTCTGCCACTTTATAGGTATTCTTGTGAATTTCATAGGCTTTTCCCAATAACTGTTTTTCTAAATTGTCTATAGACTTTTTTAAAGGAAGAATCTGGTCAATTTGTACAGTTTGATAATCTTGGTTGAAAAAAAAGGAGGGTAAATCTGATTTTTCTATTAAATTCTTATCTATGGTAACCACCAGTCTCTCTATAATATTTTCCAGTTCTCTTACGTTGCCTGGCCATTTATATTCTAAAAAGACATCAAACACTTTAGGGTCAAGTTTTTTATTTGTGTTGTATTTTTTATTATATTTTTCTATAAAGAAATTTACAAGCAATGGTATGTCGTCTTTTCTTTCACGCAACAACGGGATACTTATCTGAATCACATTTAACCTATAAAATAAGTCTTCTCTAAATTTATTTTCTTTTGTTAATTTTTCCAAATCTTTATTGGTTGCAGCTATTAGTCTAAAGTCAGATTTAATAGGCTTTATGCCACCTACTCTTGTAAAACTTTTTTCATCGAGTACTTTCAATAGTTTCACTTGCATTTGCAAAGCTAGTTCGCTAATTTCATCTAAAAACAGAGTTCCATTGTTTGCCAATTCTATATATCCAGTTTTACCTTCATTTTTTGCTCCAGTAAAGGCTCCTTTTTCGTAGCCAAAAAGCTCAGATTCCAGCAAATTTTCAGGTATTGCTCCACAGTTTATACTAACAAATTCATTATTTCGTCTGTTGCTTAACTTATGAATGATTTTAGCAAAAAGAGTTTTTCCTACTCCAGATTCGCCATTTAAAATAATATGAGAGTCAACCATGGAAATTCTTTTTATTAAGTCTATTAAATTTCTCATTTGTGAGCTTTTATATATAACATTTTCGAATAAATTTTGCTCGTTTTTTATTTCTTTTAATTTCAAATAGTATTTTTCCATTAGTTTTTCAGTTTTACTTAGTTTTTCTTTTAATGTGTATATTTCAGTAAGATCTTTTGATGTGCTAAACACTTTCGATAATTTAAAACTACTATCAAATACAGGCAAACCGTAAACCATCAATACTTTGCCAGTTTGGGTTTTTTGTAGTATAGAAATATGTTTTTTCTCTTTGATCACTTTAAGAGTTATAGATGGTTTAAAAATTCCTTTATCTTCTAATTCTTTGACGTTAGTATTGATTAAATTTATTTCATTTAAATTATAACATTCTTCACAAACCGGATTGTTAACACCGATAATTTTACCTTTATCATCAGTTACCATTATCTCGTCATAATACATCGCATAAAATAGCTCTATTTCTTTGTTTATATTGTTTAACAACTGAAAAGTAGTTTCAAAAGATACACTATCGTTTTTTTCATAAATTACAATTAATCCTCCAACAATTTCAGAATTTAGCGTGATGGGGGCTATATCTATATAAAAAGCATCGCTTTTGAGAATTATTTTAATTGAAGAAAAAGCTTTTCCTTCTAGATATGAGTGTATGTAATCTTTGCCTATATCAAAAAAACTTTCAATATTATTGTTGTAATTTAATAATTTGAAGTATTTTTGAGCTTTAGTGTTGATATAAACAACTTTGCCCTCTGTATTTATGACAAAAATTAATTTATTAAGTGACTCACTTAAAACACGAACAACATTATTAGTTTCTTTTTTATTAAAAATAATTTCCAAAACATTTTCTTTCCACTTTTTAATATCTTTCTGCATAATCTATTGCAATTCTATAATGAAATTTAAGTATGGTCAAGTCTTTTTGGACTCTAAGTGATCGTAAGCGTTTTCTGCATTGTAGGAGCTTCTTGTAAAAACAGAAGATTCTACATATTTAAACCCTATTTTTATGCCAATACTTTTATAGTATTCAAAATCAGATGGATCTATGAATTTTACCACAGGAAGGTGTTCTTTTGATGGTCGCAGGTATTGTCCTATTGTTAAAATATCGCATCCTGTTTGTACAATGTCATTTATTGTTTCTATGACTTCATCTTGTGTTTCACCAAATCCAAGCATTATGCCAGACTTCGTTATTAAATTTGGATTTAACTGCTTCAATTTTTTTAAAACATTCAAAGAGCTGCTGTAGTCAGCCTGTGGTCTAGCTTTAGGATAAAGTCTTTTTACGGTTTCTATATTGTGCCCAATGACCTGAGCTCCAGAATTTGCAACTAATTGTAAATATTCGGTTTTACATTGGAAATCCGGTATTAGCAGCTCTATTTTAACATTCAAAGGCTTAAGCTTTTCAACAACGTTTACAAAGCAAGATGACCCAAAGTCTGGCAAATCATCTCTTGTGACGCTTGTGATCACAACATATTTCAAATTTAAATTTTGAGTGGCTTGAGCTATCATATCGGATTCTTTGGGATTAATAGTTTCTGGTTTGTGATGTACTACATTGCAGAATCTGCAGTTTCTAGTGCAGTATCTTCCCATAATAAGAAATGTCGCGGTTTTTGATGTAAAGCATTCGCTTATGTTTGGGCAAAATGCTTCTTCACACACTGTATGTAAGTGGAAACTTCTTAGAATTTTCTGCATATATTCAATATCTTCCATGTTGAAGTTCTTTTTAAGCCAATAAGGCATCATAATCTAACTCGTATTCAAAAATTCTAGAAAAATTTTCTTCATAGATTCTCATAACCGTATCTATTGGGATATGATTTTGTTTTATTTCAAAAACAGAAGTCATGCGCTCATTTGATAGCCCACACGGGATTATAAAGCTAAAATGCTCCAAATTAGTACTTACATTTAAAGCAAAACCATGCATAGTAACTTTTCTTACTACTCTAATTCCTATTGATGCAATTTTTCCACTGTCAGTCCAAACACCTCTATAGTTTTCTCTTCTATAAGATTTTATCCCAATGGCAGATAAAGTGTCTATTATTGTTTGCTCAAGGTTGTATATGTAATCATGAAAGGTTATATTTTTTTCTTCAATGTCTATAATGGGGTATCCTACAAGCTGCCCTGGACCATGGTATGTTACATCACCGCCCCTGTCAACAAAATGCAAAGCAATATTGTGTTTTTCTAATACAATTTTTTCAACCACTATATTTTCTATTTTACCTGATTTGCCAAGTGTTATAGTAGGGGGGTGTTCCAAAAGCAAAAGCACATCCCTAGAGGGTTCTTTAAGTTTCTTTTCAACCAGATCACGCTGGATCTGATAGGCTTTTTGGTATTCAACAACACCCAGCCTACAAACACTGCATTTATCCATATCTATTTGGCAAATTTGTCTAACGCATTTTGCACATATTGTGTATACATTAGTGCAGGCGCACCACCCATCAATACTGCTACCCATGATGCTTCCATAATTTCCTCTTTGGTTGCCCCTTTATCGAGAGCAGATTTCACATGATAATCTATACACCATTCACATTTTACTGCAATTGATATGCCAATAGCAATAATTTCTTTGATTTTTGAAGAAAGAGCGCCATCTGACTCAACAGAGTTCATTAAATTAAAGAAAGCTGATGTTTGCTTGCTCCAGTCTTTTGAGAATCGGTTTAGGTTGTTATTTAATACGTTTAATAATTCCACAGGATCGTTCATAGTTTACCTCCGTATATTTCATTTGCGTTTTCTAAAACTTCTTTGACTTTGTTTATGAATTTTGCTGCTAAAGCCCCATCAACAACTCTATGGTCATAGGTAAGGTAGTATGTCATAATTGGCCTTACAACAATCTGCTTGTTTATTACAACCGGCCTATCTACAATACCACCTGTGCCCAAAATGGCAGATTCAGGCTGATTTATTACCACAGTTTCAAAACGATACCCTCCCCCAAAAGCGCCAAGATTTGTTAAGCTGAATGTTGATCCCTTAACATCTGAGATCTCGAGTTTTCTTTCTCTGGCCTTGGCTGATAATTCTTTTAGGTTTTTGCTTATTTCTATGAGAGTTTTTTTATCAGCATTTTTTATTGCAGGCACAATTAGTCCATCTTCAAGTGCCACTGCAACACCTATATTAATATCTTCCCAAACTTTTATTTCATTATCGATTATACTTGAGTTAATTAGGCTGAAGTCTTTTAGAACTCTAGAAATAAAATATACAAGCAAATCCGTGTAAGTTATGCGAAGCCCCAACTCTGATTCTTTATTTAATAATTGTTCTCTCAAATTAACAAGCTCATATGCATCTATTTCTCCCATTAGTGTAATTTGTGCTGAATTTGACAAGCTTGCGTGCATATGTTCTGCAATAGCTTTTCTAGTTCCAGTGAAAGGAATTACTTCTTTAATTTTTCTTCCGTCATAAGAAGTTTCTTTATTTTTTAAGAAAGCTTCAATATCCTCTTTTACGATTCTCCCGTCAGGGCCGCTGCCCTTGACTTGAGTTATGTCTACCATATGCTCTTCTGCAAGCTTTCTTGCAATAGGCGATATTTTTATCCTTTCTTCTTTTTCTTTAACAAACTCAGACTTTTTACTGATAAAAACTTCTTGCGGCGACTGTACTTGTTTGTTTAAAGTGATGCTTTTTGACTCTTCATATTCTTTTATTGTTTCAGTTAAAACTCCTATAGCACTTCCGATTTCAACTTCCTGTTTTTCCTGAGCTATTATATGTAAATATCCCTCAATAGGCGCTTCTACATCATAGCGAATTTTTTCAGTTTCAACTGTAACTACAATACCACCTTTTTTTACAAGATCACCTTCCTTAAATTTCCATTCAACTATTGTTAAAGGTTTATTACTGAGTCCAATCTTGGGCATTATTATATCCGCTTTCATCTTTAACTCCTTATTGTAAATAGGGGGCAGACCCCCTATTTGTTATTTTAAAGGGTACACTTCTTCTGGCTCTGGCCAGGCAAAATCTTTGGAAATCTGGTAGATTTCTGCGATGGTAGACATTGTACTTTGGGTGTCTAAGTAGGTGTATTTAAGATTATTCCATAAGCCTCCCTGAAGTACGCCAATGCCCTTTTGCCTAAAGTAATTAACCGTCTCATCATAGTCATTAACTGCAAAGGCTACATGATGCAAACCAGAACCGTGTTCCTTTAGAAATTCATAGTAGATGCTTTTATCATCAAGAGGTTGGATAAGCTCCCATTGAACATTTCCTATGTCGCACAATGAAAGTTTCATGCTGTAATTTGATAGTTTATTTCTAATAATCATATCCGACACAGTTGATGAGTTAAAAGTATACACCTTCCACGGACCTATACCGTAGATTTCATAATAATGCTTCATTGCCTTATAAAGATCATCGACTACTACAGCTACCTGCAAAACGTTTGTAAATATAGGTAACTTAGGAGTATCCATCTTACCTCCAGCTTGAAATTAGACGATTTCTTCTATGGCCTTTGCTAAATTCTCCTCGTCTGGCATCCAGAATTTCTCCAACACAGGGCTAAATGGCACAGGGGTATCTGGTGCACAAACCCTCTTTATAGGTGCATCAAGACTGTCAAAAGCCTCTTCTGCAACAATAGCTGCTATTTCTGCTGCGACACTGCCCGTTTTTGGTTCTTCGTCCATAATAACAAGTTTATTGGTTTTCTTTACAGAATTTATTATCGTTTCCTTGTCTAGCGGAATAACTGTTCTAAGGTCTACGACTTCTACGCTTATACCTTTTTCTGCTTCTAACTTGTTGGCACATGCAAGGGCTCTGTGGACCATTGTACCAATGGCTACTACGGTAACATCTTTGCCTTCTCTTTTTATATCTGCTCTACCCAGCGGTATAGTGTATTCTTCTTCAGGTATCTCACCTTTAAGACCGCCAGCTAGCAAAACACTGCGTAGCAAAAATAGTACAGGATTATCATCCCTTATGGCGGATTTCATTAAACCTTTTACATCATATGGAGTTGCAGGCGAAACTATTTTAAGCCCTGGGATGGTCATAAAAAGACCTTCCATATTTTTAGAATGCTGTGCTGCTGCTTGAAATCCAGCGCCGCTGTAGGATGTTATTACCATGGGAAGTTTTATTATACCACCAAACATATATCGCATCTTTGTGAGCTGATTTAATATTTCATCCATTGGAACGCCTAAAAAATCCGAAAACATGACAACTGCAATGGGTCTTAGTCCAGTGGCGGCAGCACCTATTGCTGCACCAACAATAGCGGTTTCTGATATTGGAGTTTGTCTTAACCTTTCTGCACCGTACTTAGCAGCTAGTCCTTTGTATTCCCCAAGCGCATTGCCCCAGAATTGCCCAACATCTTCGCCTAGAGCAAATACTGTTTTGTCTCTAGCCATTTCTTCGTCTATAGCTTCATTAAATGCCTGCATATATGTAACAGTTTTCATATAGTCACCTCCTTATAATTTATGCCCAAACATCTTCAAAAGTTTCACTTACGTCTGGATACGGACTTTCTACTGCAAATTTCACAGCATCTTCTATTTCTTGTTCAAGCCTTTTGTCTATTTCTTTAAGTTCGCTTTCAGTTGCAACTTTATCATTTATAAGCTTTGAAGCAAATCTAGGGATTGGGTCTTTTTTTAGCCACTCTTCGACTTCTTCTTTAGGTTTGTACTCTTGCATATCGCCTTCAAAGTGACCGTGGTATCTGTATGTTTTACATTCTAGCAATGTTGGTCCTTCTTTCCTTCTGGCTCTTTCAACAGCCTCTTTGGCAGCTTCGTAAACTGCCATGACATCATTGCCATCAACTGTTACACCGGGTATGCCGTAAGCACAGGCCCTTTCGGCCAGATTTTTAATATTTGTAGAATAGGTTACTGGAGTAGACTCAGCATAGCCATTGTTTTCTATGACAAAAACAACCGGCAGTTTCCAAATTGAAGCTAGATTGATACCCTCATGGAAGCGTGTGGTATTTGACGCGCCGTCGCTAAAAAAACATGCACATACCTGATCGGTGCCCCTCATTTGTGCAGATAGTGCAGCGCCATTTATTATAGTTATGCCAGCGCCAACAATGCCATTTGCACCAAGTATTCCTAGTTCTACATCAGCAATATGCATTGATCCACCTTTTCCCTTATTGTATCCAGTTATTTTCCCATAAAGCTCCGCCATCATTCTGTCTGTTTTTCCGCCCTTTGCTATTACATGGCCATGCCCTCTGTGGGTGCTTATGATGTAGTCGTCTTTTCTAATAGCAGAACAAACACCAACGGCTGTTGCTTCTTCTCCACTATATAGATGAATAAAACCACCTATATTACCTGCCGCAAACTCTTTGCGCACGCGCTCTTCGAATGTCCTTATACGAACCATAAGTTCATACATAGACATCAGCTTTGTTTTGTCCATAAAGAACCTCCTTATATGAAGATTTTATCTCCACTTGAATTATTTAAGCCTGGATGAATATCGAATCTGATAGCCCCAACAGGTATTTTATTTTCTACTGCCTTAACAACTTCGGCTACGCCTATATTGCCAAAACCACCACATAATTCAATTGCACCAATATTGTCTGTTAAGAGTTGCCTTGCAACTTCGCAAGCTTCTTTGTAATTTTTGCAGCCTACGACATGAAGTTCGACTTCTTGGGTTTTTATTATGCTTTTGTCTTTTGATGGATCGGCACCTGGTGCCAAAAATATGAATGCTGCTTTTAATGCCATCTCATCCTCCTATTAAGTTTTTAGCTGTTTGTTTAATTTTTTCTTTGTTCGGCAAAAGAAACTTTTCAAGCACTTTACTGTAGGGGACAGGTGTATTTGGGTAAGCAATTCTTTTGGGGTTTGTTTTCAGAGATAACCCGAGATTTTCAGAAATCAGTGCAACAATTTCGCTAGACATACTAAAATTTTGATAATCTTCATCAACTATTATTACTCTTCCTGTTTTTCTTACCGAATTCAATATTGTATCAGTATCTAAAGGAACCAGTGTTCTTAGATCTATAACTTCTGCAGAAATACCTTCAATGTCCAGTTCTTTAGCGGCATTAAGGCACTCATAAACCATTCTTGAAATTGAAATAAAAGTAATATCTTCTCCTTTTTTAACAATATTTGCCTTTCCTAGGGGTATTGTATATTTACTTTCTGGTACTTCTTGAATAGACTCTTCTATTAAAGTCATCCAATTTAAACCCATTAATCCTTTATGAAAAAAGAAGATAACGGGATTATCATCTTCTATTGAAGAAATAACTAAACCTTTAGCATCATATGAGTTTGATGGTACAACTATTTTAAGCCCAGGTGTATGAGAAAATAAACTATAAAGATTTTGTGAATGTTGTGCCGCATCAGAATAATTACCTCCAATTGCTGTAAGAATTGTAATAGGCATTTTTAAATTTCCATTTGACATGTAGTGAATTTTAGCGATATGGTTGTATATTTGATCCATTGCAACCCCGAAAAAATCAACAAACATTAACTCAACAATAGGCCTAAAACCCTTTGAGGCAGCGCCAACAGCTGATCCAATAAAAGCAGACTCAGAAATTGGAGTATCCTTTACCCTTTCGGAACCAAATTTTGATAATAATCCTGTTGTTGCTCCAAATATACCTCCATATAATCCAATGTCTTCTCCCATTATAAAAACTTTATCATCATTTTCCATGACTTGAGATATACCTTCGGCTATTGCTTTATACATTTCTATTTTTCTGCTCATATTAACCTCCATAAAAAACATTCTCTAAAGCTTCGTTTGGACTTGGATAATCAGATTTTCTTGCAAATTCTATAGCTTCATTAATTATTGAATCAACTTTTTCTGCTATTGCCTGCATTTGTTGATGGTTTAATATGTTGTTTTTAAGCAAGTATGATTCAAATTTTAAGACTGGATCTTTAGATTTTGCTATATCAAAATCCTCCTGAGACCTATAAATTTGAGGATCTCCTTCAAAGTGACCCCTAAGCCTGCTGACTTTAATTTCTAAAACAGTTGGTCCAAATCCTCTTCTTGCTCTATCAATAGCTGTTTTAGAAGACTTGTAAACATCTATAACATTTTCTCCATCAATACATTCGGCTGGGATACCATAAGCTTTTGCTCTGTCACATATATTCCCGGCTGTTGATTTATTTTTAGCTACAGAAATTGCCCACCCATTATTTTCAATTAAAAAAATAACAGGCAAGCTCCATAATGCAGCCAAATTCAACGATTCAGCAAAAGTACCTTGATTGGCTGCACCATCGCCACCCACAGCTATGGCTATATAATCTTTATTTTCAAATTTCGATGCAATACCAACTCCCAGCGCTTGGGGAAAGCTAGCACCTACTATACCACTGCAACTAAAATTAACAGATGGATCAAAAAGATGCATATGACCACCTTTGCCGTTAGACAAACCCGTAGATTTTCCGAATATTTCAGCTGTCATACGTTTCAAATCTACTCCTTTTGCTATTGCAAAATTGTGTGCCCTATGCGTTCCTATAACTGCATCTTCTTTTTTTAAATGTATGCATAAACCAGCGGCACTAGATTCCTGGCCTGAAGATAAATGTAGTTCTCCTGGAATAGGACCTTTTGCTATATCAAAAGGTTTTTTCTCTTCATAGTAAATTTCGCCAATTCTTTCCTCATATTTACGTATTTTCAGCATTATCTCATACAATTCGATAAGTTTTTCATTATTTAGCTCATTCATTTTTCTATTCTCCTTTTATTTTGATTTCTTAAATTTGATATTTTTAAATAAAATAGTTTGTTGCCTTATCGCATCTTCTACTGGTAGTCTTTCCATGCTACTCGCCCCATAAAATCCATTGACTAACTCACATCTTTCAAAAATGTATTCAACATCTTGTGGTGTAGAAATAGGGCCTCCATGGCATAAAACTATAATATCATTACTAACTTTTCTAGCAGCTCTAGACCATTCATTTATTAAATCAACTGATTCATCAAGTGTTTTTGAGGTTTTTGCCCCTATTGAACCTTTTGTTGTTAATCCCATGTGGCAAACAATAATATCGGCACCAACTTCTGCCATCTTAACAGCATCCTCAGAACTAAAGACATATGGAGTTGTTAAAAAACCTCTTTCGTGAGCTAGTTTAATCATTTCCACCTCTTTATAATAGCCAAATCCTGTTTCTTCAAGATTTTCACGAAATGTTCCATCTATTAAACCAACGGTAGGGAAATTTTGAACGCCGCTAAAACCTATAGATTCAAGTTTTTCAAAAAACTTATCCCATATTTCAAATGGGTCAGTTCCATTTACACCAGCTAAAACAGGTGTATGTTTTATTATAGGAATAACTTCTTTTGCCATATCAATTACAATTTCATTAGCATTACCAAAAGCAAGCAAACCAGCCAATGAGCCTCTGCCTGCCATTCTATATTTACCTGAATTGTAAATTATAATTAAATCTATTCCGCCTTCTTCTTCAAATTTTGCTGAGATACCGGTACCAGCACCACCTCCTATTATAGGTCTCTCCTCTTTAATCATTTTTCTAAACTTTTTTAAGATATCTTCTCTTTTATATTTTTTCATTATTTATAGACCTCCATATTTCATAATTTCTAAAAAGTGTTCCACTAAAGCATTAGCAAATTCTACATCATTTATGTGAAGGTCAAGTTTAATTAACTTTCGTTTGTCCGTTTGAATGAGTGTTTTTTCAATTGATTCAAACAATGCTTTATCAGCTTCTGGGTCATAAAAAGGATAGTCTTTATTATCCAACATAGAAACTCCTTTTAGTGGTAATAAAAATCTTACATAACCTTCGCATTGATTAAGCTTGTTTGCTATCCATTTTCCCATCTCTGCATTTTCTGATACTGTAGTTCTCATTAATGTTACCTGTGGATTGTGAATATATAGATTTCTATCTTTGTATTTTTCAGGTACGGTATTGATGGGTCCGAAGTTTACCATATCCATTGCTCCAACAGAACCTACATACGGTATTTTGGTTCTTATGACTGCACCTAGCCTATCTTCAGTTGCACTCATTACACCTCCCATGAAAAGGTCGCAAATTTCTGTTGTTGTAATATCAATTATTCCCCCAAACATACCTGATTCAACCAACTTTTCCATAGATTGACCGCCAGAACCCGTTGCGTGAAAAACCAAACAGTCGTAGTTGTTTTCAAGGCGTTTTCTTACAGTATCTACACAGGGTGTTGTTACACCAAACATAGTCAAACCAATTGCTATTTTTTGATTTTCTGCTTTAACCTCATATTTTTTCTCAACCATTCCAACCATCGCTTTTGCTGCATTACTTAATACAACACTAGAAATTCTATTTATACCTGCAATATCCGTAACCGAATAAAGCATGAAAATATCGCTGGCTCCAATATAATGAGAGATATTTCCAGATGCCACTGTAGAAACTAATATCTTTGGAATACCTATAGGCAGCGCTCTCATACCTTTAGAGACTAAAGATGTACCACCAGAGCCACCAAGACCAATAACGCCAGATAAGTCTTGTTGTTTTATAATAAAATTTTCAAGTGCATCACTCATTAATGCTATAGCTTTACCTCTATCAGTAATGTCAATAATTTTTTCTTTTTGTGGACTATATGTTTCAATCTTACCATTTGAAATGTCAGCTTTATTTTGATGGGATTTGGTTGAAACATCAATTAATTTTACATCAATGTCTGATTTTTCTAGAATTTCCTTTACAAACAAAAGTTCCTTATACTTTGTATCGCAAGTTCCTATTATGTAAACGCCCATAGAGAACCTCCGCTATTTATTTAATAATTAAACGATAAACCTCAATTAACTAAAGTCAAGTTTAATATAAAAATTTTTATTCAAAGTTAATTCATTATATTATATTAGCAATAGAAGTCAGCTTAGCAGACAAGTTACAAAAAAGTATTGTTGGCAATACGCTATATGAAGCTGTAAGTGTTTTTGATAAAGCATGAGAAATTTTAAACCGTAAAACCAAGCCAGATGCACATTTTTATGCGTTTACATTTTGAAAAACATATCTTTAATTTATGGGTTCTGGTTTATCAATAAAAATTGTAAAAAACCTAAAACAGTTAAATTATATTTGTATAAAAATTGACTAGCCTATACTTAGAAAAACTAAGGTTTTTATTGGCTATGAATCCTGAAAAAATATTTACAGATTTTAATAACGATATTTAATGTGGTAAAATAGGTGAAACAATTTTCAAATAAGATTTTTTGGATCTTTTGAATATTCTCTGTGTAAATGTTACGAAATGCCAGGCTTTTTTAAAGTTTTTGGCTGAGACTTTACAGTGCCATTTAGTTTTTATGAAATAAAAGCTAATCACAAAGACAATGCATGCTTGATCAGAATATACAAATATTAATAAAACCTACGGCACTATTAAACCTGAATGATTTCATTCATCTAAAGCAAATGTGCAATAGTGTTTGTAAGTATAATAACTAAAATAATAATATTGTTACTTTTTATAGATGAATTTAAACAGTATTACGAAATTGTTAAAAATATTTATCCGTTACATAAAAATAAAATTTCATTAATTCACAGTGGCAGTTTGCTTACAGCCAAACACTATTAATTGTTATTTTAACGGTTATTTTACTGCTTATAAATGCTCGGGGGAAATATAATTTTTTTATTTGAGAAATCGACAAAATGGCCAAAATTACATGCCTATTATAATATAGTCCCACTTTTTTAGGAATGACTCATTTGGATAAACAAATAGAAAGGGATAGATATAAGAATAATAGCGCTCATCATTAGCCAAAAATAATGAAACCCAAAGTTAGTAATAAATACTGACGAAATTAGTGGTCCGAATATTCCACTTGATTGCCAAAATAAATTAGAAATTCCAGTGACACTGCCAACATTTTCTTTTCCTATAAGTATTAAAATACTTGCGTTTAAAGGTACTATGATAAATCTTACAAATCCCATAGCCATAACAATTAAGATTAATATTAAATAAGAATGCGTGAATGCAGGCAATGCAGTTAAAAGCGCGTAAGCGAAAATAGCTGATATCATACAAGATTTTAACTCAAATTTGTTTACAATAAAGCCAGAGATAGCCGATGAAAATAGTCCTATTATAGCCATAGCAGAAAATAAAAAGCCAGCTTCAATGCTTTGTATGCCTATTTCTATAAAGTATTTGTACGCATAAAGCATTATTGACCAATAAGAAGAAAAAAACAAAAAACCACCAAGAGATAGCAGTATGACATTTTTATCCTTTACTACAAGAAAATTTATTTTACTAAAATTTTTGTAGGTTTTTAATGGATATGCTAAAACTGCAAATATAAGGCACAATAAAGCCGAAGAATAGTACCCCCACTTCCAGCCTACATGCAAAGCAATACTTGGGAGTAATAAACCTGATACAACAATTGCCAGTGGCCATGCAATGCTGTAGTATCCTAAAAAAACAGGTCTTTCTTCTTTACTATAATAGTATTTTATCACATTTAGAGATGCTGGATATATCCATCCAGCTGACAAACCCATAAAAAAACTCGCAATATACTCTTGCTCAATATTGACTGCAAGCCCAGAAAAAAAAGATGTGACAGCAAGAACTATTAAAGATAGAGCAATAACCTTTCCACCTTGGTATCTATCAGATAAAAAACCAGCAGGTATTTGGATTATAATATAACTTAAAAAATAAAGCGCAAATACATGAGAGTCTTGAGTAACATTTGGATGAAATGGCATATATGAAGATAAAATACTCCATGTTAGTCTACTATAATAGCTTAAAAAAAATGATGCACCAGCTACTATAACTGGGTAAAATTTCTTATTTATGTTATATACAACACGCAATTAAATCTCTTTTAATAAATCTTTTAAATAACCAAATTTCATATTACATTCGATTATATAATAAGGTCGTCAAAAAGTCAATGTTTCTGTATATACGGAAAATGAGTAATCCAATATACACAACAATTACTCAGAAATTAATACCAATAAAGGAAAAAAGGCAAAAAAAGAATACATTTGCTTTTACGATTGCAATAAAACTACATTCAAACTTAGGCTGTAAAATGCCTATGAGCGTTTATATTATACCTTATACCGATTAACTTAGAAAAATTAAACTAATCTTTTGCTACAATAAAATAATTCTTTACAAGTGGACTGACAATTGTTTGTGCATAATCTTGTGCTTGCTGTTGGCCATCAAAAATCCCCACTCTCACCCTATAATAAGTAACTTTGCCTGTATAAAAGCTATTTATATAAACAGAATCAAAGTAGCGTGATAAGTAGTTTCTATAATCAAAAGCGTTTTTAAAATCGGTAAACGCTCCAACTTGAATTGTAAATTTTTCATTTGCTGCCAATAAATAGTAATTTGGCGAAACAACTGTAATTCTAACAGGCGCAACGCCTGCTTGTAGCATGCCAAGCTGTTTTGCTGCTTCGTACGACAAATCAAGTATGCGCCCTTGCACAAACGGACCCCTATCGTTTATTTTCACCACTGTTGAGCGATTGTTATCTAAATTTGTCACCTTCGTGTATACATTAAGGGGAAGCGTTCTACTTGCTGCTGTTAGTTTATACATGTCAAATATTTCACCGCTAGCTGTCAGCTGACCTTGAAATTGTGGCCCATACCATGAAGCCAAGCCATTTTCTGTGTAGCCTACATTTACTGATTTTAAAGGATGAACTGAAGAAGTTGGGCCAACAAATGGTATATATGAGCAGCTTTGCATGTAAAAGCTAAACAACAAAATAACCAAAAGTGGTATTTTTTTCATATAATATTTTTCAATATTGATTCAATTTTATCGAAATCTTCATTATAATTGATTGCCTCAAAAACCTTAACATTAACTGTTTGATTTTCTTTTATAGTTATTTTTCCTGGCGGCATAACATTGCAACTACCATCGATCCTTACTGGTATTATAGGTAATTTCAACTTTTTTGCAAAATATATACCACCACTTTTAAAGTCATTTGTGTGTTTTCTTGTACCGTAAGGAAAAATCGCAAAAGCAACATTGTCTTTTTTCTCTTTTAACAATTTTCTTATAGCAAGGGCTGATTTTATAACAGATTTTCTATCAACACTTAATGCTCCTGTTTCTTTTAGCATATGACCATAAAAAGGGATTTTGAATAGTTCTTGTTTTGCAAACCAAATAATTTTAGCATCACCAAAACAGTGTTCAATGCAAAAAATGTCAAAATAACTCTTATGCGTAGCCATAATGACAAAATTCTTTGAATTTATATTTGTTTTGTTAAAAATAATTCGGGTTTTGCAAATTTTAATAGTTTTTTCTGAAAGCTTCTTAATAGCTATTTTTGTATTTTTCTGAGTAAAGTAATAAAAAAACAGATAAAACACTATTTTAATCCATTTTAAAAAACTAAACATTAATACACACGATAAATATAGTTTTTTTCGCACTTAATACGGTTATTTTACCATTCAAAGCTTCAATGGCCTTTTTTACAATAAAAAGCCCGAGACCCACACCAGATTGTTTCTCAGAAAAGAAAGGCTCAAAAATCATATTTTTATCGTTTAGCACACAACCGTCGTCTTTAACAATAATTATCAGAATATTATTAAAAATTCTTACCATGAGCTCAACTGTAGTTTTTGCCGCTTCTATAGCATTTGTTAATAAATTTGTAATTATGCTTCTAAGTAAATTTCTGTCAGATGTTATTATGGCTGGTTGTATATTTTTTTTAAATAAGACATTGTAAGAAATTAATTTGTTTATTATTTCTTTTTCAATTTGATCAACCATTTCATTCAACTTAATCAGCTCTTTTTTTGTAATAACTTTTTTTGCTATAAGTAAAGTATTTGTTACAATTTCATCTATACGCTGAATATTCGTATTTATGTTTTTAATAATCTCTTTTTTGTCTTCCACATCATCGTCTTCCAGTAGAGAAACAAATAATTGAATGCTAGCTAGAGGATTTCTTATATCATGAGCAATGCTTGCAGCTATCTGACCAAGCGTGGCAAGCTTTTCTTTTTGCTTATTTTCGAGTTTTAAAGCTTCTAATTTTGTGATATCTTCAAAAACAAGCACAGCTCCTATCACTTTCTCTTTATCGTATACATATGAAGCGTTAATTTTTAATTTTATGTGTTGTTTTGAGCCGTTAACAATATCATGAACTTCGCTAAGCTTGCAATAGTTTAACACCTCATCGACGCTATTTGCCTCAATACTAAATAGATCTTTTAATGTTTGACCTTGATAATTATCAACATTTATAATTTTTTTTGCTGCGGGATTCAATAAACTAATATTTGTTTGGGTATCTATTGTACAAACACCGTTTGTGATGCTGTTTAAAATGTTTTCTAAATATTTGCGATTATTATCTAGTTTATCTTCCAGGTAAGAAATTTTTTGTTTGAGTAATTCATGAGATTTTTCTAAATTCTGAGTTGTTTCTATGAGTTTTTCAAATATATACTCTAAATTCTCCAAATTCTTATTCATTGAATCAAAACCTTCAATTTTTTTGACAGTGTGGAGTCTGGGTAATTACGCTCTAGTATGGACAATTTTTGAAGAGCCAACTTCCTTTGACCAAGGTTAACAAAACATAGGGTCTCATAAAAAAGGGCTCTCTCATTGTATTTCCTATAATTTTCTGCTTGGCTAAAATATTTCAGCGCATTAGCATAATCTTTTTTATTAAAATAATACAAACCATTGAGAAATATACTTTCAGCTAAAAATGGCCCTTTAAAGCTTTTATTGTTCAGGGGAGTTTTTTGCGTATTTTCTTCTATGTTAATTTTGGCTACCTGAAGCTGTGCATAATCCTTAAGTAGTTTATCTTTGGAATTTAAACACTTTTCAAAAAAAGTTTTGGATTTATTTAGATCTCCATTTATATAAGACAGCCTTGCAAAAATCATGTTTAAATAGTCTTTGTATTTGATTGAACTTAGATCAGCTAAAGCACTTTTTGAGTCGCCTTTTTGTATGTCATAATTTGCCTTTATAATTCTATAGCACTCAGAAGATTGATGCAATGATTCAAATGCATATTTGTATTGTTCAAGAAACATAAAACTTTTAGCTAAGTCACATGAGTTTAAGTTTAATTTCAAATTTTTAGCAAATTTAAGAGATTCATGCATTGATTTTTCATCTAAATTTTGACCACTTTGGTCTGCATAATGATTTAGACTATCTTGAGCTAATTTTTTAAACTCATCCATAACACTTGAAGATGAATCTTGACTTTTAGTATATAAGCCAAGCACTTTAGCATAATCTTTTTTATTGTAGTAAATTTTAGCCAAACTCCACATTGCTAAGGGGACGATTTTTTCGTTGTTTTTGTATTTATTTGCAATGCTTTCAATTTCTTGCTCGTTTAATTTATTTGTCGAAAGGTCTATTTTTGCCTTTTCTTCCTCAATGCCTTTATTTGAAGCAAAAGTCTTTGAAGCTTCATTCATTGTGCTTTGAGCTAAAGCTGGTTTGTTTTGTAAAAGTTCACACTCTGCTTTAGCAATATAAAAATCAGGAGATCTTGTATTTTTAATGTATGATAATACATTTCCCGCACTTTTGAAATCTTTCATACGGCAAAATACATAAGCAGCTGCAGCCATATACTTTTCGTTATTTTTTAAATTGATATCGTTTAAATTAATCAAATAAAGCAAATAAGCTGCCTGAGGATAATTTTGTTCTAAGTAAAAAATATAGGCAGCTTTCAGCATCCCAATTTGATACAATGGGCTTTCTTTAGTTATTGAAGAATAATAAAGTACAGCTTGATTATATTTTTTGGCAGGGAAAAAAGCGTTTCCCAGCTCAAACTTTGCCTGGTCTGACCAATTGCTATATGGGTATTGCTCAACAATTTTTTTCAACGTACCTAAATACCTGCCATCGCCTTGTTTTTTATATATTTGTGCGATTTGGTACATAATTTTGGCTGGTGCGTCAAGTTCCAATGAATAACCTAAAATCTCATGGTATGTTTTTATGGCTTTGTCATAATCACCAACTTTCTCATAGCTTAATGCAAGTAAATACATTGCATTTAAAAAAAACGGACTATTTGAATTGCTTGTCAATTTACTAAACTCTTTGGATGCTTGCTTGTAATTTTGATGTGAGTATGCATCGAGCCCTAAAAAAAATATATTTTGGTCTGTAGGTTTAGTTTCAACTAAACTAATACTAAATGCAGGTTTAACAAACAATGAACTACTAACATAATTTTCTTTTTTCTCGATGGAATTTTCTTGAGCTATCTTTTTTGGGTAAATAATAAGCGCATTTGGCTCTTTTTTAACAAAAAGTTCATAGCCTTTTTTTGCTGCTATTACAATATCCACATTATTTGAAGAATTAAAAAGGCTTATAAAACCAAAATAGTTATTATTTAATTTTTTATAAAATTGCTTATCAGATTTTTTATTTAAGATTTGAAGTTTTAAAAATTCTTTTTGTGACTCTTGAGTGTATTTAGCGTCTATATTTGAGATTACAAAGCCACTTACCCCATTTATTTTTCTTAAATCAATATTTAGCGCAAAGGCACATCTATAGAATAGAGAGCAAAAAAGCCCTATTAATAGTGCAGCGGGAATTCTTCGCAGAGTTTTTTCACCTCTTGTTTTATACTATTGTAAATTTTATCGTTTCCAATATTGTTTAATGTATCAGCAATTAATTGGCTAATAATTTCCATTTGTTGTTCTTTCATGCCGCGGGTAGTTAGTGCTGGAGTGCCTATTCTTATACCGCTTGCCACAAAAGGACTTCTTGTTTCGCCAGGCACAGTATTTTTATTAACAGTAATATCTACTTGACTTAGCGCTTCTTCGGCTTCTTTGCCTGTTATGCTTTTATTTGTTAAATCCACCAGTATCATGTGGTTGTCTGTGCCGTCTGAAACAAGCTTAAAACCGCTATCCATAAGTGCTTGTGCAAGCTTTTTAGCATTTTTTACAATTTGTGTTTGATATTGTTTAAATTCATCACTTAAAGCTTCTTTAAAACATACCGCCTTTGCAGCTATCACATGCATTAAAGGCCCACCTTGGATGCCAGGGAAAATCGTTTTATCAATAGCTTTGCCAAAAAATTCTTTTGACATAATCATACCACCACGAGGACCCCTTAGCGTTTTGTGCGTAGTTGTTGTGACAAATTCACAATAAGGGATTGGACTTTGATGCAAACCAACAGCCACAAGCCCTGCAATATGGGCAATATCTGCTAAAATATAGGCTTCTACTCTATCTGCAATCTCTCTGAATTTCTTAAAATCAATTTCTCGAGGGTATGCGCTTGCGCCGCAAACAATCAACTTTGGTTTAAACTCATCTACAATTTGAGCTACTTCATCATAATCAATCCTGCCTGTTTCCGGGTTAACCCCGTAGCCAAATGTTAAGTATAGTTTCCCAGAAAAATTTGCTTTTGAGCCATGCGTTAGATGTCCGCCGTTTGATAAATCCATACCAAGCAACCTATCGCCAGGCTGGAGTGCTGCCATGTAGATGGCCATATTGGCCTGTGAGCCAGAATGGGGTTGAACATTTACATATTCTGCGCCAAATAGTTGTTTTGCTCTATCTATAGCTAATTGTTCTGCAATATCTACAAACTCACAACCACCATAGTAGCGCTTGCCTGGGTAGCCTTCTGCGTATTTATTTGTCAAAACTGAGCCTTGCGCTTCTAAAACTGCTCTTGATACAAAGTTTTCGCTGGCAATCATCTCAAGAGAATAGTTTTGCCTTTGCTTTTCTTTTTCTATAGCATTGAAAAGCTCTAAATCAGTTTCTTTTAAAGAGTTTTTTAAATTCATTCTTCACCTTCTGTGTCAATTTTATTTACGCGTCTTTGGTGTCTCCCACCCTCAAAAGACGCGTTCAAAAAAATATACACCATTTGCTTTGCTATCTCAACCCCTGTTGTCCTGCCACCAAACGCCAATATATTTGCATTATTGTGCTTGCGCGCAAATTCAGCTGTGTATGCATCATGACATAGTGCACACCTAACACCCGCAAACCGATTTGCGCTAATGCTCATGCCAAGTCCAGTTCCACAAATAAGTATACCAAAATTATCGCTATTTTGTACTTTTTTTGCTGCTTTTTTCGCAAAATCCGGATAATCAACCGAATCTTCGCTAAATGTGCCTACATCTTCAAATTGATAGTTTAGCCCCAATAAATATTCTTTTATAATTTCTTTCATAGCAAAACCTGCGTGATCTGATCCAATAATTATCATGTCTAAGCTTCCTCCATTACATGTTTAATGTTAATTTTATTTGATATATTTTTTAATAATTGTTCTAAATTGTCGATTTTAGCGTCTTGAACCATGTAAAATTTCTTGTTGTGCGTTTTAAAAACAAAATATGGGCCCGTGTTTACAATCTGCTGTGTAGATACAATAATATCTACACCCTCTTTTACTAAAAATAAAGCGATCTGTATACCTTTTTTCTCTTTTAATTCTAAAAAGTCGTTTTGTTTTTCTTGTATATTTAAAATCTTTTGTCTTGATAAATCGTAATTTATAATCAAAAAAAATTTGCTATTGCTAAAATCTTCTGATATCTGATTATTTTTGCTTTGAGGAATACAAATTTTTACGATATTTTTTTCCATAGGCTCGTAGTGAACAATTACATTGTCAACATTGGGAAACTTTTCATAGATACGTTTTTCTATTTCTGTAGATAACCTGTGTGCTTCTTCAAAACTTGCTACATCAAACTTTACAATAATCTCTAAAAGCATAAAGCGGCCACTTTTTCGACCTTTAATTGATGTAATCTCGTTGACATGTTCAAATTGTGAAATTTCGAGATTTATTGCCTTGATTGTTTTCTTATCAATATTAATATCAAGGAGTGCAAGTGTCGAGTTTTTAAATAATTCGAAACCAGAGTGCAGTATCATGACTATAATTATAACAGCCACATACTTATCAATGTTTAAACCATAAATTGAAAAAATAATACTGCAAATAATTATAAAAATTGAAAACAAATCGCTCTTAATGTGTTCTGCATCAGAAACTATACCACTTGAAGAGTATTTTATGCCAATTTTTTTTTCATAACGACTGTATAAAAACATAAGAATAACAATCAAAAAAAGTATACCTGCTGTTAAAACTTGTTTGAAAATACTAACATGTAAAACCTCGTGTTTTTCAAATAAGCTATATCCAATTTCAAATGCCGTTAATACAATAAGCAAAGATACAAGACTGGAAGCTATATTCTCAAGTTTATACAATCCAAATGGAAATTTATCGGTTTTTATATAAGAAAAAAACATAGCGCTAAACACAATAACGCTGGATAACACATCTAAAGCTGAATGCAAGGCATCTGCTTGAAGGGCAACATTGCCAATCCATTTACCAAGTAAGTACTTTACAATAGTTAACCCCACATTTATAAAAGTCGATGCAATAAGTAATCTATTTATTACTATTCTTGACTCTTTTTTATAATCAACGCTAGCCTGATTCATAACTACTTCCTTGCGCTAATAAATTCCTTGTTGCCAAAATTTTTTTTAAAAGCTTTTTCTTTGTTAATTAATTGGGATACTATATTATAGATATCTTTTCTTTCAGTATCAAAAACATCTGCAAGCTCTTCGACAGAACACGGTCTTATACTTATCATTTTTATTATAGATTTTTCTAAAAATTCTTTAAAATTTACATTTTTATCTGAAAATGGTTTAATAAGCTCAACATTATAATCTTTCAAAGCCATATAAATATGCATAAGTTTATCATTTGATAGTTTTTCTATGCCTCTAAATGCAGGTGGCCTCTCAATCGTGCCAATTTGTACTTTTTTTGGACCAATATACTCTATAGCTTTTTTTAGAGCTTCAATATCCTGATCTTTGTCATTTATGCCTTTTGCAAACACAATCTCAAGCCATACTTCACCTTTAAATTCTCGCACAAATAATTTTAAACCTTCTATGATATTTTTTAAGTTCAGCTCTTTATGCGGCTGGTTAATACGCTTAAAAGCAGCCTCTTGCGCTGCATCAAGGCTTGGTATTACAACATCCGCCTCATAAAGATCGTGCCTTACATCTTCTAAATAAAGCAAACTGCCATTTGTTAAAACAGCAATCTTTGCTCTGTTAAAGCTTTTTACAAACCTAATGAGCTCTCCTAAATCTTTGTTTAAAGTAGGTTCACCGCTTCCAGAAAAAGTTATAAAATCAAATTTGCCCACTTTGTCTACATGCTCAATAAAGTCTTTTTTTATATCTTCAATATTGTAAAATGATTGTCTTTGGTTTGTAAGATTGGTGGTTTTTCCAACCTCACAATATACACAATTATAGTTACAAGTTTTATGTGGTATAATATTTATACCAAGGCTTAAACCTAATCTTCTTGATGGAACAGGCCCAAATAAAAATTCCAAATTCTACCCCCTTATTAGTGTAACTAATTCTAGTGGTATTTCTTCAAAATACACATTATACACATCTAAATCTTTTTTGGTAACCTCTTTTTTTGGCATTTGTAAGATTTTATAGTATTTTCTTAAATCTGGCGATAGATACTTATAATTGTTCGCTATAACATAAAAAGGTTTCTTAAAATAATTAGCAAACAAACACAAAGAAAATGTTTGTGATTTATTTACAAAAGCATTATCAAATATAGCATCGGCGCCACTTATAAATATGTCGCACATTGTAGCACCAAATAGATAATTATTATCCTCAAACAATACGACTTTTTTGCCATTATCTTTTAAGTTTAAAGCAAAAGTTTCTCCTTCTTTTTTGGGATTGGCAATACCAATATATATTTCTTTGCAGTCTGAATTAACAATACTGCAGAATACCTCTTTAGAGTAAGAAATAGTGCATATTGAGTTATTATTTAAATACCTAGCTACCTTAGAACAAATTTTTTGGCTGGCATCTAATAAATCTCTTTTTAATAAAATTATGTCATCAAATTTATTATTTTTTATTAAATGTATTATTTTAGAACACGTCTTTATTACAAGAGCCATTGAAGGTTGGTTTTTCATAATTTTTTCCAGCAGTGCTATCAATTTTTGTGTTTTTAAATCCCTTGCAATAGAAAAACTAGCTTCAATAATATCTACTGCAATATCTAGTGAACCTCTGATTTTATCTTTTGCACAAAACTTTAGTATCTCGACGCCATTCATCTTGAACTTTTTACGCCTACTTTTAAACACATGTTTTCAAGTTTACACTTTGAACAAAAAGGCGAAATAGGAGTGCAGATATTTTGACCAAATGGCACAAGCAAATCATTGTACTCTATCCAATATTTTTTGGGCAAAACTTTCGTTAGTTCAAATTCCGTTTGCGTTGGTGTTTTTGTCTTTACAATGCCTAATCTATTAGAAATTCTATGTACATGTATATCAACACAAATTGCCGGTATATTAAAACCTTTGGATAAAACAAGGTTGGCTGTTTTTCTGCCTACATTTGGCAAATTAAGCAAATATTCGAGTTTATCTGGCACCTGGGCGTTGTATTTTTCAACGAGTATTTTACACACCTTTAAAATATTTTTAGCCTTCACATTGTAGAAACCCACAGGGTAGATTAACTGTGAAATTTTTTCTACAGATAGGTTAAGCATTTCTTCTGGTGTTTTTACAACGCTCAATAACCTTTGTGTAGCTTGTTTTGTTGTTTTATCTTTTGTGCGCAAACTCAGTATAGTTGAAATTAAAACAAAAAAAGGGTTACCCTCCCTTGCCACCTCAGTAACAATGGGCTCTTGCAAAGAAGGGTAAATGTCTTTCAATGTTTCAATAATTTTATCGATTGTTGCTTTCATTCACAATTTGAGGGTTGATTACAATTTTTGTGTTAGCTTTTAGTTCCTTTAACAAATTATCCAGCGATTTGTTAACCTCTTCATCTTTCATCTGGACTTTAAGTTGATTTTTGTATTGTTCAAACATATTCATATCAGCTTTTTTGTCCGCGATTTTGTAAATATAATTATCACTATTTGCACTGCACACTCCAACAAAACCTACAGCTTGTTTAAAGATAAAATCGATATTTTCCGGTTTATTGAAGCATGTAAAATTTGAATCTGGGTTCATCTTAGAAAACATCGGTGTTGCCTGAATATTCAAACCGTATTGAGTAGTAATTTTTTGTAAATCTAGTGGTTTTTGGGCAACAGCTTTAGAGAAAGCCTCTTTTGCAAGTTCTGTGGCTTTATACTTAGTGTAGGCTTGTACAACTTTCCCTTTTATCTTATCAAAATCTGGCAAGTATGGATTATTTTTTTCAATCGTCTCATAAATTAAATAAGCAGTATTGTTGTTTGCTTTTACTTCGTCTGGACCTAGCAGTGTGTTTGTTGTAGCTTCATAAGCTTTTTGCAGTATATTTTGTGGCAAAATACCTGAATTTATAGCAACCAAACCAGTTTGGTGCACCTTTAGCCCTTCTTGTTTGCAAATTTTATCAAAGTCCGCGGGATTTTTAATCATCAAAGCTATTCTTTTGCTTTCTCTAAATAAATTATCTTGGGCTTTTTGCGCTTGTAACATTTTTTCAATATATGGTTTTGCCTCATTAAAGCTAACTGTTTGTGTGGGCTTTGTGTTCATCAAATACACTATTTCGTAGCCCAGCTGCGTCTGAAAAGGCTTTGAAATCTCTCCTTTCTTTAAACTAAAAGCAACTTTAGCAAATGTGTTGTCTGGCTTAAACATTGCAGGGTATAGCCAGCCTAAAACGCCTCCTTTTGGTCCGCTGTAGGGATCATCTGAATATTGATTTGCAAGTTGCTCAAAATTATTTGGTGTTAGCTGTTTGTAAATTTCTTCTGCTTTCTTTTGTGCTTCTTGTATATCCTGTTTAGAGTTACCTTTTGGCTTAATTAGTATATGTGCAAGCTCATACGTTGCTGGCATTTGAAAACTTTGCGTATGTGTATCGTAAAAGCTTTTCATCTCCTCGTCTGTGACTTTTTCTTTTGGTGCTAAATAAGATGTATCGACTGCAGCATATTTAACATTAATCGTTGCAGGTTGCATAAATTCTTGCTTATTTTTATTGTAATAATCTTTTAAATCGCTGTCATTATAAGAAACTTTTTTTGCAAATGCACTTGCATTAAAATCTACATAGGATAGCTTGATATTTGAAAAATTGTCTGTAAAGTACTTTTTTGCCATCACATCAGTAATATTGATTTTCTTTGCCATTGAATCTTTCAATTTTTCAATATATAAATCGTTTTTGATAGAATTTTCAAATTCTGCTGGCTTTAAATGATTCTCCCTTAATACAAGTAGATATTTTTCTTTTGAAAATTTGCCGTTTTCAGCAAATACAGGATTTTTCTCTATATTTTTTTGGATATCTTCTTTTGTTACTTCTATGCCTTCTCTTTTAGCCTCTTTTAATAATAATACCTTGTCTATGAGTAAATCGGCAGTTTTTTGCTTTAGGTGTAAATTTTTGATATCCTGATCTGTTACATTACCTCCTTTCATCTGAGCAAGCAAATTAGAATAAAAACTATACAGCTGATTGTATGTGTTTAAATACTCTTGAGAAGAAATTTTTGTAGAACCTACTTTAATTGCTACATCCTGACTTGTTTTAAACGGACCTGATACGTAAAGGTACGCACCACCTGCTACAAAGCTCAATGTAGCAAGAACAAGCACTACAAAAAAATACTTTCTGTGCTTTCTAAAAAAATCCAACATTCATCTTCCTCCAAAAAAATTTACTGCTATTATATACCAATATGAAAATTTATCAAACTCTTTTGAAATTTACAAAAAATAAAAGTTTGCAATTTAATGTCTACATTTCAGTATTAACTTGTGTATTGGATTTACTTTTTACTTTTTTGATAAAAGGTAAAAATACAATAAAGATTACCGACATCCACATCATTACATGAAATGCGTCCTGGTAGGACATTATCAAACTTTGCGCATTAAGCGTATTGTTTGCCAAAGCAATTACTTTATGGTATGAGTCAGCAAAAGAAAAACCTCTTGTAACCAAATACTGCCTCATATGTTCTAATAAACCATTAAAGATTGGGTTTGAACTATTTATGTGCGAAACCAACGCGTCTCTATGAAATTCCAACCTTCTTTGTACAAGCGTATCAATCATAAAAGATATCCCAAAACTTCCACCAATATTTCTTGTAAAATTTATAACACTACTGGCCTCGTTTATATCTTCTTTTTTTAAAAAATTAAAAGCAAGCACATTTATGGGTATAAAAATCAAAGGTAACCCAAAGCCTATTATTACTCTTCCAAGGATAATAAAGTATGGCGATGCAGTCAAATTTATCTGCTCCATTAAATAAAGCGAATAAAAAACAATCAAACTACCGATAAAAATAGCTATTTTTTGATTAATTTTAGTAGAAAATCTTCCAAGTATAATAATTACAATCAAGCTTGCAACGCCACCTGGCATCATAATAAGACCAGCTGTGTAGGCATCATACTTTAATAATGTCTGCACCAAATTTGGCAATAATGCTACTGTTGTAAAAAACAAAAAACCCAAAAAGAACATAGCGATAGCGCTAAATGCGTAATTTTTGTCTTTAAACAAATACATCCTAATAAGCGGTGTTTTTGAAAAATAATTTTTAATTAAAAAAATGGAAATAAAAAAGAAACTTATTAATGCTAACACTACAATAAAATTAGAATTAAACCAATCATACTCTTGGCCCCTATCTAGCATGGTCTGGAGTGAACCAATACCTAATACAAGAAAACTAAGTGCTGTATAGTCGATTTTTAATTCTTTTTTTGCCTTAGCGTAATCTGGATCAAAAATAAACAAAATTATCATTATGATAGCAAGTATGCCAAATGGCACATTGATTAAAAACATCCAGCGCCAATCGTAATTGTTTACAATATACCCCCCAAGCAATGGTCCCAAAATTGGAGCAAACACCACTCCAATAGAGAATATACTCATAGCCTGTGTGCGTTTTTCTAATGGAAAACTCTCCATCAATATAGCCTGAGACAGTGGCTGAAGTGTGCCACCACTAAAGCCTTGTAGTGCTCTAAACAAAAGCAAAAGGTCAAGGTTTGGAGCAATTCCGCACAAAAAGGAAGTTACTGTAAAGCCAATAACCATTGTCAAAAAAAACTTTTTTCTACCAAATTTTTGAGAAAAAAAACCCGTAACTGGCAAGATTATAGCATTTGCTGCAATATAGACCGTTAGAGTCCAAGCTGCATCATCTGATGTAACAGACAATGGGCCTGCAATGTATGGCAGAGCTACACTTACGATAGATGTGTCCATCAGTACCATAAATGTAGGTATCATCACAGTTAGTGCAATTATATACGGGTTTACTTTCTGCTGCATACTGGCCTCTTACTTAACATGCACTGTTACTTCAGAGTTTAGACCAACCCTTAAGGGATATTTTTTGTAATCGTAGTGGTAGAGCTGTATTCTTATAGGGACCCTTTGGACTATCTTTATGTAGTTGCCAGAAGCATTCTGCGGCGGAAGCAAAGAAAACCTATCGCCTGTACCTGCATCTATGTCTTTTACATAGCCTTTGAATTTTACACCCGGGTAAGCATCTATGGTTACTGTAGCTTTGTCACCTATTTTAATTCTGTGGATCTGGTTTTCTTTGAAGTTTGCATTAACCCAGGCAACCCTTAATGGCACTACCATAAGCAGGGTTTGACCTGGCTGGACGTATTGGCCTGGTTCTATGTTTTTTTGTGTTATAATACCGTCAACTGGAGCTATTATATTTGTGTGTTTTAGGTTATTTTGGGCTATGTTTATCTGGTTTTTTAAGCTTTTTAGCTGGTTTCCATAGGATTTTATCTGCTCGTTAATCTTAGCTACTTGGTGGGTGTAGCTTGATACGGAAGCAATTTGTGATTGAAGGGATTGTATTGTTCTTTGCTGGGCTTCAAATGCAGATAAAGCTCCATGGTACTTTTGGTTTTCTATTTCAAATTCATTTGCAGATACTACCCTTTGGTTGTAGAGGTTTTGGTAGCGCTTTAAGTCAAGTTGAGCTTTGTGAAGGTTTACCTTGTATGATTCAAGCTGAGCTTGCGCGGCATTGATGTTTTCTTCTAACGAGCCTATCTGGCCTGTTGAGCTTTTTTGCACTGATAGTGCTTCTTGCTTTAGGCTTGCTATGGTATCAAGTGTTGCATTGTACTTGTGAGTTAGGCTCTTTAGCTGATTTTCATAATCAATCGGATCAATTTTTACAAGGAGCTCATCCTTCTTTACATGAAAGAAGTTGTCAACATATACAGACTTTATGAGACCTCCAACCTTTGGCGATACATAGTAAATATGTGAATCTATATGGGCATCATTTGTAGAAACCTGGTTTCTTGTGTATATCCAGTAGATTATCAAAGCAATGGTAATTACTACTACGCTGGCAATAAGAATAAGCTTTTTCTTAGAGTTAGACATGGGGCAAGACCTCCTTATTTAAACCTAATCAAATAATCAAACTCATCTGACTTTCCAACAGCATTTGCAAGGTTTTCTAGCGCTATGCAGTACCCATATATAGCTCCATAGTAGTTAGACTCAGATTGAGTAAGAAGTGTTCTTGCATCAAGTATGTCTGTGGATGTTGCAAGTTGGTTTAGATAGCGCTCATTGGTTAGCTTATAGTTTTCATTTGCTTCTTTTAGGGCAGTTTGGGATACTGAGATATTGTGGTATGCTACTTCAGCTTGATCGTATGCGTTTAGTATTTGAGTTTTGGACTGTGTTTTTAGATTAGCCAGTTCATTTTCTAGGGCAATCTGTTGTAGCTTTGCGGCTTGTACATCATTTTTTGTTTTACCCCAGTCAAATATATCCCAGTTTGCAATTATGTTTAGGCTATAGATGGAGTTATCGGCGTATGGGTTATTGTTCATATCGAGGTTTTGACCATTGCGGTTGTAGTTTGCCTTTAATTGTACCTGAGGATAATAGCTAGACTCTACCATACCTACTTGAGCTTTGGCTTTGTTAATTGCAAATGATAGTGCTTTAATATCTGGACGGTTGTCTGTTTGAGCATAAAGTGAGTCAAGGGGTGTTTTTAAGTTAACAACATCCGCTACCTGATCAAATGTATGTGTTTTATCAATGGGCTCGTTGAGCAATTGGTTTAGCTGAGCTATAGCGTTTGTTAAGTTAGCATAAGCTTGTTTTAGCTC
>NZ_MDSU01000012.1 GCF_002119425.1 Desulfurella amilsii | reverse complement strand
CTCTTCCAAGTTCTACTGATTCACCACGCCTAATACCATCTGGTAAAGCATACAACGATTGAACCATCTTACCCAAACCTGCTTTGCTACCCATAACCAGCATTTTTCTTACTTTATCTGTTATTTTTGCTTCAAAATTTTTATATACTTTTGCCTGCTCTTCGGACATTTCAACCGAAATAATCTCTTCTTCATAAGATGGCAAACTTGATGATATATCCGCAAGCTTTATATAAACGGAATTTTCAAGCAGATAAGAGATAAGTAAGGGACTTATGCCTGCCTTTTCTTTAAATACCTTTCTTACCCCTCTTTTATTGCCTATTGACTCTTTGTTTCTTTTGTAATCAACAGTAATGTTTTCATAAACCCCAAAGCGTTCTATAAACTCCTGAGGCTTATCGTAATTTAAACCTAATTTTACCATTATCTGCGGTGCAACACGCCACATTAGATAAAATAAATTATTTGCATAACCTCCCATAAGTGTTCCTGTCAAAGCTAATACTTTTTTAGACGCACTTGTCAGGTTAGCCAACGCTTGCCCTTGCGCTGTTTCACCGCCTTTAAGCTCGTGGACTTCGTCAGCTATG
>NZ_MDSU01000011.1 GCF_002119425.1 Desulfurella amilsii | reverse complement strand
GCTTGTTTCAAACAAAATTGACAGTGCAAACATGATGAACTACTACTATTTTCAGGCAAAACCTATGCTGCTTGGTATAAATGGTGTTTATAAAGTAGAAGAAACTTCACGTGGTTGGCCTGAGATTAATATAGCTCTCAATCCTCAAAAATTACTACAGTATAGAATATCACCCCAAGAAGTCATAAATTCTCTTGTTTTAAATGAAGGACCATTTTTTTCTGGGGTAATAAACTATTTCAATCAACAATTAACCTTGTCAACCACAAAAATGCCAAACAACATTAAAGACTTATCCAATTTTACAATATCTGTGAAATCGGAAAACTCCCAATACATTCCATTGACATTAAGTAGTATTGCCAGTATAAAAAGTCAAAACCCACCTCTAATAAAAGATGCGAAAGTATCTGGGTATAAGCACGCTTTAATAATGGACATACTTTCACAAAGTAAGGCTAATGAAGTAAAAGTATCAAAAGAACTTCAAAAAGTTGTTGAAACAATTAAAGAGAGGCTGCCTTCTACTATAAACCTAATAAAGATTTATGATTTAAGTGACTTGATTAAAAGTAATCTAAACGATGTATGGATTGCGCTTATTATTGGCAGTATCATTGCTTTGGTTGTTGTAATGCTATTTATTGGAAGAATAGATGGTGCTTTTAGCGTATTTATAGTGGTGCCGCTTTCTTTGTCTTTAACTTTTATTGCACTATACCTGCTGGGCTTTGGGTTAAACATAATGACATTAGGGGGAATTTGCGCTTCAATTGGTGCAATGATAGACCATGCAATAGTTATTATCGAGCGTGGCTTACAAGGTATAACTGGCGATATACAAGATAGAATGACAGGTGTTTTTAAAAGGCTCAAGGATATATTGTTGCCTATGAGCTTAGCTACGATTACATCAACTGTTGTGTTTATACCGCTCATTTTTTTGCCTGGCACACTGGGCTTACTATTTAAACACATGGCTATTGCTATAATAATAGCCCTTATTTCTTCACAATTTATTGCTTTAACATTTACACCAATACTATCTATAATGCTTGCGTATCGCAAAACAAAAAATTCTAACAAAACAAAAAATAGACATCTTTATTTTATGTTTAGCCACACATTAATTTTTTTTATGAGAAGACCATGGATATCTATCATTGTTCTTTTTATAGTAGCTACAATAGGTTATATTAGTTTTAAAAATCTTCCTACCGCTTTTTTGCCTAAGTGGGATGAAGGCTTAATTTCTGTGCCATTTAGAACACCGGTTGGAAGCAGCGTTAAGACTACAACAAAAGTAGGTGAATTTCTAATGAATGAGGCCTCTAAAAATCCAAATGTTAAAAGGGTTTCTTTAATGGTCGGCAGAGGCTTTGGAAACTCTTTTTCCACACCAAACAAAGCTATAATGATGATTGTATTAAAAGAAAACAGAAAAGAAAGCACTCAAAAAGTAATGTTAGAGTTAGACAAAAAGTTTAAAACTCTTGCACCAAATCTCATATCACTAAATTCATCGCAGGTTATGGTAAATAGACTAGGTGATTTATCAGGCTCACACGCTCCTTTAGAGGTTTTTCTCTTTGGTAGCAACCCTGATCAATTATTTAAAGAAGGACAAAAAATTTACAAAATATTGTCAAAAAATAAAGATTTTGAGGCTGTTACATACAAATCTCCATCGGCTGGGCCAGAAATAGAGTTTAATCCATCATACTTTGCTACAATAAATAATATGAACTCAAAAAATATATCTGACACCATTAAACTTTACTTTTGGGGCGAAAATGCGGGGTACTTATTAAAAGGTGAACAATTATTTCCAATAAGAATAACGCTTCAAAACAAACCACAAACAACAAAAGAGCTTGAATCTTTAGATATAATACACAACGATAAACCTATGAGTTTAAATATGCTATCAAATATCAACGTAAAAACCAGCGTTCCGTATATTACACATCAAAATTTGGTGCCTTATTCTTACATTTGGTTAAAACCATATGCTCATGTAGGTTTAACTACAGCAGCAAGTAGTATTGAAAATATTATAAAACATATGAATTTGCCACATGATATTAGCTATTCTATTGGTGGTTATTATAAACAACAGACAAAAAGTTTTCAAAATATGTATCTAATTTTAACAATTGCACTTTTTATTTTACTGATACTGTTTGGTTTTCAATTTTCGAGTCAAAAATGCGCAATAGCTGCAATAATAGCTATTAGTTCTACCGCAAGTTTTTCTTTATTATCACTGTTGGTAACAAAAGTAGACCTTGACAGTACAGCCTTTTTGGGCATACTGCTTGTTTTTGCAATTGCAGTAAACAACATTATATTGATATTTTCACGATCAAGGCAATTAAATAGCAAACACAGCCACAAAAGTGTGGCACTTGCTACACGAAGCAGACTAAAACCGATTATTATGACAATGAGCGCTGATATTGTTGGATTTTTACCCTTGGCTATCGGTATAGGCAGAGGTACAGACCTACTACAACCCTTAGCAATTGCTACTATAGGGGGATTGATTTTTGGTGCATTTGCTTCTCTCATACTTGCCCCTTCTTTATTTAGTTTATTTAGCATTGTAAAGAAAAAATAAAAAACTAATCAATTATGTTTAGATTTTCACCACTGGAAACTTCAAGCGCAATGAGGTTATTATACAAGTTTTGTTGTAGTTCAAACAATATTAGTCTCTGATTTAAAAGATTGATTTTATAATTGTAATAAGGTAACAATCCTATGTTTCCGCTTTTAAATACTTCTTTATAGACAGCTTCTTTTGACTGTAGCTCTTTAAAATACCTGTTAATAGCTGCGTACGTTTGATTAATATTTTTCACATTGAACATGGCTTTGTTTATATCAGTCTGGGCATCTTTTATCCTATTTATGTATTCATAGTATATTTTTTTACCCGATATTTGAGCATATTTTATTGGACCTTGATTTTGGTTAAATATAGGAAAACTTATACTTACGCCAAAACCTATTGTATGAACATTTGAAGTATCACGCACAAAAGGAAAACTCACGCTAATTGGCATAAATGCAGAAAAAGAAAGCAGCCTTAATTTTTCCTCGTTGCTTTCATAAGCAAGTTTAAGCGCAATCAAATCAAGTCTGTTTTTGACGTTGTTTAACAATTGTGCTTCTTCTTTAAAGTTTTGAAGTGGTTTAAATTTTAATCTTGTATTTATAGGTAATGTGTAATTGTATGGCAGTCCCAACAGTTTATAAATGGCGCTTTTTGAATCGTTTAACAATTTTTCATTGGCTTGGACTTCAAGCTCTGATTGTTGCAACTGACTTTGAACATTCAATATTACTGATTGGTCTATTAAGCCTTCTTTGTAAGCTTTGTATATGTGGTCGTATTTTTCTTGATCTAAATGTTCAATTTCTTTATATAAATCCAGTTTATTTGATAGTATTATAAAATTTAGCGCAAGTAGCTTTGCATATTCATAAGTCTGCCACTCATCCCACTTAAGCTGTAATTTTTTTGATTCAAATTCTAATTGGGCAATTTTAACTTTAGTATTCCTTTGAATTATTGAGCCAATATCAAAAGACGGCGATATACCATATTCAATATATGGATTTGTTAAAGTTCCAGATATTGGTTTTGAAATGCTAAAGCTTATCTGTGGATTTGGTAAAAGTTTTGATTGTTCTAAATTTACTTCAGCTAAATTTAAATCATATCTGTCTATCTTAAGATTTGGGTTTAATATAACAGCTAATTCTGCTATGTTTGATGGCGAAAGCTCCTTATTGAATTGCGATTTTGGTATTAAAGAATTATTTGTTTTACTAAATTGTTTAATTAGTTCATCCAAAGGCTCAACTTGCATGGATTTATTGATATTTATGCTATTTAGCGCCAATGGCTTATTTGTAGCGCAGCTTGATAAACCAATGGCAACCATTCCAATAAGTATGATTGATAAAATATTCTTCATCCCTAAACCTCAAGAAATGATATTAGCACAAACAAACAAGTCTTGCAAAAACAAGTGGTCTATTGCCAAGAGTTTTGTGTGAATTCACAAAATCTATTCGAATTAGGTAAATTAGATGCAAATCTACTTATAAGCTAAGTAATTTTCCATCTTTAGACAATAAAAAGTTATCGAGCGGCTTTGAGACATGAGATAGAAAAGCATTTTTCATGTTTAAAAAGCTCTAGTCTACGTGGAAAAAAGGGGACAGGCTACTTTTATAGGTAAAAAATGGCAAGCAAGAATTAAAAAAGTATTTGGCTTGGAACCAACCATAAAGCGAAATGGAAGACCAAAAAAGAAATAGAAGATAGAATAAAGTAGCCTGTCCCCTTTTTCAGACATCAATAAAGGTCAGACATAGCTTCTTGGCATCAATAGATCAGCCTTGTATTAGAAATTTGACTTGACAAAGAGGGATAAGTGTAATAGTTTCTTTTCTTTACAAAAAAACTTTTTTATGGTTAAATAAAAATATAAAGTAAATATTTGTTGGAGGATTTGTGCACCAGCATAGTTCTAATGATAACAAAAATATAATCGCAGTAATATTTATTAATTTCTTTGTTAGTTGTTTTGAAATTTTAGGGGGCTATTTATCTGGTAGTTTATTATTGATTAGTGACGCGCTGCATAATTTAAGTGATTCTGTATCCATAGTTATTAGCTACATCGCTATAGTATTGGCCCATAAAAAAACGAATCAAAAATACACTTTTGGTTATAAACGAGCTGAAATTTTGGCCGCTTTTATAAATTCTGGTATTTTAATTTTAATTACATTATACATTTCTTTCGAAGCTATTCTGAGATTCATATCGCCAAATAAAATTGTACCCATAACAATGCTAATTTTTGCTATAATTAGTTTTTTTGGTAACATATTAAGCACTATAATTTTACATTCGAAATCAAAACATAGTTTTAATATAAAATCAACTTATTTACATATGTTAAGTGATGCACTAGCTTCTTTCGCTGTAATCGTTAGTGCACTTTTAATACTATATTTTAAGTTTTACGCGATAGACTCAATTTTAACAATTATTATAGCTATTTATATACTAAGAGAAGCTATTCAATTGCTTATTAAGTCAACAAAAATTCTTATGGAAAGCTCTCCTGATACTTTAAATTTAGAGGAAATTAAAATGGCTATCGAGTCAATTGATAACGTTAAAAATGTGCACCATGTTCATATGTGGTCCGTCTCAGGCAATGATATTTTTTTAGAAATTCATATAGAACTTAATGACATGTTGTTAAGTCAAACGGAAATTATAAAACAAAAAGTATATAATATATTAAAAGAAAAAAAAATTAATCACATAAATATTCAATTTGAAACAAATTCATGTTTATCGAAATCAATATTGTGTGAAGATAAATTTTAGCATATAAATAAATTTCAGCGTACTGGCAATACTTACAATTTTGCAAAAAAACCGAAACTATAGTATTCTTCATGTGCACATCCAAGGTGTGTAAAATAAAAAATTATTTTTTGGAGATTTTTAGAAAATCTTTGAATAAAGTTTAGTTGACAAAAAAGCTAAAGAAACTTATACAGGAGAAGAAAGTAACAAATCTTGGTGACTTAAATGCCCTTTATAATTTTTTCGCAATTATCTCTATGTAGTATGTATCTATAAATGTTTGACTAAATTGATAAAATGATTTTGAGTTTTCTGAAAGGTTATTTAACAATTCAAAGATTTTTTGTCTATTATCATTGTTAGTTCCCATTCTGTCAAACCATTCTGGCAATTTATACTGTCTTTTTAGAAGATCAATATTTTTAATCTCTAGTGGCAAATCTTTAAGTAGTTTAATCCATTGTCTTTTAGATAAAGAGTAAACATGCGAGCTATCTCTTAAAGCTTCTAAACGATTAATTACCATTTCTGTTTCATCGCCGTCAATAACAGAACAATCAAGAATATAGAATTTTGCTTCTGGTTTCAAAACCCTGCACATCTCTTTTAAAGTTTTTTGTACATTGTAAAAGTGATGTACTGCAAACCTACAGGCAACGATATCAAAAAAATTATCTCTAAATGGTAAATTGTGCACATCTGCTTCTAAAAACTCAATATTATCTACACTAGCTTGTTTTGATGCTATTTGAGCTTGCAACAACATCTCTTTGGTAATATCAATAGCAACTACATTGCTGTTTACTTTAGCAAAAGCAATAGCTGTATGACCAGCACCCGTTGCAATATCTAAAACAATGTCATTATGTTTGGGCTTTAAAAAATTAATCATTCTTTCCAAGTCATCTGAATTTGAGTGTGTTGAGCTTAATCTGTAATTTAAAGCTTTACTGCCAAAATTATTTTTTACTATGTCTTGATTTCCCATATTATCTCCTAATAACTAGCCGCATGGCTTGATTTTTAAGTAAATATACATGTGTGCCCTCAGCTTTGTCAAGAATTTTGTGTAAATGCACAAAACCCATTAATATTTATTGCAAAACGAACCTGGTACCTTTGCACTTTGGCATTGGCAAATACAAATAATGTATTTTACACTACCAACAAATGTATTTGAATTTAAAGCGCTTTAGTATATAATGTTAGCAATGATTGAGTGTAGAAACCTTGTTAAAAAATACAAAACAAAAATCGCTGTAAACAATATTAATCTAACAGCAAAAAAAAGTGAGATTGTGGGGCTTTTAGGTCCAAATGGTGCCGGAAAGACCACCACATTTTATATGATATCTGGTTTTATAAGGCCAAATAGTGGACAAATTTTTCTTGATAATCAAGACATTACAAAAATGCCCATACATAAGCGCTCAAAAATTGGCATCTCTTATCTACCGCAAGAGCCTTCTGTATTTACTGGGTTAGCAGTGGAGCAAAATATTTATTCTGTACTTGAATTTGTTGATACAAAAAATAAAAAAGAACGCTTAGAAGAGTTACTTGAAGAGTTTAACTTAACTAATATAAGGAAAACTAAAGCCTACGCAATAAGCGGCGGAGAGCGCAGGAGAGTTGAAGTTGCGCGAGCACTTGCAACAAATCCTAAGTTTTTACTTTTGGACGAGCCTTTTTCTGGTATTGATCCACTAATGGTGGAACAGCTAAAAAAAATGATTTTTGCTTTAAAAGAAAAAGGTCTAGGCGTAATCATTACAGACCATAATGTTAGAGAAACACTTGATATAGTAGATAAAGCCTATATACTATATGATGGTAAGGTGATTAAAGAAGGCACTAAGATGGATATTGTAAACGATGAGAGATTAGCTAAAATATATTTGGGCGAAACATTTAAACTATAATTATGGTAGAGCTAAGACATGAATTAAATATAAACTTGGGTCTTATTCTTACCCACCAACTTGATTTATCACTTAAGATTCTAAGCGCAAGCATGCTGGAGTTGCAAGAACAAATTGACGAGTTAGTTTTATTAAACCCATTAGTTGACATAGATAAAGACTACAGTATCGCTCCAAATAATTATTTTGAAAGTAAATTTAGAGAGTTAGAACAAAACTACAAAGTAAAGTTTGAAAGCGAAGAAGAATACGATGAACTGGATTTTATTGAAGAAGAAAAAACATTTGAGCAGATCTTGTTGGAAGATTTAATTTTATCTTACAACTTAAACCCACAAGAATTGGAAATCGCTGGAAACATTATCAATAATCTTGATGAAAAGGGTTATTTATCTAATTATGGGCCAGATGAAAAATTCGATTATGTAAGACACTTAATAATGGAATCAGACCCAATTGGTTGCGCAAGCAAAGATACACAAGAGTTTTTTCATTTTCAAAACAAGCTTTTCTATAAAAATGAACCTTACTTTGAAAACTTAAATAAATTTATTGAGGCTATTTTTACTTTTGGGCTTGATATGAGAAGTTTACAGAAGCAAAACTTCAGCAATCAACAGGTACAATTTTTTATAGATAAAATAAAAGCTTTCAAGCCTTATCCCTTATATGGCTATGCAAAGGCAAATAATGAGGATTTTGTATATTACGATATAGAAATAAAGCAAATTGGTAATGAGTTTATTCCTATTATAAACGATGAATTTTTAAATAAATTAATAGTAAATGAAACACTTATAAAACAGATTAAAGATGAAATTTTTCTAAAAGAGAAGCTTAAAGAAATAAAAATACTACACGATGCTCTAAATATGCGCCACCAAACTCTTTTAAAAATAGCCAATATTGTGGCGCGAAAGCAAAGATTGTTTTTTGAGAAAGGGCTACTTCAGCCGCTTTCTATGACGCAAATAGCTTTGCTTCTTGGCTATAGCGCATCTACAATAAGCAGGGCACTTTCAAACAAATATATTTTATTTAAATCAAAAATATATCCATTTAAAGTCTTTTTTTCAAACGAATCAAAAGAAGGCGTCTCAAAATATAGAATATTAGAGATAGTAAAATCTGCAATTACGCAAGAAAACGCCTCAAATCCATTGGATGATGAGTCGCTTAGACAAATCTTAATTAAACATAACATTCAGGTAACCAGGCGTGCCATTGTAAAATATCGCAAGGAACTAAAAATCCCAAAAGCAAAAGATAGGAAAGTGAATTTTTTTGAACATGTCTAAAAAACATAGAAATAAAAAGATTACTATAAAAGGCTTATTTAAAGTTAACAAAACTCACTATTCCATTATAACAGAGGAAAATACATATTCGGTAGAAAAAGATTTATTTGATTTTTCAGATAAATTTGCACAAGATGGTGATGAGGTTAAAGTGCTTTTTATTTGGGCTAGGCATCCGAAAGCAAAACTCTTAAGTGTAACAAAAAGACACAATAAGTATGTGGTTGGCTATGTAAAGAAAATCAATTCTTCGTACTTTTTTGTACCACTAAAAACAAAATTTTTAATAAAATTATCAGGCAAAGTAAACGAAGAAAGCTTAGTAAAAGCTCAAATCATACAGCTAAAAAATACCGAAGTTGCTAAAGTTATCCAAACATACTCTAACTCATCTGAAAACGACGAGGCGATTATAATTGCCAAATACAACCTGCCAACAGAATTTAATTCAGAAGTTGGATGTGAGTTACAATCCATAAATGAGCCAAGTAAGGAAGATTTTGTAGACAGAAGTGACTTTAGGAACTTAAGCACACTAACAATTGATGGCGCTGATGCTAAAGATTTTGACGATGCTATAGATATCGAGTTTTTAAACGACGGTTATAGACTCTACGTACACATTGCTGATGTAAGCTATTATGCCAAAGATAATAGCGCAATTGAAAAAAGCGCTCTTGATCGAGGATTTAGCGTATATTTTCCTCAAAGCAATATACCCATGCTACCAAGAAAACTATCAGACGATATCTGCTCGCTTGTGCCAGGCAAAGACAGACTTGCATTTACAGTAATTTTAGATTTTGATAAAAAGGGAAATCGAAAGGCTTTTAAATTTACAAAAAGCATTATAAGAAACAAAAATCGATTGACATACGATTTTGTCGAAGATTGCCTAAATGGCAAAGTTGATTGTGATGAAAATTTAAAATCGTACTTGCACAAAATGAAAATTTTGGCAAAAATTTTAAGCGCAAGGAGATTTTTAAAAGGCAGCCTTGAGTTAGATATTAAAGAACCAGTCTTTATAATAGAAAATAATGAGGTAGTTAATATAGTACAAAGACCAAAAATATTTGCTTACGAAATAATAGAAGAATTTATGCTTGCTGCAAATAAAGCAGTTGCAGATTATCTAAAAAATAAAAAAAAGCTTTTTTTACACAGAATTCATGAAAAACCACAAACCACCAAACTAATGAATTTGGTTTCACAGCTAAAAGAAATGGATTATATATTTCCAAAAAAAACAAACGCAAAAAAAATACAAAAATTTATTCAATCAATAGACGCAACCAAAAGGGGCATTGTATCAAAATTAATCTTAAGAAGTTTAGAAAGGGCAGAGTACTCCTTGGAAGACATTGGCCACTTTGCACTCGGTTTTGAAAATTACACACACTTCACATCACCTATTAGACGCTTCCCCGATTTGATCATACATAAAATACTTTCCCGCACGTTACTTAACATGAAGGAGTATCCCTATAAAAAACTTGAAAGCATAGTAAAGCAAGTTCAAAAGAGAGAACTTGTCACAGAAGCTGCCGAATACTTTGCAAAAGACATTGAACAGGCAAGGTTTGTTGGTAAATACATAGGTAAAACCTTCAACGGCACCATTGTTTCTATGATAGGAAGCGGAGTGTTTGTTGAGCTAAAAGAGATATTTGCAGAAGGTTTTTTGCCATATAGTGCGCTAAAAGATGATTTCTACACATTTTTTGAGCAAAAACAAATGATTATTGGAAGAAAAACAAGAAAAGTTTATAGGTTGGGCGACTTTATCAAGGTAAAACCTACGAAGGTGGATATCTATGAAGGAAAAATTGATCTAGAATTAGAGAATTAGCCTAAAGGAGCGAATATGAAAATTTGCGTTAACATTGGCTTTGGCAGTATTGTAAACAAAGAGCGCGTAATTGCAATATTAAGTCCCGACTCTACACCTATTAAAAAACTAAAGGATGAGTTCAAAAATACGGGCAAGATTATTGATGCTACAAAAGGTAAAAAAACGCGTGCCATATTGATAACAGACTCAGGACATATTATAATGTCTGCAATAGCGCCCCAAACATTGGCAGAGCGCATAAATGAGACCTAAGTTATGATCATTATTATTTCAAGCCCAAGTGGCGTGGGTAAGACAACAATAGCAAAAAACCTCGAAAAATCAAATTTTGAGCGTATTGTTACATATACTTCAAGACCAAAACGTCCAATTGAAATAGAAAGCGTTGATTATTACTTTATAGGAAAAGAAAAGTTTGATGAATTTATAAAAAAAGATTTTTTTGCTGAGTTTTCTTATGTCCACGATAACTACTATGGTATATCGAAAGAGTCCCTTCAGTCAAACTCTAAACACAAAATACTTACCATAGATATCCAAGGGGCTGCTAAAATAAAAAAAATTATGCCATCTGTTGTGACAATTTTCTTATTGCCACCTTCTTTTGAAGAGTGGATGAGAAGAATCAGTAAAACGCAAAGAAACAATTTTGATATTCGGTTAAAAAATGCTATAAAAGAGTTAGATGAGGTATGGAATTTTGAATATGCTATTGTAAATTATTCAATAGAGAAAACAGTTCAACAAATTCGAACTATTGTATCTTGCGAAGAAGCAAAATGCAAAAAAGATATAGAAAATTTAATAAATGAGTTGGAAATTAATATAAAAAAGCGAAAGGAGGAATAATGGAAACAACTGTTGAGCTTGTACACAAAGCATTAGAGCACATTGAAAGCAAATACGCCTTAGTAAAAGTAGCAGCTATTAGGACGCATGCGCTATATAGGGGAGATAAACCACTTATAAATGTTAAACCCAATATGCATAAAAATACTGTAATAGCACTAAAAGAAATAGCACAAGGCTTTTGGAGTATAAAATAGAACCAGATATTGAGATCGCATATAAAGATTTAAAAAAGAGCATAAGGGACGCTTTAATAAAGCAAAAAAAAAGCAACTTCGATTTTGATCTAATAGATAAAGCTTTTACATTTGCTTATGAAAAACATAAAACACAAAAACGTGCATCTAAAGAAAGCTATATTATCCACCCCGTTAACACAGCAAAGATTATAACGAGATTGCTTTTGGATGAAAATACAATAGCCGCTGCGCTTTTGCATGATGTTTTGGAAGACACACAAACGAAAGAAGAGGAAATAGAAAGCAATTTTGGTCCCGATGTATTAAAGCTTGTAAAAGCACTTACAAAAATTGAGTCTTTGCAGTATAAAAGTGCAGAGCAAAAACAAGCAGATAACTTTAGAAAACTTCTAGTTTCAATAGCAAATGATCTTAGAGTCATCCTTATAAAATTAGCCGACAGGCTTCATAATATGCGCACTATTGTCTATTTAAACGAAGAAAAAAGAAAAAGAATAGCGAAAGAAACGCTAGATATCTATGCGCCAATGGCTCACAGACTGGGTATATACTGGCTAAAAAGTGAGCTTGAAGATAGAAGCTTTGAGATCATTGACTACAAAACCTACAATAAAATAAAATCTTATCTAGAAAACCTTTTAGAAAAAAAAGAAGAATATATAAGATTTATAGAAAATTCTTTAAAAGAAGATTTATTACAAAACAACATTCAGTGCGAAGTTAATGGCCGCATAAAGCATATATACAGTATATATACAAAAATGCAGAGAAAAAATGTTGACCTTGATAGTATTTATGACTTTGTAGCTTTTAGAATTATTACAGAAACAGAGAAAGACTGCTACAATGCGCTAGGTGTGGTACATAAAATATACAAACCTCTGCTAAATCGCTTTAAAGATTATATTGCACTGCCAAAGCAAAATATGTACCAATCGCTACATACAACCGTATTTGGGCCAGGAGATGTTGTGCTTGAAATTCAAATTAGAACACAAAAAATGCATGAAATAAACGAAGAGGGTCTTGCAGCTCACTGGCGCTATAAAGAAGGTAAAAAGTTCAATTTGAATGACAAAATGTTTGTATGGCTTAAAAAACTACTTGAAAATACACAAAACGAAAGTTCTCAAGAATTTTTAAGGGATATGAAAACAGACCTAGAGAGTGGAGAAATATACGTTTTTACACCTGCTGGAGATTTAAAAGTACTGCCAAGAGGTGCAACTTGCGTTGACTTTGCATATGAAATTCATACAAAAATTGGTGATATGTGCACAGGCGCAAAAGTAAACAATAAAATGGTGCCCTTAAGGCATGAATTGCAAAGCGGTGATATAGTAGAAATATTAACAAGTCCTTCTCATAAACCATCAAGGGATTGGCTTTCTTTTGTAAAAACATCTAAGGCTAGAAATAAAATTAAGCAAAGTGTAAGAGAAATAGAAAAACAAGAAATGATTGTCATAGGTAAAAACTTATTATCAAAAGAATTACTCAGACACAATATCACGCTTGCCCCTTATCTTAAATCTAAAGCTTTTAAAGATAGCCTTTCTAGTTTGGGTTTGTCGAAAGAAGATGATTTGTTTGAAAATATAGGGCTTAAAAAAATAAATCCTCAAAGTCTTATAAACTCATTAGAGCCTCAAAAAGATACAAAGAAAAGAGAAATTGACACTCAAGTAAAATCTGGGTTCGTTATTGCTATTGACGGAAGCAGCAACTTTGATATAAAATTAGCAAAGTGCTGTAGCCCTGTTGCTGGAGATGATATTATTGGCTATATTTCAAAAAATGGTGTTATTATGATACATAGGATTGATTGTGAAAATATTGCAAGGATTGGCTATAATTCAGAGCGCCTCATTAAAGCTCAGTGGCAAGAATCAAAAAAGAAAGTTAAAACTATTCTTACCGTGTATGCAAAAGATACACTTGGTTTGATATCAAAGATTTCGTCTGCAATAGCAAATTTAAATATAAATATAACGGATTTTAAAATGAAAAAACAAACAGATCGAGATATTTTTTTGCTTGAAATAGAAGTATCAAACATCAATGAAATAAATGAGTGCGTAAGCGTTTTATCCAAAGAACCCAGCATTATAAAAGTTGAACGTGGTCTAAAAAAAGATTTTCAAAGAGGAGAACAAAATGACTAGTTTGTTTGGTAAACTTATCAATTACTTTTCAAATGATATAGCTATTGATTTAGGAACGGCAAACACAGTTGTATATGCAAATGGCAAAGGCATAATACTAAATGAACCAAGCGTCGTAGCGGTAAAAAGAGAGCCCAACGGCGCAGAAAAAGTGTTAGCAGTTGGAAAAGAAGCAAAAGAAATGGTTGGTAGAACGCCAGGGAATATTACAGCTATAAGACCTATGAAAGATGGTGTAATTGCTGATTTTGAAATAGCAGAGAGAATGATAAGATATTTTATAAAAAAATCAAAAAATTCAAGAACTATTTTTAAACCAAGGATTATAATAGCAGTGCCTCACGGCATTACTCAAGTGGAAAAAAAAGCTGTAAAAGATGCAGCAAACGATGCGGGTGCAAGGGAAGTCTATTTAATTGAAGAACCAATGAGTGCAGCCATTGGCGCAGAGCTTCCTGTACAAGAAGCAATTGGCTCTATGATAGTAGATATTGGTGGTGGCACAACAGAAGTAGCTGTAATATCGCTTGGGGGTATTGTAAACAGTGTGTCTATAAAATGCGGCGGTGATAAGCTGGATACAGCCATAGCAAGTTATATAAAGAAAAAATACTCTGTTTTAATTGGAGAATCAAGCGCAGAAAATATTAAAATAAACTATGGCAGTGCGTACCCACAAGAAAATGACAGTCAAAAAATATCCATTAAAGGCGTTGATTTGATTACCGGTATACCTACTTCAATTGAAATTACTGTAGAGGAAATTCGTGAAGCAACCAAAGAACCTATTTCATTAATTGTTAATGCTGTAAAAGAAGCTCTAGAGCAAACGCCGCCAGAACTTGCAAGTGATATTGTAGATAGTGGCATTATACTAACAGGTGGTGGATCACAAATTAAAGGCTTGGATATTTTAATCTCAAAAGAAACAGGCTTGTCTGTAAAAGTTTTTGACCAACCACTTTTAGCCGTTGTGTTGGGAGCTGGCAAAGTACTTGAAAACCTTGATTTTTTAAGTGAAGTTACTATTGAATGAAAAAACTTCTCGTATATGCTATATTAGCAGCAATTTTATCATTAGTAAACCACTATACAAATTTTGATTTTTTTGTTTCAAGGGGCATTTTATATATAGCAGACCCTATTGAAACTAGCGGATTTTATACTTTAGATTCCATTGCAAATATTGTAAAAAACTATATAGCCTTACAAAATGCACAAACAGAAAATTTCCGCTTAAAAAGCAAAGTAAATAAATTAACACTAGAAAATAAAATGTTACAAGCAAAACTACATAACCTAAATGTCTTGGCCAATTCTCACTTAATTAAATGCCCTTTTGTTTTTAAAGATTTTTCTAACATAAATTATATATATATAAAATCCAATGCTCCAGCAAAAGATATACTAAACAAAACCGTTGTATCTCAAAAACTTAATATAGTTGGAACAGTGGAATCAAAAGTGGGTAATTTATACAAAGTTAAAACTGTATTTAACAGCAATTTCGTAGCAGATTGTTTTATTATAAATAATGGCAAATATTTCAGAGGTATTTTTAAAGGCTCGCTAAATGAACCAAAGATAGAATTTTTAAATACGCAAAGTTTTATACAAAAAAATAATTTAGTGGTAACATCTGGCTTGATAGGTAACATGCCTCCTAACATTAATGTAGGCACAATTGAAAAAATTTATGAGGTAAGAGGCTTTTATAAGATTGCACTTGTTAAAATTGACAAAACTTTTTTAAATGATAGTTTTGTTTATGTGGTAAATTAAGTTGAAATATTTAATTTTTGTAATTATTTTGCTTATTGCTGTTGCATTTTCGATATTCAGTAGCTATATATTTTTTATACCATACGAGGCTTTTTCTTTTTTAATAATCACTATAATAGCTATATCCAACAGTACTCATCTTAATTCAAACAGCCCTAATAAATTCTATTTTGTGGCTTTTTTAGCAGGATTTTTATTAGATTGTATGCAGCAGGCGGGTTTTTTTTACAATGCCTTTGCGTTTGTTTTTATAGTATTTCTTAACGATCTTTCAAAAAGAGTATTTGGCTCTAAATTTATCTTTGCGCTTTTATTGTTGATTGGCACATATGATAACTTAGTATCAAAAGTACCTTTTTTTGTTTCGCTTTTGAATGTCTTGTTGTTGTATTTCTTTTATTCCATAGTTCAAAGTCTTATGCAAATAAATTATGCCAAGAAAGATTGATATTCCCGTATCAAAAAATTTCAATACGGCAAAAAACTACATTAAGTTTATTTTGCTTATAACCACCTTGATTATTATCGGCAGATTATTTTATTTACAGGTTATAAATTATAATCTATACAACGAAATGGCAAAAAATAACTGCCTGCGCCTAATTGGCATAAGGCCAGCCCGTGGTGAAATTTTAACATCTGATAATTATATTATTGCGTCTAACGAGCCTTCATTTACTTTATATTTCACAAGAAATATAAAGACTGACCCAAAAGAAATAGATCTTTTATCTAAGATTCTCGAAAAACCTAAAGAAAAAATTGAGAAAAAAATCGACTCTATCAGCTATTTTTCAACTCAAGTGCTAGCCAACAATATAAGCCATAACCAGGTGTTTGAGGTATTATCTCATAAAGATATACTAAAAAATGTCGATGTTGAAATTGAGCCAAAAAGGGTTTACTTAGGAAACCCATATATCTATGCACCTGTTGTTGGCTATATACAAGAAGCTAATGAAGAAAATATAAAAAAGGGAGCACCTACTGGTTCTTATGTTGGGCAAATGGGTATTGAAAAATTATTTAATAAGCAGCTTGAAGGCACATGGGGTTATAAGGAAGTGGAACGCAATGTGTCTGGTACAACAGTTAAAATACTTGGCCAACAAAATCCTAAAAAAGGTGAAAATATACGTTTAACTATAAATTATAAAGCTCAGCAGATAGCATATGATGCGCTTGGGAACTATAAGGGAGCCGTTGTTATTCTAAGAAACAACGGAGATGTGTTGGCACTTGTAAGCAAGCCTTCTTTTAACTCTAACGATTTTGTGAATGGTATTTTAGAGCAAGAATGGCAACAGCTAGAAAAAGGAGATAAAATATCCTTGTTTAATAGAGCTGTTCAAGGCGCATATCCACCAGGTTCTACAATAAAACCTTTTTTAATTTTTGCAGCCCTACAAAAAGGCATAATAACGCCAGATACCTATCTGTATTGTCCTTACGAAATAAAAATTGGCTCGTATACTTTTAAAGATTGGAAAGCCGGTGGTTTTGGCAAAATTAACTTATACACGGCTTTAGCTGGCTCATCAGATGTCTTTATGTACCAAATAGGCATGAAACTAGGCATGAAAACAATTGACGAATACTTACAGAAATTTGGGTTTGGTGAAAGTGTAGGTTTATTTGGATATGAATCAAAAGGCATTATTGCTTCTCCGCAGTACAAGTACAAAATATTTCACACACCATGGTATTTGGGGGATACTATAACAAGCGCTATAGGGCAAGCTTATACGCTATTTACACCCCTACAACTTGCCGTAGGTTTTTCTATCATAGCAAACGAGGGCGTTGCTTATAAACCACGCTTAAGTTATATAGAGCCCAAAACGCTACTATACGATATAAAAAATGCTAAAAAAGATTTTGAGATAATAAAAAACGCTCTTGAGCTAACCGTATCAAGCCCTATTGGTACAGCACACAACGCATACATACCAAATTTAACTATTTGTGGGAAAACAGGCACAGCACAGGTTGTTACAAGTAAACAACTGGATAATTTGCTCGTACAGAACAATTGGGATCTAAATAAAATCAGAAAATACCTACCTCAAGCATGGTTTGCATCATTTGCACCAAAACATAATCCACAAATTATAATGGTTGTTTTTTTGGAACATGGCTATGACAGCCATTATGCAGCAGCTGTATCAAAAAAGATTTATGAAGGGTTATTAAAAGAGCATATAATAGAGCCAAATAAATAATTAGAGGTTTTTTTCATAAATACGGTAGGTTTTATAATGTTCTGAATTCATTGAGGTAATAGCTTTGTTAATTTTATCATTGTCTTCAAGTGTCCAGGAAAGTTCTCCACCTTTGCCGTTTCTTTTTTCAACTACTTCAAAACTTTTTATATATAAAAGCAAATCTATGCCCAACTTTCTATATTCTGGTATGATTCCAAGCGTAATCAGTCTATAATTGTCAATTTTTGGTATAGTAGAAATTATAGAAACAAAGCTTAAAGGCGTAATTGAGCCTTTTGCTTTTTTTAGTATGTAATTAAAATCCGGTATAACGGCAGAGTATGCGCAAGGTATGCCATCTTTTTCAGCAATAATTACAAGTTCAGAGCTCACTAAATTTTTCATATCTTTTGACAAATAAAAAAATTCTTCTTTTGTAGGGGGCACAAAACCCCAATTATCAGCCCAAGCCTTACAATAAATATCCCACAGAATTTCCAGATCTCTTTCAAAGTATTTTTTTGAAAGACTTCTTAAAGTAACATTGTATTTTTTTACTATCTTTTTGCTCAATTCTATGTATTTTGAGTTAGGTTTGTTTGCTACAGATAAGTAAAAAGCAAACAAGTCTTGCACTTTTTTGAACCCATAATTTTCGATCAAGTCGACATAATATTTAGGGTTATACGGCATCATGTAAACGGGTTCTTGAAAATAGCCTTTGTATAAACACCCGCATGTGTGATTCAGTGAAGGGTTTGCAGGCCCTCTTATCGATTTCAAGTCATTTTGATTTAAATATTCGCTTGCACTATCAAATAAACTCTTTGCTACCTCATAATCGTTTATACATTCAAAAAAACCAAAAAAGCCAACTTTATCCCTGTGATAGTCGTTGTGCCATTTGTTAACAACCGCGGCTATTCTTCCAAGCGTTTGACCATCTTTCTTATACAAAAATAATTTTATTTTAGCATTTTTATAGAATGGATTTTTGGGATCAAACAATTTTTTTTCTTCAAAACGCAAAGGCGCAACCCAGAATTTGTCTTTTTTATATAAAGAAAACGGAAAATCTATAAACTCCTTTTTTAAACTATCACTATTAGCTTCTACAATCATATAACACCCAGGTGCTTTCCTACTTTTGTAATTTTTTCTAAAGCAAAATCAATTTGATCAAATGTATGTGTAGCCATTAAACTCAAGCGTATAAGTGCCTTATTTTTAGGCACAGCAGGAGAAACTACGGGATTAACAAAAATGCCCTCTTCAAAAAGCATTTTTCTGTACTGCAAAACTTTCATATCATCCCCTACAAGCACCGGTATTATTGGCGTACAACTTTGAAAAGTATCAAAACCAACACTTTTTAATCCATCTCTCATGTGATTTGTGTTTGCCCATAATTTTCCTATCAGTTCTGGCTCATTTTGCATAATCTCAAGGCTTGCAAGCACTGCAGCACATGATGCAGGTGTTATGCTTGCAGAAAAGATTAAACTACGCGCAAAGTGCTTTAAATAATCTATTACATAAGTATCGGCTGCAATAAAACCACCTAAAGAAGCAAATGATTTGCTAAATGTGCCCATTATAATATCGGTCTTTTCAATTAAATTAAAATGACTTGCAGTACCAGAGCCATTTTTACCAATCACACCAAATGCGTGCGCATCGTCTACCATAACACGTGCATTGTAGCGCTTTTTTAAATTAATAATCTCTGGCAAATTAGCAATATCACCGTCCATACTGTATACGCCGTCAATCACAATAAGTTTACCTGCATTTATATCGATAGATTGAAGAACTTTTTCTAAAGATTGCATATCATTGTGAAAAAAGCGTTTTACTTCACCAAATGATAATTTTGTACCATCTACTATGCTTGCGTGATCGGATTTGTCAATTATTACATAATCATCTTTCCCCACAAGGCCCGCAATAGCACCTAAATTTGCTTGAAAACCTGTTGAAAAAAGCACAGCTTTTTCTTTTTTTGTAAATTTTGCAAGCTTTTCTTCAAGTTCTATATGAATATCCAATGTCCCATTTAAAAAACGAGAGCCGGCACACCCTGTGCCATACTTTTTTATTGCGTCGATCGCTGCCTGTTTTACCTTTGGATGCACTGTTAAACCTAAATAACTATTAGAACCAAGCATTAATATTTTTTTGCCATTAATAATCACTTCTGTGCCTTGCTCGCTTGAAATTGGTTGAAAATAAGGGTAAAGACCAGCTTGTTCTATTTCTTTATAAGCTACAAAATTTATACATTTATCAAATAATTCCATCCTGCAAACTCCTTAAAAATTTTTTTCGAAATCCAATAACTCTTTTTTAAGCTCAATAGAAAATTGATATCCTCCGATCGAATTTTTTGCAACAACCCTATGGCATGGCACGACGTATACAAAAGGATTTATTTTCATAAAATAAGCAATTTTTCTTTGGTGAAAACCAAGCCTTTCACCTAATTCTTTATAAGTAATCACTCCGCTAACATGCCTTAAGTAGTTATACAGTATTTTTTGTTCATCACTTAGCATCTCCCAGTTTAGCAAATTATAATCAAAAAATGACAAATTCCTCTTTTTAAATACCATAGAAAACATTTTTTGTAAAGAACTCTGTTCATATATAGTATTCTTGTCAACGAAAGCAATCCTATCTATCTTTTTTTCAATCGTAAGTATTAAATCTTTTGAAAAAGGTGTTTTAATTATCGAAAACAATTTTTAAATGGAATAGAGTTGATAAACTATCTTCTTTAAGATTGTTTATCATATCCTCAAACATCTCAAAAGAAGCTTTTTTGTATTCAACTAAAGGATCCCTTTGTCCATATCCCCTAAGCCCAATGGACTCTCGTAGAGCATCCATGTTCTTTAAATGCTCTCTCCATGCAGAATCCAAAACCTGCAGTAATACGTTTTTTTCAAGTTCTCTCATCTGATCTTGCAGTATATCCTCTTTTTCTTTATACGCTGTAAGAACAAGGTTTCTTAATTGTTCCAATATCTTTTCTCTATCATTTTCATTTTCGTCAAGCTCAATTTCTAAATTAAAAATTTGCTTAAATTTTAGCTTTAGTGCTTTTAAATCAATAAGGCTTTCCAAATAACTATCCACCATTGAACTTATCACGTCATCTATAAAATCTAAAATCGTGTCTTTAATGCTTTCGCTTTCAAGAATTTCTTTTCTTTGCCTATAAATTACGCTTCTTTGAGTATTAGCTACATTATCGTAATCAAGTAGGTGTTTTCTAATATCAAAGTTATATTCTTCAACTTTCTTCTGGGCATTTTCAACAGCCCTTGTAACAAATTTATTTTCTATAGCTTCACCTTCTTGTATACCGAGCTTATCCATTATAACTTGAATGCGCTCTGAGCCAAAAATTCGCAGCAAATCATCTTCCAAAGATAAGAAGAATCTCGACTCTCCAGGATCACCTTGCCTGCCAGACCTACCCCTTAGCTGATTGTCAACCCTTCTTGATTCATGACGCTCTGTGCCAAGTATAAATAGTCCTCCAAGCTTAGCTACTTCATCATCAATTTTAATATCAACACCACGACCAGCCATATTTGTAGCAATTGTTGATGCCTTTTTTTTGCCAGCCTGAGCAATAATTTCTGCTTCCTTCTCATGATGTTTTGCGTTTAATACCATATGCGGTATACGCATCTTGGTAAGAGTCTTGTGCAACTCTTCTGATTTTTCCACACTTGTTGTGCCAATGAGTACGGGCTGACCTTTTTCGTAGCGTGCTTTAATTTCATTTGCTATAGCATTAATCTTTTCTTTGTGTGTTTTAAATATTAAATCTTGCCTATTTACCCTTACCATTGGTTTATTTGTAGGAATAACCACAACATCTAAATTATAGATTTCTTTGAATTCTCTGCTTTCAGTATCGGCTGTCCCTGTCATACCGCAGAGTTTTTCATACATTCTGTAGTAGTTTTGGAATGTAATGGTGGCAAGTGTTTGCGATTCTTCCTGAATTTTGACCTTTTCTTTTGCCTCAATGCTCTGATGCAGCCCATCTGAGTAGCGTCTATCCGGCATCATTCTGCCTGTAAACTCATCGATTATGATTACTTTTGCATCTTTTACTATGTAGTCTCTGTCCTTTAAAAACAATGTATGTGCTTTCAATGATTGGTTTACAATGTGTATGGTTTCTATGTTTTTGGTGTCGTATAGGTTTTCTATGCGTAAAAGTTTTTGAATTTTTTCTACACCTTTGTCAGTTAGAACAGCTGTTTTTAATTTTTCATCAACCTCGTAATCATCTTTTGTAAGCTGACTAATAGCTTTGTCAACTTCATAGTAAACCTTTGTGGGTGTACCGCTTGGGCCTGATATTATAAGGGGGGTTCTTGCCTCGTCTATCAAAATTGAGTCCACTTCGTCAATTATAGCATAGTAAAACCCTCGCTGCACCCACTCATCTTTTGAATATGCCATATTGTCTCTTAAATAATCAAACCCAAACTCGCTATTTACACCATACGTAACATCGGCTAAGTAAGCTTCCCTTCTTTCGCAAGGCACTAAGCTCGTTTTAAATGTTTTTTCATCTTCAAATTCAACTAAATACGATTTATTTTCTTGCTGTATAACGCCCACATTTAGACCTAAAAATTTATATATAGGTCCCATCCACAAAGCATCTCTTTTTGCTAAGTAGTCATTTACGGTTATCAAATGCATATTTTTTTTAGTTAGCGCATTTAATGCAATAGGCAATGTCGAAACAAGCGTTTTGCCCTCGCCTGTTTTCATCTCGGCTATTTTGCCCTGATGCAATACTACACCGCCTATCAACTGCACATTAAAATGCCTCATAGACAAAGTCCTATTTGCAACTTCCCTTGTAATAGCAAATGAGTCTACCAATAAATCGTCCAGATTTTTGCCGCTTTCATAATCAATTTGAAGTTTTTTGTATGCTTCTTTGAGGTGCTCATTACTCATAGCTTTGTATGTGGGTTCTTTTTCATTGATATTTAAAACAAATGGCTCAATGCTTTTTAATGTTCTTTCATTTTGCGTGCCAAACATTTTTTTCAAAAAACTACCTATCATCTAATCTCCTAATTACTATCAAATTTTGATTCTTATAAAGAAAATTTAACAATATTCTTCTCATTTAGCATAGCTTTTTTGCTTTTTAAAGCTATCAAGCTACTTTTGAGTATAAACTAAAATCAAGAAAAATCAAGATACTTTGTAAATCTCACATATTACTAAAAAAATTTTAACTTATCATTAAAAAATAATTTAATTATTATTGACAAAATGTAATAAATAGTTAAAATGTAAATTGTTAAACAAAAAGGAGGTGCGGGTTATGAAAAAGCTGTTTGTATTTTTGATGGTTATTGTCTTTGCCATGCTTACAACAAAAGCTTTTGCAAGAGACAGTATTTTGATTGGTTTTACAACATCTCTAACAGGCAAACTTAACGCGGAGTCAAAAGCTCAACTGCAAGGTCTTCAAATGTGGGCCAATAATGTTAACAAAAACGGCGGTATTTATGTAAAGTCTTTAGGCAAAAAACTACCTGTTTCACTTAAATATTACGATGATGAAAGTAACAAAGAGCGCGTTCAGCAACTTTATGTAAGGTTAATAAACAATGACAAGGTTGACTTTTTAATTAGCCCATACAGCTCAGACCTAACAGCCACAGCGGCGATTATTGCTCAACAATACGGCAAAATCATTATAAGCACAGGTGCTGCAGCAGACGATATATTTGCTAAAGGTTTTTCTGTGGTATATCAGATGTACACACCTGCTTCAAGATACCTAACAGGCGCTTTAGATATGCTTAAAAAGCACGATCCAAAAGCTAAAAAGGTTGCAATTATTTACGAACAAAGCGAATTTGCAAAAGCAGTTTGCGATGCAGCAAAAGCTTATGCACAAAAAAATGGCTTTAATGTTGTGATGTTTGAAGCCTACACGCCAAACACAACAGACTTTAGCGCATTTTTAAATAAAATGTCTTCATCAAAGCCCGATGCTTTGATTGGTGGAGGTCATTTTGCCGATGGCGAGACACTTGCAAAGCAAGTTTATGAGCAAAAAATCCCACTAAAATTAATATCTCTAATTGTTGCACCTGCCGTACCTAAATTTAAAGAAATAGGTGAAGCTGCACTTTATGTAACTGCTCCTTCCCAGTGGGAACCAGAGGTTAGCTATTCACAAGAAAATGCTAAAAAATTAAAGCTGTCTTACTATGGTCCAAGCGTTAAATGGTTTACAGACACATATATAAACACCTACCACCAAGAGCCAGGCTATCATGCGGCAGGTGGCTTTGCTTCAGCTCTTGTAATACAAAAAGCCATTGAAGAGACAGGTACTTTGGATTCTAATAAGATAAAACAAGCACTTGATAGAATGAACATCGTAACATTCTACGGTCAGATAAAATTTGCCCAAGGTAAATACCATGGTTTGCAAATTGGCCACGAAATGGTTTATCTGCAATGGCTAAAATCTGATAATAAATTAGTAAAAGAAATTGTATGGCCTACGCTTGCGGCTAACGCAAAACTTGTATTCCCATACAGCACTAAATTTAAAAAGTAAATTATTATGTTAGTTTGGGTAAACGCAATCATTAATGGTGTTTTAATAGGTTTGGCCTATGCGATAGCCGCATTAGGCCTAAACCTTATATGGGGTGTGATGAAGGTAATAAATCTATCGCATGGTGCCTTTATTGCTTTAGGTATGTTTGCAGCCTACCTATCTATAAAGTTACTTGGGTTTTCAGTTTATACGGCACTGATTCCTATCTTTATAGCAGGTTTAGCTGTAGGCACAGTAGCTTTTTTTGTAAGTTTATACAGGGTGTTAAATGAAAAAGAACTCAGCACGCTTTTGTCTACCTATGCTTTGAGTCTTATAATTATTGGGCTTGGAACATTTTTCTTTACAACAAATCCACGGGCAATTGATACGCATATGGGCTCATTTACGCTTGGTTATTCTAGTATATCGTATGCGCGCATTATTGTAGGAGTTGTTTCCCTTTTGCTAGCTGCTGCGCTTTACTTATTTTTATTTAAAACATCCTTGGGCAAAGCTATACGCGCAGTTTCTCAAAACCCCACTGCCTCTAAACTCTACGGTATCAATACGACGCTTGTATTATCCGTTTCATTTGGTATTGGAGTTGCTTTTGCAACCGTTTCTGGTGCTTTAATTGCCTCTTTGTTTCCATTTACAATCCTATCTGGAAGTGTTTATGAGCTAAAAAGTTTCGTAATTTGCGTGCTTGGTGGACTTGGTAGCCCTGCTGGTGCCATTTTAGGCGGTCTTATTTTAGGCTTATTAGAAAACATCTTAACTTTAAAAATACCTGTCGATTATATGCCTTTTATAGAATTTACCATACTTGTAATAATCTTGCTTATTAAACCAAGCGGGCTTTGGGGGAGGCGCTAATGCAAAAAGGGTACACGCTCTATTGGTTATTGCCTGCCCTTATAGTAGCGATTATTTATCCAATATTAACAGATAATGTGATGCTTAGAGAAACGATATTCTTAATTTTGCTTAGCATTACACTTTCTGTTAGTCTAAACATTATCATGGGATACACTGGATATGTAAGCTTTGGCCATATTGTATACTACGGCATTGGTGCATATACATCGTTTTATTTAATGTATGCTTACAAATTGAATCTTGTTGTTTCAATACTTATAGGAGGTGTTTTTGCCTCTTTGGTAGCTTTTATTTTGGGCCAGGCGGTACTTAGTCTAAGAGGAGCAATTTTTGCGATCGCCACTATCGGTATCAATGAAGCGGTAAAAAGCCTAATAAGCAACATTCCTTTCTTAGGTAGCGCAATGGGTTTATACTTTGATTTTAGTATATATGAAAACTACGGTGGAGCAATTAAAGCTATATGGTTATCGTACTATTTAATGGGCATTTTAACAGTTTTTAGTGTAGTTAGTGCTTACTGCATTAAAAAATCTAAATTTGGTCTTGGGCTTTTTTCTATTAGAGAAGACCAAGATGCAAGTTCTGTGCTTGGCATAAAAACAAAATTGTATAAATCTATAGCTTATGCTATTTCTGCTTTTTTCCCTGCAATAGCAGGTGGCATATTTGCCTTTAAGTCCGGTAATATTGAACCATCTGGTGCATTTAACTTAGTAAAATCGATTGAGATGATTGTCATGGTAATGCTTGGTGGGTATGGCAGTATTGCAGGCAGCGCTCTGGGTGCGCTAATTTATGAAAAAATTAATGGAGTTTTGGTTGTGCTTCCATATGTAAAAGACTTACACCTTGCAGTTAGTGGCTTGATACTGCTTATTATTGTGCAGTTTGCTCCAGGTGGCATAGTTGGTCTTTTAACAAAGTATTTTAAAAATCTACGGAAGGTACTGGAATGATTTTAAAAGGAACAAACTTAAAATTGTCATTTGGTGGTCTTGTGGCTGTAAAGAATGTATCCTTTGAAATTAAAGAAAAATCTATCTTCGGTATTATTGGCCCAAATGGCGCTGGCAAAACCACACTATTTAATATAATAAGCGGCGTATACAGACCTGAAACAGGCACATTGTACTATAAAGACAAAGATATTACAAAACTGCCTACATACAAAAGGGCTAGGCTTGGGATTGCAAGGACTCACCAGATTGTTAAACCCTTAGGTGAGCTAACAGTTATAGAAAATGTAATGGTAGGAGCCTGTTTTGGTAAAAAAAACTACAATTTAAAGCAAGCCCAAAAGGTTGTATTGGATGTAATAAATTTTGTGGGATTATCAACAAAAATGTTTACATTGGCAAATCAGCTCAATGTGGCATTTAAAAAAAGATTAGAGCTAGCAAGAGCGCTTGCCAACGAGCCCGAAATTGTACTCTTAGATGAAGTTTTAGCCGGTCTAAACCCCAAAGAGGTAGATAGTATGCTAGAGATTATTTTAAAAATAAAGCAAAACGGCATCACTATTATCATGATAGAGCATCTAATGCACGCTACAATGAAAATAAGCGATCTAATTATGGTATTGGATTCAGGAGAAAAAATTGCGCAAGGTACACCTTCTGAAATCTCTAACAACCAAAAAGTTATCGAAGCTTATTTGGGTGATCCAAAACTTGCTCTGCAGCTGGTAGGTGAAAAATGAGTTGCGTACTAGAAGTAAAAAGTCTAAATGCTGGTTATGACGAAATTCAAATATTATGGGATGTAAGCATTAAAACATGCAGCGGATTATGCACAATAATTGGCTCAAATGGCGCAGGTAAAACAACCCTGCTTAGAGCAATAACAGGCATTATACCAACAATAAATGGCTCTATTATATTTGATGGAAAAGACATAACAAAACTACCAGCACATAAAAGGGCACAAATTGGTGTTATAATGGTGCCAGAAGGCAGATTATTGTTTGGCGAAATGAGTGTCCTTGAAAATTTACAAATGGGGGCTTATCTAAAGCGAGCTAAAAACAAATATAAGCAAAACCTGGATTTTGTATTTAGTTTGTTTCCAAAACTATCTGAAAGAATCAACCAAAAAGCCCAAAGTTTATCAGGCGGAGAGCAACAGATGGTAGCAATTGCAAGGGGTTTAATGGCTGATCCCAAAATACTTATATTTGACGAACCAAGTCTAGGATTATCACCAAAGCTTACAATAGAAGTGTTCAGTATCATTAAAAGCTTAAAAGAAAAAGGCATTGCTATGCTACTTGTTGAACAAAATGTTCATTTGTCTTTATCTATTACAAACAATGCTTATGTGCTCTCAGAAGGCAAAATTGTTTTATCAGGAAGCGGTGGGGATTTATTAGAAAATCCCCAGGTGAAAACAGCTTTCTTGGGCTTATAAATTAACTGTCTAAATAATCATCAAGACTAATATTCGACATTGGCTTAAATAAAAAAGTCAAAGCTAATAAAACGACAACTTCTATCGCAAGACCATATAGTCCTACCCATATACCTTTATAAACAGCTAACTTAAAATGCCCAAGATATAAAATATAAGTTGTAAGCAATATTCCAGCGATAGTTGCAACTCCTGCTGGAATTTTTGAAACCCTATTTGTAAAAAGTGGCAAGAATACTAAAGGAAACAATTGCACTATCCAGGATCCAGCCATTAGCTGTAAAGTTATTATAAAAGAAGGACTCATCGCAAGACTTAAATATAAAGCAAGCAATATTATTACTGCAACAGAAACTTTGCTAATGATTCTTTCTGTAGAGTCGCTTATATTAGGATTTATTAAATTTTTATAGATATTTCTTGTAAATAAATTGGCACTTGCAATAGACATAATTGATGCGGGAATCATACTGCCAAGTATTATAATCGCACCGATTAGTGCTGTAGGAATAGGCCCGAATGTTTTAGAAATTAGCATTGGGAAAGCCATATTGGGGTTTTTTAAACCAGGTACCACAAAAAGTGCTGCAAAACCCAACAGCGTAATCAAAAGCAACATAATATTATAAATGGGCAATACAATAGCATTTTTTCTTACTGTATTTGCGCTTTTTGACGAATAAACACCTGTTATTGCGTGTGGGTACAAAAACAAAGCCGCAGCGGAGCCAAACGCAAGCGTACCAAATACGCTAATCTGGGCCGGGCTAAGCACAGACTTTTTTGGATAATGCTGGTTAAACCAGCTAAACATATGCCCAATTGAGCCAAAATAATGTATTGGAATATATACAATTAGAAATAACACCATTACCCAAACAAAAAAATCTTTTATAAATGCTGTTAGAGCAGGGGCTCTTAGGCCATTGAAGATTGTAAATCCCATAACTAAAAGCAAAGAGATTATAATCGTGATGTTTGATGGTACATGCGTAACACTTAACATAAAATTCATCCCAAAAATCTGTAGTCCAATATACGGTAGCTCTGCCAAAATACCTACAATACCTACTATTAATGCAAGTGTTTTTGAATCAAAGACTTTTTCCACATAATCGCCTGCTGTAATAAATCCATGCCTTTTTGCAGCATTCCATAGTCTTGGCATAGTTAAAAAAACTATTGGGTAAGTCATTATAACGTAAGATGTAGCAAACAGCGCTAACACGCCAGCACCGTATGCTAATCCTGGTACTGCAATTAGGGTATATGCTGTATATACATCACCACCTATCAAAAACCACACAATAAATGTACCAAAATGCCTACCACCCAAGCTCCACTCTGTAATATCGTTTGTTAGAGATGGTTTAAATTTACTTGCGTAAAAACCCACAATACCTACTATAATAATAAAAATAAGCATAATAGCTAATTCTAGCACATTCATTGCTTTCTCCTTTGACTAGTTTTTTGTTCGATAATGTAGGCTATAAAAGTTAATATAATTGTAACAATATCCATTATAACCAGAAAAAATGACATAAAGTTAAACCCAAAAACTACATCATTTCGGTTATAATAAGGTATCCCGAAAGACAAAATTAAAATAGGTATAATAACTAATATCCATACAAGCGGGTGATAGCGTTTGTAAGTTTTCATAAATCCTCCTTAATAATTTTAAAAAATTTATCAAATCTTTTAATAAAAGTCAATATATTATTAATTTATAATTAATTTATAAGTTATTACATTATCGTAATAGTTATTTAATATAGTATCTTTATATCTTTATATTAATACTAAATTTTAAGCAGATCCTATTGACAAAATTCTAAAATTAATTTATAAATTAACTAAAGTTTATACTTGGGAGGTGAACCATGCGTTGGTTCAAAAATGTAACTTTAGTTTTGCTTGCATTTGTGGTAGGTATAATTTTACTACCTTTTCAAGCAAAAGCAGCGGCTCCAAAACAGATCCTCATCGGTACACTGTATGCAAGCTCAGGGACATTTGCTACCTCTTCAACATCGCAGTATCATGGCTTAGAATTTTGGGTAAGCCAGGTAAACAAACAAGGCGGCGTATATGTAGCGGCTTTTAAAAAGAAGATACCTGTGAAGCTGATAGCCTACGATGACCAAAGCTCTACAACATTGGCTGCTACATTGTACAATCAACTAGTTACCAGAGATAAGGTTAATATTTTAGTAGCTGATTTTGGCTCTGTACTAACATCCGTAGCAGTACCTATAGCACAAGAACACAAAATTTTGCTTTTTGACCCAACAGGCACTTCTGCAAAATTCTTCTCTCCCGCAAATCCGTATTTAGTATTGACAAGTTTGCCTACAAGCGGCGTTTGGCCAACAGTTTTAGCTGATTTTCTCATTACACATAAAATTAACAAAGTTGCCGTAATTTACTCTGCAAACGATTTTAACCAATCTCAAGCAGAAACGCTTAAGGCAAAATTAGAAGCAGCCAAGATTAAACCCGTATATTACCATGCTGTGCCTACAGATACATCAAACTACACAGTTTTAATAAGAACCATTCAAGCTAAGCACCCTCAGGCCCTTATAGAGTTTGGATACCCGCCAAACGACATAGCATTCTTGCAAAATTTACAGGCTAGCGGTGCAAAATTTAATATGGTATTTACAATTTTCCCTGGACAGCAGCTTGCTTTAATAGAAAAGAATGTTGGTGCAAAAGCACTCGAGTATACATACACCTACCCTACACCACCACTATTAGTGTATAACAAAGTAAACTGCGGCATGCCAATGAGTGAATTTGAAAAAGTCTATACACAGGACACAAAAAGACCCGTAGATTTCTTAACTGCAGCGGGGTATAATAATGGCTTAATAATAGAAAAAACCCTTGCAACAGCTAAAGAATTTAATCAATTGTCATTTAGGAATGCGATAAACAGTTTTTCTGGAAAAATATTCACATTAAACGGCTTATTTAAAATTAATAACGAAGGTGCTCAAATCGGCGAGTTTTTGCCCGTTGGACAGTTTCAGCCAACAAAGGCGGGCCTTGCGCTGCATGTAGTATATCCTATGAATATTGCAACAGGAAAACCCATTTATCCAGCACCTTAATCTAGGGAATTAATATGGAGTTGTTTTTTTACGCTTTGATTAGCGGCGTGTTATTTGGAATATTTTTTGCCCTTGTGGGTATAGGTTTAAATTTAATATTTGGCGTTATGCGCATGGTTAATTTGGCTCATGGCGATTTTATAATGCTGGGCGCTTTTGGCGCCTGGCTCATATTTAGCAAATTAAATATAAATCCACTCTGGTCAATACCCATTGAAATAGTAGTTTTCATGATTGTGGGTTTTTTTGTGTATTACGCATTTGTACCAAGACTATCTAAATCAAAAGACCCAGAAATGCTATCTTTTATACTTTTTTTTGGTGTTGCTCAAGTTATAGAAGCACTGGCAATATTTGCATTTGGAAATAACCAAAAGTCTATCCCATTTTCTACCTTAGGGCAAGGTAGCGTAACGATTTTATCTCAATCCATACCACTTGCATGGCTTATTAGTGCTATTATTAGTTTAATTATGATAGGTTTTATTTATTATTATCTATATCATACAAGAATGGGCTATGCTACAAGAGCGATAATGTCTAGCCAAGAGGAAGCTGCAAGTGTTGGCATAAGTGTATCCAAAATATCTGCTTTTGCAATGGGTATAGGTTTAAGCTTAGCAGCTGTAGCTGGTGTTTTAGCTCCATTTATGATAGGATCAATAGACCCATCCATTGGCTCATCACTTACCACTATGTCTTTTGCTATCGTGGTAATTGGCTCTTTGGGCAATCCTATTGGTACAATATTAGGTGGTATTATATATGGTATCGCTATGATGTTTATGCAAACATACCTAGCATCGTGGACGAACTTAGTACCGTATGTTATTTTAATCTTAATTCTTCTTGTTAAACCTGCTGGACTTTTGGGGAAAAGGGTGAGAAATGCATAAAAAAAATGCGAGGCTTATTATTGGCATGCTACTTATTGTAATTACAACTGTTTTGTTTGCAATTTTGCCAAAGATCTACAATAATGACTTTTTGTTGTTTAATTTAATGTTATATATAGCACTCTCTGAAGGATTAAACCTTATTTATGGTTTTACAGGGTATTTACCTTTTGGGTATGTGGGTTTTTTTGGTACTGGTGCTTATAGCGCGTCCATTTTGATACTGCTTTTGCATGTAGGTGTAATACCTGCAATTTTGCTGGGTGGTGTGACTGCAAGCGCAGTAGGCATAATCCTAACGCCACTTTTGAGGCTTTCTGGAGCTTATTTTGCTATTGCAAACCTAGCGGCTTCTCAAGCCATTTACTATATAATCTCAAATCCTCATTTGGAAAACATAACGCAAGGTCCATACGGTATAATGCTATCAAGTGTATATAATGCGACAGCAAGCTATAACGCCATGCTGTTTGTATTGTTTTTTTCACTTGTGCTTGTATTGTTTTTTAGACAATCCAAGTTTGGCTTATCGCTTCTTTCTATCAAAGAAGATAGCATAACAGCAAGCGTAGCGGGCGTAAACGTAGTGCTTGCACGTACAATAGCCTGGCTTTTGAGTGCATTTGTTGCAGGCTTGTGCGGTGGTGTTTTTGCATGGTATACGTCTGTTTTTTATCCAGAAACGGTATTTGGCTTAAATATAAGCATATTTGCTATTGTGTTTGTGCTTTTTGGTGGAGCTTCAACACTGCTTGGGCCTTTGGTTGGGGCTATCATTTTGTATGGAATGTACAATTTTATAGGAATATCAACACCTCAGTATTTTCAGCTCATATACGGATTTCTTATAATAGTGTTTGTGTTATTTTTGCCAGATGGTGTAATATCTTTATTTAAAAAGGTAAGAAAATATGTCCCATAAAGAAATATTAAGGGTTGAAAGTATAGAAAAAAAATTTGGCGGTCTTAAAGCATTAAATAAAATAAGCTTAAGCGTCTATGAAAATGAAATCTTAGGGCTTGTAGGCCCAAATGGCTCTGGCAAAACAACACTAATAAACGTAATATCTGGTATTTATAAACCCGATAATGGCAAAATATACTTTAAAGACAAACGTATAGATAAGCTACCCCCTTACAAATTAGCTCACTTAGGTATAAACAGGACATTTCAGATACCAAAACCCTTTCATGGCTTAACTGTAAGAGAAAATGTTGAAGTAGCTGCCCTTTATGCGGGTAAACAGTGCCTTAGAACTTTTTTTAGACGATTAAAAAGCTTAAAAACTATCAATAAAAGCTATTGCAATGTTGAAGACGATGTACAAAAAGCCCTTAACATAGTAGGTTTAGAAAAACTTCAAGATAAGCAAGCAGCACATTTAAACACTTCTGAGCAAAAATTATTAGGCCTTGCAAGGGCTCTTGCAACTAAACCAAAACTACTTCTTGTAGATGAAATTGCAGCAGGTCTTAATAAAGAGGAAACAGACAGGCTTGCAGATATTTTAATCTCTTTAGCTAAGAATTCTATTGCAATCATTGTTGTTGAGCATTTAATGCACTTTATACGTAAAATTACCTCAAGGGTTGTAGTAATGGATTCTGGTTTAGAGATTTTTGAAGGCACAATCGATCAGGCAGCAAATGACCCAAAAGTTGTAGAAGTGTTTTTAGGAGGTTAATGTTGCTATTGGAAGTACAATCGCTTGAGTCTGGTTATAAAATATTAAAAGTCTTATGGGGCATTGATTTATACGTCAAACCAAAAGAAAGGGTTATTTTACTGGGTGTTAACGGTGCTGGCAAAACTACTCTTTTAAAAACAATTATGGGGCTTTTAAAAATATTTAATGGTAAAATCTATTTTGAAGGCAAAGACATAACTCATTTAAGAACCGATAAGAGGGTAAAGTTGGGCATAGCCTACATGTCCGAAATTGGCATTTTTCCAAATCTTACAGTTGATGAAAATCTTGAGTTAGGAGCATTTTTTTTGGACAAGAAACTCACAAATCAAAGAAAACAACAAATGTATGAATACTTTCAAGATTTACTAAAACATAAAAAAGCTCTAGCGGGCAGTTTAAGCGGTGGTCAAAGAAAAATGCTAGGCATAGCAAAACTTTTAATGTCAAATCCCAAACTTGTAGTTTTAGATGAACCATCAAATGGTCTTTCGCCCAAATTTGTAAAATCAATAATAAATATTTTAGATGATTTGCAAAATAAAGAGCAGTTTTCTATCCTGATTGCCGAACAAAACATAGCGTTTTTGGACTTTGCACAAAGAGGGTACGTAATAGACAATGGCAAGGTAGTGGTATCTGGCAATTTATCGGATCTTAAATTAAACGATATTGTAAGAAAAGCTTACTTTGGTATAGAAAATTAAATTTTTATTTCAAATTCAAAATATCCTTGACTTTTTTTCCATAAAATGTATTAATTATACGGTTGATTAATTTTAAATGCTCAAAAGGAGATTTTATGTGGAAGCGTTTTTTAATAGCTTTTGTAGTGCTTTTGATAATTTTTGGTGGTATTTTTGGGTTTAAAGCTTATATGGACGCAAAAACAAAGCAAGCTCAAATGATGCATGGCATACCAAAAACTTATGTTACAGTCGCTTACGCAAAACTACAAAACTGGCAACTCTACCTAGAATCAATTGGTAACGTTGTATCAATAGATTCTGTAAATGCAACAACACAGGTTAGCGGCCAAATAGAAAAAATTTACTTTGACTCTGGCCAAACTGTAAAAAAAGGTCAGATATTGACAAAATTAGACGATTCCACGCAAAAAGCCCAACTAGAGCAGTATAAAGCCCAGTTAATTTTAGACGAATTTAACTACAATCAATACAAAGAGCTTTACAAAAAAAATGCGGCCTCAAAAGCCTCATATATTCAAGCACTATCTGCTCTAAAGCAAACGCAAGCTTTAATTGCCCAAACCCAATCTATAATCGACAAAATGACTATAAAAGCTCCGTTTTCTGGTGTTTTAGGTATAAGGTATGTGAGCGTTGGCCAGTATGTAAACCCAGGCCAATCAATTATATCGCTCTACACTATAGATCCTATTTATGTTGATTTCACGCTTCCCCAAAATGATTTAGAAAAAATCAAAGTGGGCCAAGAAGTAGAAATTCACACCGATTCAAACCCAAACGAAGTTATAAAAGGCACTATAAAAACAATCAGCGTCAATATAAACAGCGTTTCAAGAAATGCCACAGTAAGAGCAATAGTAGAAAACAAAGGGTATTTGTTAAAACCCGGAATGTTTGCAAAGGTAAATATTGTGCTACCAAAAATACCAAACGCAGTAGTAGTGCCGTCATTGGCAATTACATATAACCCATATGGAGACTATGTCTATGTAGTCTCAAAAAAAGGCAACGAATATATTGCCAATACTGCGTATGTACAGTTAGGACAAACTCAAGACAATAAAGTGGTAGTGCTAAAAGGTTTAAAAAGCGGTCAGATGGTAGTAACGCAGGGTCAACTTAAACTAAGGAATGGCTCACCTGTTATTATTGAATCCGTGGAGAAGGATTAAAAATGAAGTTTACGGATATTTTTATCAAAAAACCCGTATTGTCGATTGTTGTAAGCTTAGTAATCCTATTTTTGGGCTTAAGGTCAATAACCGAGCTTGGTGTTAGGCAATTCCCAAAAACAGAAGATACACTCATTACGGTCCAGACAGCCTACCCAGGCGCAAGTGCAGAAGTAGTCCAAGGCTTTATCACAACACCGCTTGAGCGCGCGATTGCCTCAGCAGAAGGTATAGACTACATGACTTCATCAAGTTCAGAAGGTGTAAGCACAATCAATGTTTATATGAAATTAAACTACAATCCAAACGCCGCTTTATCTGAAGTATTGGCTCAAGTAAATTCCGTTTTAAACCAACTACCAAAACAAGCCCAACTACCCGTCATTACAAAAACAAGTGTTACAAATGTCGCATACCTGTATTTGGCATTTACGTCAAACGGCATGAGTTCATCTCAGATGACAGACTACATAAACCGCGTCATAGTGCCTCAGATTCAAGCGGTAAACGGCGTTGGCCAAGTAATGGTTTACGGCAATAAAACCTTCGCAATGCGCGTTTGGCTAAACCCTACAAAAATGGCCGAGTTTAACATAACGCCCCTTCAAGCCCAGCAGGCACTTGCAAGCAATAACTATATTTCTGCCACAGGTTATACCAAAAGTCCATATATTCAAATAAATATTTCAACCGCAACAGACTTGCATACGGTTGATGAGTTCAAAAATTTGGTCGTCGCCAATTACAACGGCACATTGATTCGTTTAAAAGATATAGCAAAAGTAAAATTAGGATCTATCAACTATTCTGCGACTAACATTTTTAATGACAAAGAAGCCATAGTACTTGGAATATTTACCACACCAACCGCAAACCCTCTAACGGTAGTGGATAATATTGACAAGATATTGCCATCAATGAAAACTCAGCTACCTACTGCCATGAATATGAAGGTTGCCTACGACAGAACAACCTACATTAAAACATCCATAGACGAAGTGGTAAAAACTGTTTTAGAAACATTAATTGTTGTTATTGCTGTAATATTTTTATTTTTAGGATCATACAGAAGCGTTATCATACCAGTTATCGCAATACCGTTGTCCATAGTAGGCGGTATGTTTATGATGTTCCTTTTGGGCTATACGATAAACCTATTAACCCTGCTTGCAATGGTTTTAGCTATAGGTCTTGTTGTGGACGACGCCATTATTGTCGTTGAAAATGTTGACAGACACATAAGCGAGGGCAAAAGCCGCCTTGAAGCCTCACTTTTGGCTGCAAGAGAACTGGGTGTGCCGATCTTAGCCATGTCAATTACGCTTGTAGCTGTGTTTTTGCCTATTGGGTTTATGAGCGGTCTAACTGGTGCTTTGTTTAAAGAATTTGCCTTTACCTTGGCTGGCGATGTGATAATTTCTGGTATTGTTGCATTGACGCTTTCGCCGATGCTTTCATCAAAATTTTTAAAAGAAGAAACAATTAAAAAAGGTTTTGTACATTTTTTGGATAAACAATTTGATGGCGTGCGCAAACTATACACAAAAATATTAAAGGTTGTTTTTGACTCAAAACCTGTTGTTGTGTTTGTTATTATTGTAGTTTTAACGAGCGCATACTTTCTATTTATTACCAGCAAATCTGAGTTAGCTCCAACAGAAGATCAAGGCGCAATATTCGTTCAAGGCACAGGCGCACCAACTGCTACGCTAAACGATTTAGAGCACAGTGCAAAACAAATCGAGCATGTATACAAAACATTTCCAGAACTTCAACAGTACTTTATGGAGCTGGGTTTTGGCTCATCTAACAATGCCTTAATTTCTGGGTTTATGTTAAAGCCTTGGAATGAGCGCAAAAAAACACAAATGGAGATTCTGCCATATTTACAGGAAAAGTTAAGTACAGTGCCAGGTTTACAAATTGTAGCTTTTCCACTGCCAAGTCTGCCAGGCTCTCAAGGTCTGCCAGTACAATTTGTTATTATGACTACATCAAGTTATGAGCAACTATACCAAGTATCAAACGAACTTATAGCTCAGGCTATGAAAAGTGGCCTTTTTGCATATATAGATAGCGATCTTAAATATGATCAGCCCCAAATAGATATTAGTATAGATAGAAGCAAAGCTTTAAGCATGGACATAAACATGCAAACGCTTGGCGATTCGCTATCTACGCTTTTGAGCGAAAATTACATAAACTGGTTTAGCATGCAAGGCTATAGCTACAAAGTGATACCCCAAGTGCTTGACAAGTATAGATTTGACCAAAACAGCCTAAAAAAATACTATATCGCCGCTTCAAACGGTCAGCTCGTGCCATTATCAAGCATAATAACATTAAAAACAACTACAGTCCCAGAAGCACTAAACAGGTTTAACCAACAAAACAGCGCAACAATTTCGGCTACCATGAAACCAGGCGTAACGCTTGGCCAAGCACTCAACTATTTAGAAAATTTATCAAAGAAAATCTTTCCCCAGGGTTATACATACAATTTCTCTGGTCAGTCCCGCCAATTTGTCCAGGAAGGCTCCAGTATGCTCATAACATTTATTTTCGCTCTTGTTATTATATATTTGGTTTTGGCTGCATTGTTTGAAAGCTTTATTGACCCTTTGATAATTCTTATTAGTGTTCCTATGTCAATTACTGGGGCTTTAATCTTTTTGAGTCTAGGTTTTGCTACTGTGAATATATACACAGAAGTGGGTCTTGTAACATTAATCGGTTTGGTCAGTAAACACGGCATATTAATAGTAAAATTTGCAAACGACCTGCAAGATCAAGGCATTCCAAAGAAAGAGGCCATAGAACAATCTGCCCAAATCAGGCTGCGCCCAATTTTGATGACTACTGCGGCTATGGTTTTTGGTGTTGTACCCTTGCTTTTAGCCACAGGAGCAGGTGCTGCAAGCAGGTTTGATATAGGCCTTGTGATTGCAAGCGGCCTTGGCATCGGCACATTTTTGACAATATTTATTGTACCTACCGTTTATTTATTGATTGGCAAAGACATAAGCAAGGCAAAATGATTGCCTTGCTTGCCTTTTTTAGAGTTTTTATTTAATTAAACCCCAAAGCATTTTTGTTGCTACTAAATACATAATTAAACTCCAAAGCATTTTTAGCGCTACTACATATAAAACAATGGCTATAATCTTTTTTACCTGATTTGCGCTAAGTTTTGTAGTCATTGCCCAAGAGCCCACCAAAGCACCAACAATTGAAGCAGCTATACATAAACTCAAAAGCACAATGTCAATTTTGCCTATAGCAATATGTCCCAAAAACCCAGCAAATGATAAAAAAATAACGATAAAGGCGGTTGTGCCAGAGGCATTTTTTGGGTTAAAGCCACTCCATACAAGCCCAGGCACTATAAAGTTACCCCCTCCAACGCCTAACAAGCCTCCAAGATAGCCAGCGCCAACACCTAAAACACTTCCTATTGTCCACTCATTAATCTTTTTTTGCCTAGTTTGCTTTGGCTTATAAAACAGCATCATTGTGCCAGCGAAAATCAAAAACAGCACAAAAAATGCAAGAAGCAACTCTTTTGAAAAATACTTCGTGCTGTATGCTCCAATAGGTGAAAAAACGATGCCAAAAACTATTATGGGAATGGCCGCTTTAAAATTCACAAGGCGACTTCTTATGTAGCCTATGCTTGCAAAACTCATACTTACAGCATTAAGGAGCAAACCTATAGCCATAGCTTCCTTTAAGGCAACGCCAAGATAATATAGTGTAGGTATAACAATAAATGCAGCCCCAAGTCCCGCTACAGTTAGAAATATTGTAAACACAAAAATTAGCAAAGGGCCTAATATGAGCGTAAGCATTTAAGTCTCACTTTGCGTAAACAAAGCAGTCAAGGCAAACCTTTTTAGAGTTTTCAAGTCTTACATAGTTTTCGGCACAAAGCTCTCCACATACTTCGCACTCCACGAGATTAAATGCTGCAGGTGGCTCAGAAAACTCATAGTCAAATGGGCCTTCAATTTCAACCAGCTGATCAACTGGCGTATTAAAAGGTTTTTTAAGCATCTCAAAAGCAATATCTTGCGGTATATTAGACGGCTTTATGCCTTTTTTTCTGAATTCTGTAATAAATGGAGAGTTAAAAGCTGCCTTCATAACTTCGTTTTTTAGACGCACATGAACAGCTTTTTTTGTAATTTTATCAACAAGCAATAAAGCAAATTTGCCTTTTTTTGTTTTTTCCATAAGGCCTTTCCCAAATGTGCAGCCTGTTGCAAACTGCACGCCATCTGCAAAACAGCCTGCCGCATGGTTATCGCCAGACTCAAGTATTGCAAACTTATCCATATTTTGCTCTCTTTTTGTACCTAGAGCTTTTAGTGCAGCTTCACCTGCAATAAAACCAAGCGGCATACCACCACACACATGACCGTGAATCACTAAACTACTAATAAGAAGCTGTGCCCTTTCCTCTTCTAGGTCTAGCTGATCTACTAATTTTACAAAATCACTCATTAGAACCTCCTAAACATTTGTTTTGTTATAGTAATATAACCATATTTTAAAACTTGTCAAGTGTGTTGCTTTCTAAACAAAATTTTATTTATAAGTCACATATGCGTAAATTTTAATTTATAGTATTATTTGCATGAGAGAAGAATTTGAAAAACACGTTGAATCTTTTCTTCTTAAAAAGTTTGATATAAAAAAGGATATTCTTGCAATAGACACTACAATTAAAAACAATGGTCTAACGCACCTAAACAATATCAAAAAAATATTAATTGAGACAAAATTACTCTATGTAAAACAAATTTTGTTTCTACTAGCTCTAAAAGCCAAGTTTTTTAAGCTGTATACCTAAAAAGCATTGACTTTTTGACGCAAAACGATTAGTATTAATATATGATAGGAAAAATTAATATCCAGACTAATTGTCATAAATGTCTATTAAACATAACAGACAAAATCCAAGCAGTATTGCCCAAAAAAAGCGGCATATGCTTAATATTTGTGCCGCATACAACAGCTGGCATCACAATAAATGAAGGGGCAGATAAAGATGTAAGTCTAGACATAATTAACTACTTACAAAAATTCATTCCAAAAAACGCAGACTTTCTCCATATTGAAGGCAACTCAGATGCGCATATTGTATCGAGCCTGATTGGCACATCTACGGAAGTAATTGTAGAAAATGGCAGCCTTTTGCTTGGCACTTGGCAAAAAATTTTTTTTGTAGAATTTGACGGTCCCCGCACAAGAAGCGTATATATAAAATTTATAGAAGGTTAAAATTATGAAGTATTTAATATTATTAGGCGATGGTATGGCAGACTACAAAATAAAAGAACTGGGCAATAAAACGCCCCTTGAATATGCAAATACGCCAAACATGGATAGACTTGCAAGCGGTATGGCGGGTTTATTTAAAACCGTGCCAGATGGTATGCCGCCTGGCTCTGATGTGGCAAATTTAAGTACAATTGGCTATAACCCCAAAGAAATCTACACCGGAAGAGCTCCAATAGAAGCGCTTGCAAAAGACATTTTACTGGATAAAGATGATGTAGCATACAGGTGTAACTTTGTAACCATAGAAAATGATATTATGAAAGACTTTAGTGCATCACATATAGACTCAAATGATGCAAAAAAACTCATTGACTTGCTAAATGAACAGCTAAAACTAGACAATATTAAATTTTTTGCAGGTGTTAGCTACAGAAACCTTATGATATGGAAAAATGGTAAAACAGATTCCACTACACCACCTCACGATATTACAGACAAAAACATTCAAGCATATTTACCCAAAGACAAAGCCAAAGACGAGCTCATAAAAATTATGCAAATGGTTAAAGAAATTCTAAAAAATCCGATAAATACTACAAAAGCAAATGCAATTTGGCTGTGGGGTGAGGGCAAAGCGCCAAAAGCGCCTTCCTATAAAGAAGTCTACGGTATTGAAGGGGCAGTAATAAGCGCAGTAGATTTGATGAAAGGTATAGCTAAATTGCTGGGGTTATCTACACCTTGCGTTGAAGGCGCAACAGGTTTTATTGACACAAACTACGAAGGCAAAATAAATGCTGCGTATGAAGCGCTTAAATTAATGGGTTTTGCTTATGTGCATATAGAAGCACCAGATGAGGCAGGACATATGGGCGATTTGGACTTAAAAATAAAAGCTATTGAGCTATTTGATAAAAAAATTGTAAGTCCTGCGCTTGATATGGCAGATGAGTTTGAGTTAAAGATTGCATGCTTGCCAGACCACCCAACACCCATAAGCCTAAAAACTCACACAAGCGATCCTGTACCGTTTGCTGTATGGAGAGGAGAAAAAGGTACTAAAGAGTACTGTGAATCAATGGGCAAAGACGGTTTATTTTTGGAAGGCGGCCAAGAGTTTGGCAAACTGTTTTTTAGCAGTTAAATTATTACACTTCAGCAACAGTTTGCGTCTTATAAAAAGCATTATGCTTTTGGAAGGGGCGTTTTGTAAAAAAGCGTCATTTTAAAAAGTAAACCTTTTTCCTTTTTTTAAAGGAGCGTGCTATGGTTGGCCCCATCGACATGCAAAGTGTAATATTAAATTCTTACGCTCAGTCAAATGTAAACAATAACTTACTCGTCCAAGTCGCTCAAGCAGACAGCATTAAGCGCATTGCGCAAAAAAAAGAGCAAGAAGAAGCAAACACCAAAGTAGAAAGTGCACAATCTAGTGAAAATCCAAACATCCACGAACACCTATCTAAAAAAGAAAAACCACAAGATAACTCTAAAAACAAACAAAAACACATAGACATAAAAGTTTAGGTTTCTAAAATAGTAAAAGCCACCACTTTAAGCAGGTGGCTAGGGTAAATATGAAAAAAAGGTTTGTCTAAAATTTGTACGTGCCTACAAAGAAAACTTTGTTACTGAATCTTCTTATTATCAGCCTATACAATTTATCTATTAAAAAAGCATAAAAACCCTCCCAAAATAAGGGAGGGCAAAGGAGCAAATAAAACTAGTATTAGAAACTATACTGTCCCATAAGGTACAATACATTTGCATTGTAAGAAGTATTTGGGTCATTTGCGTAGTATGTTTTATTTCTATCATATTCAAGACCCAGCATAATAGATTTTGTCATATTATAAGTAACATTTGCAAAAATTGTTGAAGCTTTATTTGAAGTAGCAAGTCCCAAAGTGTTATTAGTAACATTATTATAATTACTAAATACTTGTTGTGAATAGCCGCCAGCTATAGCAAATGGTAATTGTGCTAGTTTGTTAAAGTCCAGTTTTGCCTCTATGTCCCATTGTGTAGCATTTGTAGTCTGTAAACTATTATTTTGGTCAACCCAATAAGATGCAGGAATTGGATTGTTGCCGGCTACAAATGAGTTGTAAAATGCAAAACCTCTAGAATAAGACACGTTACCAAGCAAAGATACTGCGTATATTGGTAATTCTAAACCAGTACCTACACGCCAGCTTGTCTTGGATTCACTATTAATATTTGCATTGCCGCTCGTTACTTTAACGGGCTGCATCTCAGCATTAACATAAAAAGTAGCAGGTGAGCCAAAACCAGTATTAAATGTAATAGGTATATTTAAGCCAATACCAGGCATTTGAGTTCGCACCGTAATTCCATTGCTTGTTACATTCTGATAATTCAAACCATACGCTTCATATCCATCATTTGCAGATTCTTGAACGCCGGATATTAAGTCTTCAAAACCTATTTGAGGATTAATTTTGATACTACCAAAATCCATATTTGCACCGAATGTAACCTGTGGTACTCTAGGCCTGTCAAATCCTCCGACGGCTCCTGCTGTGCCAGATACATTATTTAGACTATACTCATTGTAAGTGTCCAAAGCCCAAGTCTGGCCGATTAAAACATAAGGCTGAAAAGTACTGCTTGCAGCAAAAGTTTTCTTAAAGTAAGCATCTCTTAGCCTAAATACGGATGAAGAACCACCTAACCCACCATTACCTGCCAAAAAGTCACCGTCGATTAGACCACTAACGCCTTCTGTTTTGTTTTCAAAAGCAAAATTTAAGCGAGTCCACATTGCTGTAGAGTTAAAGTTGGTCTGCGCCGATGGTGGCTTTGTAAAACCTCCAGATTTTGTAAATGTTGGGCCATTGGCATTTGTTGCAAACGGTGATAAAAATCCCCCGCCCTGATTATTGCCCCAAATAAAATACTCATTTACAAAACCGCCAAGTGTAATGTTTGTGTCGCTACCGGTAGTAACCGTGCCAGCTGATGCTATGGAAACAGAGCCCAATAAAGCAACTGCTGCAAAAAGCGAAATGAGTCTTTTCCTCATACCTAAACCCCCAAAAAATTATTTTTTACTCTTCCCATTTTACAATAACAAATCTTAGTAAATTTGTCAAGAGTATTTTAAATATTATTTAACCATTTATTTAATTATGCAGAATTAATAAAAATTAATAAAAAAGACTGCTATAATAGTTAATTTAATAAAAACAGGATTTTTTTGAAATAATATACAATTATACTTTAAAGTACGGGAAAAATATTAGAGTAAAACTTAAGAGGCTCGCTTAGAGCCTCTTAAGTTAAAGTTTTAACGCGTAAATAAATCTAATTAAAAGTTATGTACACCTACTAAATATACAGCATTTGAGCTGTAAGTGGTGCCCGGATCAACTACATAATTTGTCCTGTTTCTATCGTACTCAATGCCCAACATAGTAGATTTTGTCATATTGTAAGAAACATTTGCAAATATTGTTGCAGCTTTTCTGACTGGAGCAGTAGCAAAGTAAGACCATTCTGAACCGCTTACGTTGTAAAGAGATGGTAAATTGCTAAATACTACCTGGGAATAACCACCTGATAATGTAAATGGCACTTGCGCAAGTTTATTAAAATCAATCTGTGCTTCTGCATCCCACTGTGTAGCATGTGTCTGCTCCAGGCTCCCATTGCCATTTACCCAATAAGAAGGCGGTGTGGCAGACGACTCACTGCTTCCTACTGTATCGCCAAAAATATAGCTCATATTTGTAAAGCCTCTTAAGTACGCTACATCACCTTTAAGTGTTACAAAGTAGATAGGCAAAGATAATCCAGCACCCGCCATCCAGCTGGTTTTGTTGTTGTCAGTACTCAAATTTGATGTTAACCCATTCACATAATTAACCTTCATCGTTTGCATTTGTGCGTCTGCATAAAAAGATGCCGGCGCGCCCAATCCTGTGTTGAACTCAATAGGAACCTTTATGCCAAAGCCCGGCATATTTGTGCGCATACCGATAATAGAGGGGTTAATATTCAAACTTTGGGGATTTACTACACCGCTGCTACCATTTACTAAATATTGATAAAGACCTTGATAACTATTTACTAAACCGCCATAATTATTCGCTAACTGCTGCAGATCCATTACGGCTATTTCTGGGTTTAGTTTCACACTGCCCAAATCAAACTTTACGCCAAAAGCTACTTGAGGCACACGCGTTGGGGCTGTTGAAGCAGAACCTGCTACACCACCGATAGGAAGACCCAAGAAAGAATAAGTGCCTGCCATACCCAGTGTATTGGTCTGGCCTATTAACAACCACGGCGTGTAATTGCAGCCTTCCTGGCAGAATGACTTCATAAACCACGCCTGTCTTAGCCTAAATGTGCTGGTTGCACCATCGTTACCACCGCCTGAAGTTCCCCTAAAATCAGCACTTACTTCGCCCGTTATACCTTCTACCTTGTTGTCCAAGTTAAGTCTTAGCCTTGTAACATTAGCCGTAGAGCTGAAGTTTGTTTGGGAACCCGTTGTGCCACCTGCATTTTTCATGCCTGGGTTTGATGCTGCAGTTGAAAACAAACCGCTCTGGTTGTTTGCAAAACCAAGGTATTCAGCTGCAAAACCGCTGATAGAAATGTCCGTATCACCCTTCGTGGTAACTGTGCCAGCAGATGCTATGGAAACAGAGCCCAATAAAGCAGCCGCTGCTACGAGTGAGACTAGCCTTTTTTTCATACTCAACCTCCTAAAACTGAAAACTTTTTTAAATTCAATGCCAACTTTAGCAACTTTTTTCACACTTGTCAAGAAAAAAATCTAACTTGCAATAATTTTCCTCTGAACCTCAAACCTACAGTTAAAAATAATACAATTTAGCTTTTTTGTCAAGGGGTAGCACAAGAAAATTTTTATCTACACATCAATTATTTGTTATTTTTGCTAAAAACGCTTGAAAAAAAATAAATTAATAATATACTAAAGTTAAAAAAATCGTGGAGGTTTTTATGAGAGTAGCTATAAATGGTTTCGGCAGAATCGGTAGGATATTTTTTCGTATTGCAAGCGATTATAAAGATTTAGAAATTGTCGCTATTAATGACCTTACAGATACGCGCACATTAGCGCACTTATTAAAATACGACACCAATCACGGTATTTTTCAAAAAGAAGTTGGTTTTGATGAGTCAAACATTATAGTAAATGGTAAAAAAATAAAAGTATTTGCAAAAAAAGACCCAGCTGAACTTACCTGGAAAGAGTTAGATATAGATGTGGTGTTAGAGTCAACGGGCATTTTTCTGACAAAAGAGCTGGCGCAAAAACACCTTCAAGCTGGCGCAAAAAAAGTTTTGCTTAGTGCGCCGCCAAAAGATAAAAGCATACCTACAGTCGTGCTTGGTGTAAACAGCGATTCATTTGATTTTAAAAACAACGAGATTGTATCAAACGCCTCCTGCACCACAAACTGCATAGGGCCAGTAATCAGGGTACTGCACGATAACTTTGGCGTTACAAAAGGCTTTATGACCACCGTGCACTCCTATACCAATGATCAGAGGATTTTAGATTTGCCGCACAAAGATTTAAGGAGGGCGCGCGCTGCCGCTATGAATATGATCCCTACAACGACAGGCGCAACAAGGGCTATAGGCATTGTAATTCCGGAGTTAAATGGTAAACTAGATGGCATTTCAATTCGCGTGCCTACATCAAATGTGTCTTTAATTGATTTTGTTTGCAATGTAGAAAATGTCCCAACAATTGAACAAGTTAACGAAAAATTTAAAAAAGCAAGCCAAACAAACCTAAAAGGCATCTTAGAATATACGCAAGAGCCACTTGTATCTCACGACTTGAACGGAAACCCTCACTCGAGCATATTTGACGGCACAATGACACATATAATAGATGATATGGTAAAGGTTTTTGCATGGTATGATAATGAATTTGGTTACTCCTCAAGGCTTAAAGATGTAATGCTAAAAATGATTTAAGGGGTTTTTATGATTTACATAAACGAGCTTAATTTGACAAATAAAAGGGTTTTTATACGATGCGATTTTAATGTGCCAATAGACGATGAAGGCAACATAATGGACGACAAACGCATAAGAGAAACGCTGCCTACTATAAATTACTGCATAGACTCAAAAACAAAAGTAATTTTAGCCTCTCACATGGACAGGCCCAAAGGCAAAAAAGACCCGAGGTATTCTCTTGTGAATGTGTCAAAAAGACTATCAAGGCTTTTAAATAAAGAAGTAAAGTTTGTTGATTCCTGCGTAGGTGATGAAGCAAAAAAAGCAGTTGAATCTATGAATTATGGAGATTGCTTGTTGCTTGAGAATTTGCGATTTCAAGAAGGCGAAGAAAAAGATGACATTGAATTTGCAAAAGAACTAAAAGAACTATTTGATGTATACATTAATGATGCATTTGGCGTAAGTCATAGAAAGCATACATCTGTATATACGCTCCCAAAAATTTGCGAGCTCAAAGCAGCGGGCTTTTTGCTCAAAAAAGAAATTACCTATTTCAGCCGTATTCTGGACAACCCCGTAAGACCTTTGATTGCTGTGCTAGGTGGGGCTAAAGTATCCTCAAAAATTGAAGCGGTTTACAACCTAACTGACAAAGTAGATAAGATAATAATTGGCGGTGCTATGGTGTTTACTTTTTTTAAGGCACTGGGCTTGCCTATTGGAAATTCGCTTGTTGAGAATGACTACTTAGAAACAGCGAGAGATATTTACAAAAAAGCCCAGGATAAAAAGATCAAGATGTATTTTCCTGTTGACTTTGTGGTTTCAGAAAAAATCGACGAGAAATCCGTAACAAAAATCGTACCTTACCAGGAAATCCCCGATGGCTATATGGGGCTTGATATAGGACCTGCTTCGTGCAAGATGTTTGAAGAAGTTATGCACGATTGCGGCTCTATTGTGTGGAATGGACCAATGGGCGTATACGAGATAGATAGATTTTCACGAGGCACAAGAGAGATGGCACGCATTGTGGGTGCCAGTTATGCGCTAAGCGTAGCAGGCGGTGGTGACACAGCAGATGCAATTGCGCGCGCGCATGAAACGGACAACATTACATATATTTCAACAGGGGGCGGAGCCAGTTTAGAGCTTCTTGAGGGTAAAAAATTACCCGGCATTGAGGCGTTGGAGGTATAAATGATTGTAGCAAACTGGAAGATGCACTTTGATGCTAAAGGGGCTATTGAAGCAGGATGCTCTATCAAAACAGAACTTTCAAGCGCAAAAGTAGAGCTGGCCGTTTGTGCCCCTTGCCTTTATCTAAAAGAACTCTTTGAGTGCTTCAAAGACACTAACATCAAGCTTGGCGCGCAAAATTTATACTTTGAAGACGAAGGTGCCTACACTGGAGAAATCTCCGCAATGATGCTAAAATCTGTAGGCTGCGAGTATGTAATTATAGGACATAGTGAGCGCAGGCAAATTTTTGGCGAAGATGACGAGCTTGTTAACAAAAAGCTAAAAAGCGCTATTAAGCACTTGCTTGTGCCTATATTATGCGTGGGTGAGAGTTTATCGCAAAGACAAAACAATGAAACATTTGCAGTGTTAGAAAACCAGCTTGTTAAAGATTTGCAAGGCATTAAAGAATCTGTTATAATCGCCTACGAGCCTATTTGGGCAATTGGCAGCGGTAAAGTGGCACAACCTGATCAGATTTTTGAGGTGCATGAATTCATAAAAAAGTTTATAGACACGAAAGTGCTATATGGTGGCAGCGCAAATCCGCAAAATGCGCTTACACTTTCAAGCGTAGCTAATGTGGATGGGTTTTTGGTTGGCGGAGCAAGCCTTGATGCGCAAAAATTTAAAGAAATAGTTTTGAGCTTTGAGAAAGCAAAAGGAGTAGCTTGATGCTTACTGTTCTTATGATAGTGCAGGGTATATTATCTGTTTTATTAATTGTGCTTATTTTGCTTCAAAAAGGCAAAGGTGCAAACATGGGTGTATCGTTTGGGGCTGGGGCTTCTGATACGCTTTTTGGCGCAACGGGGGCTATGTCATTTTTTGCTAAAGTCACATGGGTTTTGGCTTTTTTGTTTATGATAAATTCCGTTGCCATTTCCTACTACGTTTATAAAAACCAAACTCAGTCAACTATCTTTAGCACGACTTCACCAAAAGCGCCTAAATAATTAGGCGCTTTATTAAACTTGATAAAAGTTGTCAAGTATATTGACTTTTTAAAAGTTAGTATTATAGTATCTTAAATAGGAGGTTCTATGGAAACATTTGAAAACCATTTTTTTAACCCTATCAGGGATACTGTAATACAACCCGATGGTATTGGCATCAGGGAAAACAAAGAGTTCAATGCAAAAATCATATTTTATGTAAATGTAAAAGATTCTATAATTACGGCAATTGATTATAAAGTTAAAGCCTGTCCTGTAGCTATTGCGGTAGCTAGTTTTTTAGCAAAAACATTCAAAAATAAACCTTCAGATGAAGCACTAGACATAGATTTGAATTTTTTAGACTCACATTTGTTAAATATCCCCAGACAGCGCATAGAATGTGGCGATATAACGCTTGAAGCATTTCAAGAAGCTGTAATTAAAGCTATAATTAACACTGAGGAGGCAAAATGAACAGAATTTATTTTGATAATGCAGCCACTACAAGGGTTGATGATGATGTTTTAAAGGCTATGATACCTTTTTTTACGCAAAACTACGCCATAGCATCGTCAATTTTTAGCCATGATGATGGAATAATTGCGCAAGAAGCCCTAGAAGGTGCAAGAGGGTTCATTTTAAATAAGTTATCTGCTAAAGACTACAGGTGCATTTTTACATCAAACCCTACAGAATCTAACAATTTAGCTCTAAAAGGCGCAAGTTTTGCAAAAAAAAGCGGCAACATTGTGGTAAGCAAAATAGAGGATTTATCCATTATAAATACGGTCAAATTTTTACAAAAAAAAGGTTTTGAGATAAGGTATGTGGATGTTGATGGCAAAGGTTTTGTTAGTCTAGATCACCTCAAACAACTAATAGATGACAATACGATTTTGGTAAGCATCCAGCATGCTAATCAAGAAATAGGCACACTTCAAGACTTAAGCGCAATCGGTGAGATATGTAAACAAAAAAATTGTATCTACCACTGCGATGCAACGTTTTCTTTTCCATTTCTTGACATTGATTTGTCTAAACTTAATATTGACATGCTGACAATAGGCTCTGATACATACTATGGACCAAAAGGAGCCTCAGCATTGATTGTAAAAAATTCGCTTGAGCTTGAACCATTGATCAGTGGGGGCTATCAAGAGTACAATCTCAGAGCTGGTACGCAAAATATACCAGCCATTATTGGTATGAAAAAAGCTATTGAAATATTTGACAAAGAAACATTCAATTACATAAAAAGCCTAAAAGATTATTTTTTAGAAAAAATCAATCAAATACCGCACGTCAGACTAAATAGCCCCCAAAATGCTTCTCATCCTGGTATAGTTAATGCTACATTCTTATATATTGAAGGAGAATCCTTAACACTGAGGCTAAACTTGAAAGGTGTAAGCGTAATAACTGGCAGTGCGTGTTTTTCTAAGTCGCTTGAGGCTTCGCATGTTTTGCTTTCTTGCGGTTTAACGCACGAGTTAGCGCATGGTTCAATCAGGTTTTCTTTTGGGAAATACAACACATTTGAAGAAATTGACAAAACTATAGAATACTTAAAGGAAGATGTGGCTTTTTTGAGAAATCTAAGCCCATTATACAAGGAGGACTAAATATGCCAAGTATTCCATATTCAAAGAAAGTGATGGACTTATTTCTAAACCCAAAAAATTTAGGTGAGATTGAAAACCCAGACGGTCAAGCTACAGAAGGTTCTCCTGCCTGCGGTGACATAGTGCAGCTACAATTAAAAGTAAATAAAGACACACAGGTTATTGAAGATATAAAATTTAAATCGTTTGGGTGCGCTTCAAATATTGCAACTGCATCGATTATTACAGAGATTGCCAAAGGCAAAACAATTCAAGAGGCAAAAAATTTAAAATATTCTCAAGTAGTAGAAGAACTTGGAGGATTACCGGCTGTTAAAGTGCACTGCTCTATTTTGGCGTTACAATCGCTAAAGCGCGCCATAGAAAACTACGAAGAAAAAAACGGCTTAGTAGCAAAAGATAGACCAACAGACGAAGCTCTAATAAAAGAACGCTTAAGAGGTGTAATAGATCCAAATACAGGTAGAGATCTAATTGGCTCTAAATTACTATCAAAAATTGAATTTAGTGATGGTGTGCTCAGAATATATCTAAACCTTAAGGATGCCAATCAGTTCGCCAATGCTATAAAAGAAGAAATTGTTGAAAAATTTGAGTATAGATGGGATGTAAAATCCATCGATGTGGTGCTTTTAGACTAAGCTTTAATTATTTTTTTGTCTGGCATGCGTTGCAAGTGCCGTAAATTTGAATATTTACGTATGCCACGCTGCCTTTGTCAAAACCTTCTAAAATACAATTAACATCTATGTTTAAATCTTCTATTTTTTTGCAGTTTGTGCAGATAAAATGTGCATGTGCGTTTGTTGAAAGCTCATATTTTGTTTTTTCTTGGGCGATTTTTATTTCATTTAGAATATCATTTTCAACCATAATAGAAATGTTTTTGTAAATTGTAGCAAGTGATATATAAGGATAGTCTTTTGTAATTTTTGCATATAGCTCGTCTATGTCTAAGTGGCCAAACTGCCCAATAAGCGCCAATATTTGCAGCCTTTGCGGTGTAACTTTTAGGTTCTTTTTAGCCAGCATATTTTCTAAAAACTCGTAATCGTGTCCGATACCTTCCATAAAGACTTAATATAATCAATTTTTAAAAAATTGCAAATGATAATTTTTTTTCTTGACAAATTTTTATTTATTGATAATATTTATTAAAATTACTTTGGAGGTATTATTATGAGTTTAGTTCTTCAAAAAATGCCAGAATTTAAAATGGATGCTTACGATGCACAAAGTGGCCACTACAAAAAGGTATCAAGCCAAGATTACGCAGGCAAGTGGACAATTATTTGTTTTTACCCCGCAGATTTTACATTTGTTTGCCCAACAGAGCTTGCCGCAATGAATGCAAAGTACGATGTGATACATGATGGGCTGGCTTGCGAAATACTAGCAATATCCACAGATACAAAATTTTCCCATAAGCGCTTTGTAGAAACAGAGCCGTTATTAAAAGGCTTAAAACTGACAATAGGCGCAGACCCAACAGGCGATGTTTCAAGAAAATTTGATGTTATGATAGAAGGTGCTGGCATTGCACTGCGTGGTAGATTTTTAATAAACCCAGACGGCGTGATTGTAGCACAAGAGGTTCAAGCACCACCTGTAGGTAGAAATGTGAATGAATTCATTAGACAAATCCAAGCCCATCAGCATGCATATAAGACAGGCGAGGTTTGCCCGGCTAACTGGAGACCAGGCAAAAAGACCTTGCCTGTCAAAACAGACGAAGAGAAAATGACAGGCCGTGTTGGCGACTATGTAACTGTAGAAGAGCTCCTCTCCTAAAAAATATATACTAGCCTCAAGGCTTAAGGCTTTGGGGCTATAAATTTAGCTTTTGTTTTGTTTGTTCCCAGATATTTTTTATAGCTAAAGCTGCTTGACAATCATAATCGATAACAGGTCTTGCTTTTCTTGTAGCTTCTTCAACAGTTTTATCATAAGGGATTGCACCTATTACTTCTAAATTTTCACCTTTAGCATACTCAAAAATAGCGTTTGTTTGGGTTTGGTTGATATCAAATTTGTTTATCACTATACCATGCGGTATCTTAAAGTGCTTTATGGTTTTAACAATGCGCTCTAAATCATGAAAACCACTTTTTGTAGGCTCGCTTACAACAATTACATACTTAGCCCCTACGATGGACGATGTAGCAGGACAGCCAATACCAGGTGCCCCGTCAATTATAATTAACTGGAGTTTTTTAGCATAGGCAATTTCAAGTGATAGCTTCCTAACCTCGGATATTAAGCCCCCGGAGGTTTCCTCGCCTGGGTTTAAAAGCGCGTGAGCCATACTGCCTGTTTCGCAGATAGACTCAAAGTATTTACCATTGAGCACGCTTTTTAGGCTTATTGCTCCTTCTGGACATGCAATAGTGCATGCATTGCAACCCTCGCATGCATAATCTCTAATTACATAAGCATTATTAACAAAATCTATTGCCTCAAATCGGCACACACTTTTGCATATACCGCAATTGACACATTTATCATAGTCAATAAACGCTTTTTTAGAGCCAAAATACTCAATAGTTCTAATAATTTTAGGCTTTAGTATAATATGAAGATTTGGGGCATCCACATCGCAATCTACCATTAATGTATTTTCAGCTAAATAGGCAAAACTTGCGCTTAAAGTGGTTTTACCCGTACCGCCTTTTCCGCTTACAATTGCTAGCTGTTTTACAATCATTCAGAGATCTCCAAAATTTTATTGTACAATTCCAAAAAAGCATTTTTATACTCAACAATCGTTTTTGAAAATAACTCGCCTTTAGAGTAGCTTTGGGCTATGTTTCTATCATATGGGATTTTTAATAAAATCGGTATGTGGTTTTCTTCTAAGTACAATTCTAACTCTAAAAAATTAGCATCGTATCTATTTATCACAACACCAATTTTCAAACCAAACTGCTTGGTGAGATCCACAGCAAGCTTCAAATCATGCAAACCAAACGGTGTAGGTTCTGTCACAAGCACACAAAAGTCAACCATCTGTATTGACTCAACCGTAGGACACGATACGCCAGGCGGGCAATCCAAAATGTTTATTTTATCTTTTTCAGTGTATTTTTTTGCCTGTCTTATAATTCTCACCGCTGAGGGCTCACCTATGTTCATTTCGCTTTTTACAAAATCAATGTTTGCTTGCGCTTTACCTATTGAAATCACACCTATATTTTTTGGGATTTCTTGTATTGCACCATATTTGCATGCAAGCAAACAAGCCCCACACGCATGGCACAAATGGGCAAACACAATCACAGATTGTCTTGATACCACAATAGCGCTAAACTGACAAGCTTTTGCGCAATCGCCACAATGTGTACAAATGCAATTGTCTACCTTCGGTATATAAACATCTACGTTATTTTTTTTACTGAAATTTACATCAAAGAATAAATGCGCGTTTGGCTCTTCTGCGTCTAAATCAATAAGCTTTACTTTAAAGCCATTTTTGCCCAAAACATAGGCAAGATTTGTAGATACTGTTGTTTTGCCCGTACCGCCCTTGCCTGATAAAACTGCGATAATCATAATTTCTTTAGCTGGTTTGTTTTTAGCTTTTCTAAAGCCTGACTTGCACTTAGGCCCACTGCCTCATATACTTCAATACCAGCTGATTTGATAGCTTTTATAGCATTTTCGCCCGGTATGGCTGATAATAAACAACAACAAGCATTATCAATAGCAATTTGGACAGCCTGGGGACCTGCGCCATGTGAGAGTTGTTTGCTGTTATCTATCACATCTAAGTGCTGCGTTTCATCATCATAAATTAAAAAATAGCCTGCACGGGCAAATCTATCGTCTATTTCGCTATCAAGTGCAGAGCCTTTTGTGGCTAACATTACTTTCATTTTAACCTCCTTAAAGTTTAATTATAATGAACATATGACCATTGTCAATGATTTTTCTTAAAATTTATAGGAACAAATACAAAGCTCATTAAAATAACCAGTGCCAGCGCAATGTAGAGTATATCAAAAAATTCATTTGGTAGGTCCCAAAAAAGTATTTTATTAATAAAGCCTGCTATGAAAGGAGTATTCTGATGGTGCATTTTAGCCAAGCTCAATAATTTATACTCTATGTATGTCAAAGGGCACTCTATGTGAAAAATTGATTCAATCGCCACTATCGTTATCATAGCTAAATGAATAAGTCTGAATGTAGCATTTTTTACAAAGCCCCACTTTAAAAATTTTCCAACGTATACTATTATTAATCCAACAATAATTGTTAGTGCATACAAAAAATGAATTACTATAATAACATCAGCAAGCAGCGCATAAATATCCATACACATAATTTATATGTTTTTTAAAAAAAACAAGGTAATTTAGTAAAGCTTTAAAAATTTTCGATAGACTTTAATTTTTTAAAATTCATCCGATTCATTATACAGAAGCTCAAAAAAAAACGAAAAGGAGGTTTATCATGAGTCTTCAAATTAACACAAACATAGCGGCGTTGCAGTCTATCAACACACTAAACAATAACAGCACGCAGTTAACAAACGCTCTAAACAGTCTATCAACAGGCTTAAGGCTAACAAGCGCAGCAGTGGACCCAGCAGGTATGACAATTGCTGACTCTTTGAATTTTCAGTCAACAAACTTAGGCCAAGCTATATCAAACGGCAGCGACACAGTAAACTTGATAAACATAGCAGATCAGGCTCTACAACAATCTATAAGTCTTGTTACAAACATTGCCCAACAGGCTACACAAGCTGCAAACGCCACGCAGGACTCTTCTTCAAGACAGGCTCTGCAAAACAACATTAATGGTTTGCTTTCAGAGATTAACAACATTGCATCTACCACATCTTACAAAGGCATTAACTTGCTTAACGGTGGTTTTACCAATAAAATTGTTCAGATCGGCGCCTACCAAAATCAGACTATCGGTATCGGTATCCAAAATACAGCGGCAAACGCCATAGGTTGGGTAGCAAACCAACAGTTTAGCAATGGCAACACAACAGGTTCTGCCTCTGAAATGGCGAACGCAGTTACTGCTAGCACTGGTGCTCTCAGTACTAACTTTGCGGGCATCGGTGTATCCTTTGCCGCAAACAAAGCTTTTGCTACAATTGGAAACGGCGATATCGCAATTAACGGCGTAAATGTTAATGTTTTTGGAACAAGTCGAACACAGCAGTTAGATGCAGGGAATTGGTCACAAGCAATCAATGCCGTAAGTGGTCAAACAGGTGTTAGTGCATCTGCACAAACAACAGTTGTCGGCACTAAGGGCATCCAAGCAGGCACCATTTCTGCTGCTGGATTGTTAATTAACGGCGTTAATATCGGTCAAGTAAATGTAGGCGTAGGGGATTCAGGTGGCAATTTAGTTAATGCAATTAACCAATACACAAGCCAAACGGGTGTAGTAGCAAGTGTAAATAATAATGGCCAGCTTGTTCTAACAAACACAACAGGCGGAAATATCGCAGTCCAATCAACAAGCAACACGCAAAGTATGCTTGGAATTAATAACACCACAACAAACCTCAATACAACAGCATCACTCGGCATAACAACCGCTGCTCAAAGCTTCTATATTAATGGAGCTAAAATAACTTTAGGTAAATTTGCTGCTACAAGTGGTATAGCAATAAGTGCTGCAAATCTCATTAACACACAGTTAGCGGCTGCAGGTGTTACAGGCGTTACAGCTATAGCAAGTAAAGGTACTACTGCTTCAAGCATTAGAATAGTAGCTAACAACGGCAGTGATTTGAATATAACGAATCCTGGTGCAGCAGCAGGTTTCTTAGGAGCTTTAGGTTTGACTTCTCTTGCAGGCGCCACATCTGGTGCATACCTTGCAAACAACTCTTACCACGGTACAATTACACTAACTTCTAATAACGCATTTACTGTAGGTGGAGCAAATAATGGTGCATTTGATGCTTATGCGGGTCTTAAATCTGGCACATATAGCCCAAATGTAAACCTATCAAATGTAAATGTCACAAATCAAAACAGTGCGGGTCTTGCCATTACAATTGCAAACTCTGCACTAAGTGCATTGGATAAGATTAGGGCTAATTTAGGCTCTGTTGAAAACCAAATTAACGCAACCGTGCAAAACATTCAAGTTGCTCAGGTCAATGTAACTCAAGCTCAAGCAGCTATTACAAATGTAAACTTCGGAACAGAAACATCAAAGTTCTCTACAATGCAAGTTTTGGCACAAGCTGGCACATACGCCCTTGCTCAAGCAAACGCAACACAGCAATTAGTGCTAAGACTAATGCAGTAGCCACACTTAAAGCAAAGACTCTTTTTTGGAGTCTTTGCTTTATATTTTAAACAAACTTACTCTCTGTCAATTAGTTTATTTTTATTCTGCATTACTAAAAAGTCTTTTGGTTAATCGTTTTTTGCTTTACAAATTTTTGAAGCGTTACAGTATCTCTGTATTCGTTAAACTGCCTTTTGAACCTCAAATCTTCTGGTATTATTTTATCCATAACTTCTAAATCTTCTTTGCTGGTATATAGAGGATACATTGTAGTGCGTATAATTAGCTGACCCTTGAAACGCCTTAATACCTTAAGTGATTCTTTTAACTTTTCACAATCACCACCAAAAGCTTTGTATTTGTCGCAGGTGGCTTTTAGATCTAAAGCTATTACATCTACTGTATCAATAACACTTTCTAGCATATCTGGAAAATGTCCATTAGTATCAAGTTTAACTAAAAAATTCATACGCTTAATTTTGATTATAAAATCCGCTAAATCTAACTGCATTGTAGGTTCTCCGCCTGTAATCACAACCGCTTCTATTTTGCCAATGCGGCTTTGCAAAAAAGACAATACATCTTTCTCGTCTAACAAATTGCCTTTAAAAAATACCAATTCGGGGTTGTGACAGTAAGGACATCTTAAATTGCAAAAAGGGCAAAACAGCACAGTGGCTATTTTACCCGGATAATCAATGAAACTTACTTTTTGAGTCGCAGCGATTTTCATATATCATACTCTAATCTTTGCTTAAACTCTTCTTGTTTGCCTTTATTCCAATTTTGCACAGGTCTGTAATATCCAACCACACGAGAGTAAACCTCTGTTGGGCAGCCGCAGGTTGGACAAGTAAAATGCTCACCTGCGATATAGCCATGAGTTTTACAAATCGAAAAGGTAGGTGTAATCGTCATATAAGGGATAGGATAGTTTTCAAACGCTTTTTTAATAAAACTCTTTAGAGCTTCTTCTTGTGGTTTTTCCTGTAAAAATATATGCACAACAGTGCCTGATGTATACAAAGCCTGCAGTGGTGTTTGGTGTTCTAAAACTTCAAATGGATCGTCTGTATAGTTTACTGGCAAAAAGGTGGAGTTTGTATAGTATGACTCATCTTCTCCAGATGTTATAATATTAGGGTAGAGCTGTTTATCTTTATAGGCAAGCCTATATGAAGTGCCTTCTGCAGGTGTTGCTTCAAGGTTGTAGAGATTGCCTGTTTCTTCTTGATAGCTTTTAAGCGTTTCTCTCATAAACTCTAACACTTCAATGGCAAACTCTCTGCCTTCTTGATCTTGTATGCCTTTTCCCATAAAATTTAGAAGTGATTCATGCATGCCTATTATGCCAATTGTAGAAAAATGGTTATTGAAATGTCCTAAGTAGCTCAAAGTATACGGCATAAGTCCGTTTTTTAGGTTTTGCCCCACAACCTTTCTTTTTATCTCAAGCGATTCTTTAGCAGTATCCATCATTGACTTTAGTCTATAAAAATACTCTTGCCTTGTTTTTGATAAATACCCAATGCGGGGTAAATTTATCGTAACAACGCCAATAGAACCTGTTTTATCGCTTGCACCGAATAAACCACCGCCTCTGTTTCTTAGTTCTCTTAAATCTAACTGCAATCTACAGCACATGCTTCTTACATCGCCTGGATTCAAACTGCTTGATAAAAAGTTTTGAAAGTATGGTAGGCCGTATTTAGCCGTAGATTTAAGCAGTAAATCTACATTTGGAGATTCCCAATCAAAGTCTTTTGTAATGTTGTATGTAGGTATAGGAAAAGAAAATATCCTGCCTTGAGCATCGCCTTCAAGCATTGTTTCTAAAAATGCTTTATTTACCATATCCATTTCTTTTTGATAGTCGCCGTATACTGTATCTATTATATCATCGCCTACAACAGCAGGCTTGTCTTTTAGATCGTCTGGCACAGTCCAATCAAATGTAAAATTAATAAACGGTGCTTGAGACCCCCACCTGCTTGGCACGTTTATAGCAAACACCAACTGCTGAATTAACTGCTTAACTTGAGTGTAGTCTAAGTTATCTGACCTTATAAAAGGGGCCAACAGCGTATCAACTGAATTAAACGCTTGAGCACCAGCAAACTCCATCTGCATAACACCTAAAAAGTTTACCATTTGACCTGCAAGTGCAGACAAATGACGCGCTGGCTTTGCATTAATTTTTCCTTCTACACCCCCAAACCCTCTTGAAATTAAGTCCATTAAAGACCAACCCGCACAATATGCAACAATGCCGTGTGATAAATCATGTATATGAAGATCGCCGCTTGTGTGTGCATTAGAAACTTCTTTAGGATAAATATTATTTAAAACATAATTTGCAAGAACGCTGCCAGCTAAATGCAAATATAAACCAGGGTAGCTAAATGTGGTATTTGAGTTTTCTTTTATGCGCCAATCAGTGTGTTCTACATATTCGCTTACGGTTTTTTCTACATCAAATATGGCTTTTTGTGTATCTCTTGCTATGAAACGTTTTTCTCTATAAAGAATGTAGGCTTTGGCAGTTTTTGCAAAACCCAGCTTAATTAATTCTTCCTCTACGCAGTCTTGTATATCTTCGATGTTGATTTCTTTTTGACTGACAAATTTCCTTTTTAAACCAAAAAGCACATTGTTTGTGACAAAATAAGAGTAATCTTCTTCGCCAACAGCATTGAAAGCTTTTTTAACAGCATTTTCTATTTTAGCTTTATCAAACGGTGCTTTTGAATTATCCCTCTTAACAACAAAAACACCATTAAAATGCTCTGTAAAATTAATGTCCAATACACTTCTTCCTTCCATGATACCCTCCTATTTAGAAATTGTAATGTTCCTTAAACACACTCATTCTTTCTTATTATTAAATTCTTTTAGCAACTCAATAAAATCCTCTGCATCTGCAAATTTTTTGTATACAGACGCAAACCTTACATAACTAACCTGATCGAGTTTCTTCAATGCATCCATTACGAGATTGCCAATCTCTTTTGAGTTTATATCGTATAGTTCCTTTGCTTTTATGTAGTCTTCTATATCGTTTGCAACTTTTTGGGCATCATCGTAGGTTAGAGGGCGTTTATTGATAGCTTTTACAATGCCTTTTATGATCTTTTCTTTTTCAAAAAGCTCTTTTATGCCATTATTTTTTGTAACCACAATGGGAATGTTTTCAATTCGCTCATATGTGTTAAACCTGCTGCCGCACTCATCACAAACCCTTCTGCGCTTTATCACTTTACCATCTTCTATAACGCGGCTATCTATGACGCGCGTATCGACTGCTTTACAAAACGGACAACGCATAAAACCCCTACATTTTGTGTTAAATCTTCTCTAACCACAATATATTGTGTATAAAAATTTGAAAAAGTCAAGCTATTATTTTTTTATTTATAATTATATGGTAGGCAACTGTAGCAAAAAAATAAAATTACTCTAAGTTAAAATCGCTAAGTAATTTATCAAATAATTTGTCTTTTATGTTTTGCGGCAGCGGTTTAAACTCTTCAACATCAGCTTCAGAGTATAAAGTGTTTCCATCTTTATCATGATAGGATATAAATTTTAAAATAAACTCAACTTTCGTTTTATTTGTATAGTCAATGCGGTAAAGCATTTTAGCGCTTTTGGTATTTTTTATTGTTTCGTAATCTATTACCGCTAAGGCGTCTGTTTTTTTGTTTAGTAATTCTTTGATTTCGCTTTCTAAACCTTCTTTGCTAAATTTTTTTTCTAACCAGATATTTTTAATTCCCTCGCTAATTGTCCCAGATCCTTCTTTGTCCATATAGTAGGCGTTCCCAACACTATCAGAATCAATTAATTCCCATTCCATAACTGGACAAATCATACTACCTCCCCTTTTTTCCTTTTAAGCTAATACCTTTTTAGAAAAAGTCAAACTGCATACAATTTAATTTCATACTAAATGAATTAAATTTTCTTGTACTAATTAAAAAACTGCTTTAAAATAACAAATATTTGACTTACAAGAGGAGCTCTTGATATAATATTTTTACCATATATTCAAGAAAGGGGGGCACAATGAAAATTAAACGATTGCTTGTAACCAACCGTGGTGAGATTGCCATCAGAATCTTTAGAGCTGCAACAGAATTAAACATCGAAACAATAGGCATTTACTCTTATGAAGACCGCTACTCCTTGCACCGCTACAAATGTGACGAATCGTACCTAGTAGGTGAAGGTAAAAGCCCAGTTGATGCTTATCTGTCAATAGAAGAAATTATTGATTTAGCAAAATCAAAACACATTGATGCGATTCATCCAGGATACGGCTTTTTGAGCGAAAACCCCTTATTTGCAAAAAAATACGAAGAAGCAGGCATTATCTTTATAGGCCCTCACTCTAGTGCTATAGAAATCTTTGGCGATAAATTAAGGGCAAAAAAAATGGCTCAAAATCTCTCAATACCTACAATACCTGGCACTAATCAGTGTATTACCAGCATAAATGAACTTAGAGAGTTCGCAAATCAATCTAGTTATCCTATCTTAATAAAAGCCACAAAAGGCGGTGGCGGCAGAGGCATCAGGGTAGTAGAAACCCTCCAAGACCTAGAATCAGAGTACCTAATGGCAAAGTCTGAAAGCCTAAAAGCTTTTGGCAGCGACGAAATTATAGCTGAAAAATTAGTCAAAAACCCCAAGCACATAGAAGTACAGATTTTGGGCGACAAATTTGGAAATTATGTGCACTTGTTTGAAAGAGATTGCTCCATTCAGCGTAGACATCAAAAAGTGGTAGAAATTGCACCTTCACTAAACATACCTCAAGATATTTTACAATCAATATATGCAGATTCCATAAAATTTGCCAAAGAAACAAAATTATACAATGCTGCTACTTTTGAGTATTTAGTAGATGAAGAAAAACAGCACTATTACTTTTTAGAAGTAAACCCAAGATTGCAAGTAGAACATACAGTAACTGAAATAATAACAAGCATTGATATTGTTCAATCCCAAATAAAAATTGCAAGTGACCAATCGCTTTTGGATTTTATAGGCCCACAAGATAAAATTGCAAAAAAAGGTTGTGCTTTTCAGTGCCGTATCACTACTGAAGACCCTCAAAACAACTTTTTTCCAGATACAGGAAAAATTGAAGCTTATAGGTCACCAGCGGGGTTTGGGATAAGGCTTGACGCAGCAAGCGCATATACGGGTGCACTTATTACACCTTTTTACGATTCGCTCCTTGTAAAAATTACAGCTTTTGGTTTAACATTTGAAGAAGCAGCCAAAAAAATGCACAGGGCACTTAGAGAATTTAGGATTCGCGGTATAAAAAACAACTTAAGATTCTTAGAAAACCTCGTCTCAAACAAAGACTTTTTGAAAGGTGACTTTAATGTACATTTTTTAGAAACTCACCCAGAAATATTTAATTTCGAAAAACCAAGGGATAGAATAAGCAAATTGCTTAGATTTTTGGGAAACAATATAGTCAATAAACCAAATGGGGAAGCAAAAAATGTAGTATTTCCCACAATTGTTAAACCTAAAGCGCAAAGTACTAAACTTGAAGGCTTAAGGGATATTTTGCTAAGGCAGGGACCAGAAATTTTTATTCAAAAAATAAAAGAATCAAAAGAAGTATTGTTTACTGATACCACCTTTAGAGATGCCCATCAATCTTTGCTTGCAACAAGGATGCGAACAAAAGATTTGCTTGAAATATCAGATTTTGTTGCAAAAAGAATGAACAAACTATTTTCCATTGAGATGTGGGGAGGCGCAACATTTGATGTCTGCTATAGATTTTTAAAAGAAGATCCATGGGAAAGGCTGGATATGTTGCGCCAAAGAATTCCAAATATACCTTTTCAAATGCTGCTTAGGGGCGCAAATGCTGTAGGCTACACTAATTACCCAGACAATGTCGTTAAAGCATTTATTAAAGAAGCAGTCGGTAGCGGTATAGATGTGTTTAGAATCTTTGATTGCTTCAACTGGACTGACCAGATGGCTATTGCTATGGAAGAGGTAAAAAAATTAGATAGGATATGCGAGGCGGCAATCTCCTACACAGACGATGTATTATCGCCAAAAAATAATAAATACACCCTATCTTACTATGTGGATCTAGCTAAAAAATTAGAAAAAATGGGTGCTGACATCATTGCAATAAAAGACATGGCTGGACTGTTAAAACCATATGCAGCCAAAGTTCTATTTAAAACACTAAGTGAAGAAGTGGGTGTTCCTTTGCATTTTCACACGCACAATACCTCTGGAAACGCAGAAAGTTCTGTCTATAGCGCAATTGAAGCTGGTGTAAAAATAGTAGATGCTGCAGTTAGCTCTATGAGCGGCCTAACCAGTCAACCATCACTAAACTCTATTGTTGCTGCACTAAAAAACACACCGCACCAATCAAGTCTAAACCAGGAAGATTTAGATACAGTGGCCAATTATTTTGAAAAGGTCAGACCATATTACTTTATGTTTGAAAGCGGACTTAAATCTCCCACAGCGGAAGTATATGAGCATGAAATACCAGGCGGCCAGTACAGCAACTTAAAACCACAAGTAACAAGTCTGGGGCTACTTGATAGGTGGGATGATATAAAGAAAATGTACAAACAGGTCAATGAAGCGCTGGGAAACCTTATTAAAGTTACACCTTCTTCGAAAGTAGTGGGCGATTTAGCGTTATTTTTAGTAAGAAATAATTTAACTATAGAGGATTTTAAAAATAATGCAGACAAGTTATCCCTCCCGCAAAGCGTAGTGGACTTCTTTAAAGGCTATTTAGGTCAACCCTACGGTGGCTTTGATAGAAAACTTCAACAAAAAGTCCTAAAAGGTGAAACGCCACTTGCTGTAAGACCAGGTGAGATTTTGACTGAATATAACCTTAACCTAGCCCAAGAAGCACTTAAAAGCATCATTGGCTCTGATGTAGAGTTTAGAGAAGTTGTTTCCTATGCTCTCTATGGCAAAGTCATTGAAGATTATTTTAACTTTAATAAAGAGTACGGGGATGTGTGGGTATTATCCACAAAGGACTTTTTCTTTCCTTTAAATGTAGGCGAAGAAACAATAATAAATTTAGAAGAAGGGAAAACCATTTTTGTAAAACTAATAGCCATTGGCGAAGCTGACTCTAAAGGTCAAAGAACGCTTACATTTGAAGTAAATGGAGAGTCAAGGTTTGTTACAATAAAAGACTTAAGCCTGCAAGCAGCTCTAAAGCAAAACCTCAAAGGCGACAAATCAAATTCAAATCATATAATTGCCACAATGCCTGGAAAAATCTCAAAAATGCTTGTAAGGGAGGGTGATTTTGTTAATAAAAACCAGCCTGTGTGCATTACAGAAGCTATGAAAATGGAAACAAAAATCGTAAGCTTAAAGGAAGGCAAAGTAAAAAATATACTGCTAAAAGAAGGCGAGCAAATAGAAGGACAAGACTTAATTATTGAGTTAGAGTAAATTAATAATATATCATTTTTGTGTAAGCTATTCGTAACACCGTATTATTAGTATTAAATAAGGTGGTTTACGAATATAAAGGTGGTGCTATGAACATCAATGAGCAGATTTTTTTAGCAATTAATAATTTATCATTGTTAAATATTGGGATTTTAAATGCTCTTTGCATATTTACAGCACTTTATTCACCTTATTTGTACGCAATTTTACTGGTAGTTGTATATCTTTTAAACCACAAAAAGCAAGCGTTAAATGCGTTTTATATTGCATTAATTGGGCTATTTATAAATTACGCGATAGGGCTTTTTTATTATCATCCAAGACCTTTTGTTGAAGGTCTTGGCAATCTTTTGATTTATCACGCAAAAGATTCATCTTTCCCCAGCGATCATGCGACGCTTGCATTTGCTGTATCGTTTGGTTTTTGGTACTCAAAGGAAAAACTCCTATCAATAGTAAGCTTTGTTTTTGCTTTAATTACAGGTTTTGCAAGGGTATTTGTGGGTGTGCATTTTCCGTTTGATATTATTGGGTCTTTTTTTGTGGCAATTGTGGCCTTGGTTTTATTTAATGCCTTTTTTGCCTATTTTGAAGAGTTAAGCAAATTTTTAATCAAACTGCAAATTAAAATATTTACGGCACTAGGACTAAAAACATGATAAAAGAATATATGCTAAAAAATTACCTTTCTCGCATAAGCTACTTATTAGAGCAAGTACGATCAATCTTGGTAAAGGTACTTTTTTTCTTAAATCAAAGATTCAATGCTGCAAATCTGTTTGCTAATTTTACTTCATACTTAACAGATATCTTACCAAATGTTGGACGCATTTTTACCAACAAGACAGTTAAATATTTTTTTGCAAATAGCATTTTGTTAAATATTCAGCTAAAAAAATACCACCGTATAGTCCAAAAATCTCCATTAAACAAAGTGCTGGTGATTTCTGATTTAAATATCGGAGATGCAGTTAATATTCAAGCAGCTGTATTTTTTTTAAAAAACATTGGGGCAAATCAAGTTGATTATGTAATCAATAAAACTGCATACGCGCTAATTAAACATAACCCAAATATCTCAAATGCATTTCCAATATTTGAGAGAGCTAATTTTGTAAGCACAGACGAAAGAAACTACCTAAATAATACTATAAGTCAAAACAATTATGATTTAATCCTAAATTTTTGCCCTTTTTTAAACAGACAGTCTATAAATGGTAAAAATTTTATAAACTATATGGGATTATCGATTTATGTAGCAAATAATTATTTTAATCAAAGCGCTATAGCGCACGTCACATATGCAATACACACTTATTTAAACAAAATCTTTAACACTGGGCTAGCTTTTGAAAAAAACTACCTGTATTTATCGTCATATTCTGTGCAAGAAGCAAAAAAAATGCACGACAAAATACCCAAAAATCATAAAACAATTTTCTTCAACATAGATGCAACATCTATATATACACTTGCACCCATTGAATTGCAACTTCGTATATTAGAGCAACTAAGCAATCTTAAAAATGTTTCTATTGTTCTAAGCGCTTCTTTTTCTCAAAAAAATCTGCAAGAAAAAATATACAATTTGATTAAAAATAAACAGCATATCATATTGCTTAATAAGACTTTGCCTATAGATACTTATGCTTCTTTTATTGATTTTTGCGACTGCTTTGTCAGTTCAGATACAGGCGGTCTACACATTGCTTCATGCTATAAATTTGATGAATCTGGTAATCCATTAAGGAATGAAACCGCCATTTTTTCTATTTTTGGCGCAACACCTGCTGTAATTTATGCCTATGACTCTCAAAAAAAGAATTTTTTAAAGTCATCGCAAAATGCTTTGTCAAAAGCATATATCTCAAATAGTCCTTGCAAAAATATCACTTGCATAAACAAAGCAGCAAAAAAATGCAAAAATGTGCGCTGTTTTTATGGTATAAATTATCAAGATATCGTTTCGGATATAAAAGCATATTTGGGTTTAGATGCATGATTTAAAATTTATATTATCGTTGATTGCTATTTATATAATGGGATATTTTACAGCTATGCCTGTGGGGGCCACACAAATAGAGATTGCTAAACGCTCGTTTGCTAACTTAACAAAGGCAGCATTGATGATTGCGCTTGGTTCTGCTATATCTGACACGATGTATGGTTTTATAGCTTTTTTTGGCATAGCACCTTTTTTAAAAAGTGAATTTGTAATGTCAATTTTTTGGCTTGGTGCCAGTATAATTTTATTTATACTGGGTATATATACACTCTTGCACTATAAAAAAACATTTTCTGTTTCGGCTCAATGCGATATAATAAAAAACTTAAAGGTTTCTTTTATTACGGGTTTTTCTTTGGCTGTTACAAATCCAATGATGATCTTTTGGTGGCTTGCAGTATATCAAATACAAAAGGATATAGGACTAATTGTAAGTTTTAATACTATAGAAAAAGTAATTTTTTTACTTGCAGGCGGTTTAGGTATTGCTAGCTACTTAGTAACACTAACTTTTATACTAAAATGGGCGAAAAAATTTTTGTCCGAAAAAATTGAAAAGCGCATTAATATCGGATTAGGTATCGCTTTGCTTGTTTTTGGCCTATATTTTTTAATTAGATCACTTCATGTATTGATTTAAATTTAAATAACTAAGGCCACACCCTGTCCTATCCTAAAATAGTCTAATCATAGGGCTAAAGCCCCTAAAAAGGGGCTTTTTTTCAAGTCTTAAACTTACCTACAACAGATAACAGACCATCAGATATTGTCTTTAGGTTTTGGGCATTAGCTGAGATAGACTCTACTGCCTTTGCATTTTCTTCTTGAGCTTTGCTGATTTCTTTTACCTGCATCTCAAGCTCTGAGACTGTAGAAGAAAGCTCCTGTGTTGCAGCAGACAGGGAGTTTACCTGATCTGAAACATTGGCGATTTTATCTGATACTGTCTGGACACTGTCTTGAGTTTGGGCAATGGCATCTGCTTTTTGTTGTGTATCTGATTGGGTTTGATTCATAACGCTTACTACTTTTGAAGTTTTTTCCTGTATGGATTTTATGATTGCTGCCACTTCGTCTGTAGCTTTTTGTGTTTTTTCTGCAAGCTTTCTGATCTCATCTGCAACTACTGCAAAGCCTCTGCCGTGCTCACCTGCACGGGCCGCTTCAATGGCAGCGTTCAGCGCAAGGAGGTTTATCTGATCTGTTATATCGTTTATTATCTTTAGAATGTCTCCTACTTTCTTTGAAGCTTCTCCAAGGTCATTTACATCAAGACTTGCTTCTGAGATAGAATTGGATAGCTCTCGGATTGCTTCTACATTGAGCTGGATTTCTTTTACCATCTTGTCTGTAATCTCTTTTGCTTCATCGGATGATACCCTTATGTCTTCTGTAGAGCGGGCTATGCCGGATAGGGCGTTTGCTGTATCTTCTGTTGCATGTGATATCTCTTTTGTGTTTGATGAGACCTGCTCACTGGATGCAGAGATTTGAGCTGCAGATGATGCAAGTGAGTTTGTGGAAGATTGAACCTCTGTAGCTTCTGATAGTATCTCTTGCACTATACCTTTAAGCGTAGAGATAAATTTGTTTAAGTGATCTGTGAGCTCACCAAACTCATCATTTGACTGCTTGGGCAGTACAATAGTTAAATCACCTCCGCCTTTAGCAAGTGTGGAGACAGTGGAGTTTATTCTATTTAGGGGTGCTATAAGTTTCTTTGCAAGCCATATACCAATTAGTGCTACTACAATAATAATAAACACTACAATGATAGCAGAAACGATCATAGAAGAAATCATATCCTTGATTATCAAGCTTCTTTGTTCTTGTAAGTCCTTATTTAAACTGGAAAGGTAAAAGCCTGTACCTAATATAAAACCAAAATCTTTGTCATATTTAACATATGTAAGTTTTTCATCAACCTTATTAGTAGCAGGATTTTTAAACATATACGACACATAACCAGAGCCATTTTTTAAAGCGGTGGATATCATGTCTCTAAAAATGTATTTACTATTGGCATCTTTAAAGTCTAAAACATTTTTACCTTCCAAAGAAGGATCAGTATTATCGGCAAGCAGTGTGCCGTCTTTACTTACAACAAATATATAGTTATCGTTGCCATACTTTACCCTTCTAACCCAGTCTAGGGCAATGGTTTTAGCCTCATCAAAGCTCAACTCGCCTTTTTTATACCTTTCGTAAGGGCGCTGAATCATAGAAGATGCAGAATCTACAAGAGAAACAAGATTTTTTTTGTTATAAGTAATAATTAAGTCTTTTGTTGAGTTAATTTCATTTTTTTCTAAATTTAAATTCCAATAAATCGCATATATGCCAAACAAACCAACAAAAATCAAAACACTTAATATACCGTATAAAACCATTTTTGTTTTAAAACTCATACATCCTCCACTTGTTTATTTTGTGTTAGTCAAAGTTCAAATATTCAGATTTATTATCTTTTATAATAATAACATTTGGTTCAAACAGTACAAAATCTTGATGAAACGGTACGCATACTTCTCCGCCAAAAGAAGAGTTATCTCCCAAAGCCATGTGAATTGTTTTGTAAATTTTTTCGGCTTCGAGTATATTAAGCGGATCTTTTGCTTTTTTATTTGTACCAATGCCAAGCTCAGCTATATTGGCTGCTTGGGGATACTTTTTAATTATGCCTTCAAGTGTATGTGCGTAATTATCACTACCTATGATTTCTCTTACATAGCCATCTTTAATAACAAAACACAAATTATTATTAAATTTAAATGTGGGACCAAATTCAGCAACAAAATAACCATTCGTCTTGCCTTCGTTTGGTGCAATAAATACCTCACCAGCTGGCAAGTTGCCAAAACTACCCGGTTTATCCAAAAGACCATAGTCGGCTAAAAACTCTCTACCTTCGATGTTGAATTCTATTTGTGTAGCGTTTTTAGCGTTAATTTTTATAATATTAGCGCCTTTTACAACTTCATATACCCTAAGCGTGTTATCTTTTAATCCTTCTAAGTCTATGCTTAAAGGGCCAAACAGCATATCTTCGTCAAACAAAGGCATACTAGCAAACCTTGCGCCACAAGTATTTGTTAAAAGCTTTCTAAAAAAAGTATGGCTTGTTGAGTAGTTTGGCAAGGCAACTACAACATCAACAGATTCATTTTTTTGCTTGACTGCGCTTTCTATAAAAATTTTTTCTTCATTGCTTAGAGTTTTGGCTAGTATCTTGCCTTTTAAGTGTTCAAACTCTTTTGTGCAAGGTTTGCCAAAAGCAATCTCCCACAACTCAAAAGGCGGCTCATTTGCAGGTGAGCCCAATGAGAGATACTCAAAATACAATGCTTTTGCAATTGAGCTTGCTTCTTCGAAAAAAGCCTTAGCAATTAAAGGAAGTTTTTTCCTGCGTAATTTTTGCTTTTCATCAACTTCTTCGTTTAGCAGATCGGTAAATACCAAACACCTTTCGTTGGGCTTTAGGCCCATATTGTTTTTTAAAATTTTTCTAATTATCTGATTGGCTTGATTGTTCATAGGTATTTACACCAATTAAATCATACAATGTGCATTTTTGCAATATTGCCGTAGCAATAACCATAGCCCCAGGAACAATTAACGCTTTCTTTTTAAACAAACCACAAAGAATCAGGCCAGCACCCACTGCATATCTAATTTTTTGGTCAAGTCCGCCAACATTTTTTTTCATTGAAAACCTCCACTAAGTTTTGATTAAATATAAAGCTTTTTTTATATAATGCAACAGGGCAAGTATTGAAAACAAAAAAGTCACATACACAAGAGCATTTAAGAGCTTTCCGTTTTGCAAAATATAAAGTTTATCCAATAAAACATACAATAAAAGTAAAATTTGGAAAAATGTGGCAAATTTACCTACATAAGAGCTTTTAATAACATTCTCTTTGTTATAGGTTAAAATTACAAGACTACCTACAATTAGTATTGTATCCTTAAAAAAAACAGTTATCCACAAGAACTGCGGTATATTACCTTTTATTGTAAAAAGCAAAAACGCATAATTAATCAAAATTTTATCTGCAAGCGGGTCAAGAAGCTTGCCTATTAGGGTAGTTTGATTTAATTTTCTTGCCAGAAAACCATCTAAGAAGTCCGTTATTGATGCTATAAATAACACAAAAAATGCTTGTTTATAAAATTCATTTAAAAGCAAATAAATTATAGGCGCAATGAGTATAATCCTGAAAAACGATAGACTGTTTGGCCAGTTTATAATCTTTTCATTGAAAAACTTATCTGCCATCTTGTGCATTTGTATTGATTATTTTTAGGATTCTATTAAAATTGACTTTCCAATCATAAATTGAAAAATAAATAATAAAAGGCTCGCCAGTAATATCATAGCGAGGCACAAAACCCCAAAATCTTGAGTCATACGAGTTGTCTCTATTGTCACCCATCATAAAGTATTCGTGCGGCGGTACTTTAACAGGGCCCCAATTATCCCTTGAGCCATAAGGTGTTGTTATACCTGGTATCTGTGTATTCCTTGGATAAATAGTTGTGCTTGAAAAATAAGCATAAGGTTCATTAACTTTTTTGTCATTTATATAAACCTGCCTATTTATTATCTGCACTGTATCGCCTGGTACGCCCATACATCGCTTGATAAAATGCACGCTAGGGTCTGGTGGATACCTAAAAACTACAATATCACCCACTTTCGGGTCTTTACCTTTCCATAAAAAATCGTGCGTAAATGGTATTTTAATGCCATAGGATATTTTATTTACAAGTATATAATCACCAGGCAAAAGTGTAGGCTCCATTGAACCAGATGGAATTTTAAAAGCTTCAATAAAAAATGTTCTAATAAAAAGTGCAATAATTAATGCAATAAGTATCGATTTTGTCCAATCCCAAAATTTTTTTGACATAATAACTCCCTTTTATTTTTTTGCTGGCTCTAGAAGCTTCATAAAAGCTTCTTTTGATATGGCAACTTTTCCCAATTGTTTAAGCTTTTTTTTGCCTTCCTTTTGTTTTTCTAATAGCTTTCTTTTGCGTGTTATATCACCACCGTAGCATTTTGCAAGCACATCTTTTCTTAAAGCCTTTATTTCTTCTTTTGCTATAATTTTGCCAGAAACTTTTGCCTGCAGTTTTATTTCAAACAACTGCCTAGGCACAAACTCTTTTAGTTTTGCAAGCACATCACGAGCGTAATAATAAGCTTTGTCCTTGTGAATAATCTGCGAAAAACTATCAATAGGCTCATTGTTTATCATAATTATCATTTTAACCAAATCTGATTTCTTGTAGCCTTCAAATTCGTAATTAAATGAAGCATAACCCTTTGTAATAGATTTTAGCGTATCGTAAAAATTTATAATGATCTCAGATAGCGGTGCAGCGTAGGTAATCAAACACCTATTAGAAGATAAGTAGCTTAAGTTCTTTTGATACCCTCTTTTTTCCTGCAACAAGTTCAATACGCTACCAATGTATTCAGCAGGCGTTAAACAATCGATACTTACATAAGGCTCAAAAATAGCCTTTATAAATTGTGGCTCCGGCAAGTCCTTTGGGTTTGATATCTCTAGTATACTATCATCTGTTTTTTCTACTTTGTACAAAACAGATGGTGTAGTAACAACTATATCTAAACCAAACTCCTCTTCTAGGCGCTCCTTTGTAATATTCATATGTAGCATACCCAGAAAGCCACATCTAAAACCAAAACCTAAAGCATCACTCTTTTCTGGCTCATATTCTAAACTTGAATCATTAAGCTTCAGTTTTTCAAGCCCCTCTTTCAGATCATCATATTTTTCTGTATCTGTGGGGTATATACCTGCATACACAAAAGGCTTTATTTTTTTAAAACCTTTAAGAGCTTGTTTTGCAGGATTATCTGCAAGTGTAACAGTATCGCCAACAAGAACGTCTTCAATATTTTTTATGTTTGATATCAAAATACCTACTTCTCCAGCGTGCAATTTCTCTATATCTTTTGGTTTTGGCGTTAAAACACTTAAATTTTCTATATTATACTCTTTTTTGTTTGAAAATATCATTATACGATCGTTTAGATTAATTTCCCCTTCAAATACTCTAATAAGGCAAACTACACCTTTGTAGTTATCATACCAAGAATCTATAATAAGCGCTTTTAAATTTCCCTCATCGTTTACTTTTGGTGATGGTATATATTTTATTATCGCTTCTAAGACTTCTTGCGTGCCTATATCATTTTTTGCAGAAATCAAGATTACATTAGAAACATCCAGGCCCAGATTTTCTATTTCGCTTTTTGTTTTTTCTACATCTGCTGTAGGTAAATCTATTTTATTTATAACGGGTATTATCTCCAAATCATTTTCTAAAGCTAAGTATAAATTGGCAACAGTTTGTGCCTCAACACCCTGTGTTGCATCCACTACGAGCAACACTCCCTCGCAAGCTGACAAACTTTTTGAAACCTCGTATGAAAAATCCGCATGACCTGGCGTATCAATCATGTTTAGTTCATACAAGCATCCGTTGAAAGCATATTCCATCCTTACAGATTGCGCTTTGACTGTAATGCCATGCCTACGCTCTACTTCTAAACTATCCAAAACCTGCTCTTTCATTTCTCTTTTATCAAGCGAGCCTGTTTTTTCAATTAGCCTGTCAGCAAGAGTTGATTTACCATGGTCAATATGGGCTATAATAGAAAAATTTCTAATATTTTGAATATTTATCATACACTTGCTTTTCCAATATATATGTTTTGTATCTTGATTGCTTACACATCAAAGAACTCTCAATACTTACAAGCTTAAAAACCTCTTCTAATACACGCAGAGATTCTTGAGCCCTCTTGAAGTTTGCAATTAATATATCAAACAGAGATTCGCGTTCTTTTTCTTCAGGTAATGTAACCTGAGTTAAGCAATCGTTTTGTGTATCTCTGTGTGCAACTGTCTTAATGTGCTTTTTAGCAATAGAACCTAAATGCGCGCGAATACCCTTTGTTTGAGTAGCTAAATCCTCATCATCATAATTAAATCTTAGTATATCTTCCACTACACGAAGAGCTTCTTTCGAACGATTTAAATTAGCATCTATTATTCTTTCACAGGCAGAGCTTGATTCCATAACTCCTCAAATTGCTTTTTATAAATATTTGCAATGTCGGCTCTATCAATAATTAACACATTTTCGTCGTTTGCTTTGGGAGCTTGAGCTGTCCAGTTTAGTGACCCAGTTTCTACAATTTTATCGTCAAAAACAGCAAACTTATTATGCATTATACCGTATCTATCGTAATATTTATGAGCTTTTGCAAACCTTATATCAAGGCCATTTTTAATTAAATAGGCAAATTTAGAAAATTTGTTTTTTGGGTTATTCCACCCACCATCTAATAGTATTCTAACCTTGCACCCGCGTTTTTTGGCATTTATCAAGCTTTGCGCTAAAGGCCTTGATGTAAAAGCATACATAGCCACATCAATGGTTTTTTTCGAGTGATCAATCAAATAAATAATTTTTTCGATTGGCACATCAGAAGGTGTAAAGTAAACTTCAATATCACGCGCATAAGCCGTATTTACAAAAAACAATAAAATAAAGCTAAATATTGTAGTTTGGAGCTTCTTTTGTAATAATAACATCGTGAACATGGCTTTCTCTCCATGAGTTTTCTGAAATTTGAATTAATTGCACTTCTCTTAGGTCTTCTATTGTTCTTGAACCAGTGTAGCCCATGCCAGCTTTAAGGCCACCTACTAACTGGTACAGTACATCTTTTAGCTCGCCTTTGTATGGCACTCTACCTTCAATACCCTCTGGAACAAATTTTTCTGGTTCAACATCATCTTGAAAATATCGCTCTTTGCCACCTTTTTCCATAGCAGATAAAGAACCCATACCTCTGTAAACTTTATACTTTCTGCCTTGATAAATAATGGACTCGCCGGGTGATTCTTCAACACCTGCAAGTAAATTGCCAATCATCACACAAGCAGAACCTGCAGCAAGTGCTTTTACAATGTCTCCGGAGTATTTTATACCACCATCTGCCATAATCTTTGCGCCAAACTTGTCAGCTTCTTCTGCACATTCTGATATAGCAGTAATTTGCGGCACACCTACGCCTGCAATAATGCGTGTTGTGCAAATGGAGCCTGGTCCAATACCCACTTTTACAATATCTACGCCTGCTTCTATGAGGCTTCTTGTGCCCTCACGCGTTGCAACATTGCCACCAATTACGCAGCAATCAAACTTTGACTTTATCTTTTCAATAGTCTTTAATACTTTTACAGAATGCCCGTGAGCTGAATCTAGCACTATGATATCACAACCTGCTTCTAGCAGAGCTTTTGCTCTTGCATCGCCATCTTTTGTGCCTACGCTTGCGGCCACCACAAGCCTGCCTTTTGAGTCTTTTGTGGCCTCTGGGTACTCTTCTTTTTTTATAATATCTTTTATTGTAATTAAGCCTTTGAGCTTAAAATTGCTATCTACAATGGGTAATTTTTCTATCTTATTTGCTTTTAGGTACTCAATGGCTTCTTGGAGTGTGGTACCCTCTGGGGCTACAATCAAACCTTTTGCTGTCATAACATCTTTTACTTTTTTTGTAAAATCCGTCTCAAATCTCAGATCTCTATTTGTTATAATGCCTACAAGTGTATTTGTATTATCCGTAACAGGTATACCAGAGATATGGTACTGTCGCATTAGATTAAGACAATCGTTTATTGTAGCATCTGGATGAATAACAATGGGATCCGTTATCATACCGCTTTCGCTTTTTTTAACCCTTATAACCTGTGCCACCTGCTCTTGTATAGTCATATTTTTGTGTATAACACCAAGACCTCCATTTCTTGCCATGCCTATCGCCATACGATACTCTGTAACTGTATCCATAGCAGCAGAAATAATGGGGATTTTTAAGCTATACCTGTTAGTTAGGCTTATGCTTGTGTCTACTTGGTTGGGTAAAACATTTGATTTTCTAGGTACAAGCAACACATCATTAAAAGTTAAACCTAAAGTATCTTTTAATCTAATCATACATACACCTTCAAATACTTAAATATTTAAAATCAGCTACTTTCAAAACCAATTGCCTATAGTTATTCAATAACGACAACCTATTATTTTTAATTTTTTCATCTTTATCCATAATAAGGACTTTATCAAAAAAGCTTGATACTGTATGCCTATCTACAATGTTTTTTAAGTATGATAAATAATCTTTATTTTGCAAGAACCGTTTTAAATCTTGCTTCAAAGCCTTTACATAATTATAAAATTTTGCTTCTTCGTCAAAAACAAAAATCGTATCATCTACATCAGTTTTATCAAAACCTTCTGGCACTATATTAAAAACCCTTTTGATACTAAACAAATCTTGTACATCAGCCTGTGAATAAAAAGTTTTCAAGGCTTCAATCTTAAGAAACGCTCCGTAAATATCGCTAAAATCTACCTCAACCACAGATTTTACAATCTCGGTATGCTCTTCAAACATATTTATAAATCGCACTTTTATAAATTCAAGTGCATCATCCAATGTATTTTTAGATAAGCTCTGTTTTTCGTAGAGTGATAAAGCAAATTTTACAGTATCTTCAATATTTAAACTCAATTTTGAGTTAAGAATAATTTTAATAATTGAAAGCGCAGCACGACGAAGTCCATATGGGTCTTTGTTACCAGTTGGCTTTAAATCAGCTATCATACCCCCTACTATTAAATCAAATTTATCTGCTAGAGATAGCGCTATACCTTCTAAGCTTTTAGGGTATACTTCGTCTTTTGGCAAGTACTGCTCATAAATGCATTTGCTAACACTTTCACCTTCTGATTGCTCTTTTGCTATATAATAGCCCATTACACCCTGAACTTCTGGAAATTCATAAACCATGTGCGTTAAAAGGTCGGCTTTTGATAGGTATGCTGCGCGCCTTGCAACCTCCCCTCGCGCACCTAAATCTAAATCATTTGCTATTTTTTGTGTAAGTTCCGCGAGTCGCATTGTGCGATCATACATAGAGCCAAGTTTTTTGTGAAAAAGCATGTTTTTTAATTTATCAACCAAACTCTCAAGTTTAACTTTTAAGTCTTCTTCATAAAAAAAAGCAGCATCTCTAAAACGTGCCCTTAAAACGCGTTCGTTGCCTTTTACAATTACAGAATCATCATCTGTAAATATATTTGATACTACACAAAACTTATTTGTAAGTTTACTATTATCGAAAGAATAAAAGTATTTTTGATTAGCTTTCATAGAACTTATTAACACTTCCTGAGGAAGACTAAGAAACTCTTCTTCAAATGTGCCTTCTAAACAATGTGGATACTCAACTAAGTTTGTAACTTCATTCAATAAATCTTCATCCAGTATGTATTGTTTGCCTTCGTTTGACAAATTCTTAAGCGCTTCTTTAATTAATGACTGCCTTTGGTTTTGGTCAACTATTACAAAGTGCCTTTTAAGTGTTTCTTTGTAGTCTTTTGATAAAAGCTCAACTTTACCGTTTGATAAAAACCTATGGCCAAAGGTGTAAGAAACGCTTTTCTTGCCAAACATTGAGCATTCAACAACCTTGCTATCAGCCAAAAGCACTAAGTTGTGCACAGGTCTAAGATACGCATAATCACCATTACCCCAGCGCATTTGTTTGCTAAAACTAATAGAACCTAAAAATTCGCTAAAAATAGAACACAAAAGCTCTTTTACCGGCGAAAGAGCCTGCTTTTTAAAAACGCATACATAAGGACCTTTTTTGGTATCTTCAAAAAAAATTTCATCCAGGTGGGTGTTATTTTTCTCCAAAAAGCTCAATAGCGCTTTTGTTACTTTATTTTTATCATCAAAGCAAGTGCTTTTTGGTGGACCTAGAATTTTTTGCTTTATTTGTTTTGTAAACTCATGACAGTCAAACAAAGCAGCAATGCGCCTTGGTGTATAGTAAACATTTACATCTTCATAGTCAATATTGTGTTTGTCTAAAATAGCTCTCAATTGGCTATTCTGTATATTCAACAACTCTTTTGCAGGCAATTCTTCTGTTAATATCTCAAACAATACTTTCATATGTGTTCTCCTATATATGCTTTTGCGATACCAACAGCCAAATCTCGTACCCTTTTTATGTAGTGTGTGCGCTCTGACACACTTATTGCGCTTCTCGCATCAAGAAGATTAAATACATGGGAACACTTTATACAGTAATCATAAGCGGGTCTTATAAGTTTTACCTGTATGCATCTGTTTGATTCGGCTTCAAACATATTAAACAACTCAAATAGCATAGCTACATCAGCAACTTCAAAATTGTACGTAGAATACTCCCACTCGTCGTGTTTGTGAATATCTCCATAGGTTAGAGAATCGTTAAATTTCATGTCAAAAACATTTTCAACGCCTTGTATGTACATGCCAAGTCGCTCTGTGCCGTATGTAATCTCAACAGGTATAAGCTTCAACTCCACGCCACCAATTTGCTGAAAGTATGTAAACTGCGTTACTTCCATCCCATCTAACCACACTTCCCACCCAAGCCCCCATGCGCCAAGCGTAGGAGACTCCCAGTTATCCTCAACAAAACGAATATCGTGCTTTTTTATGGATATACCTAAAAACTCCAGACTTTCTAAGTACATATCTTGAATATTTTCTGGTGATGGCTTAATTATAACCTGATACTGATAATAATGCTGAAGCCTATTTGGGTTTTCACCGTATCTACCATCAGTTGGCCTTCTTGAAGGTGCTGTGTAGGCCACACTCCAGGGTTTATCGCCTAAAGATTTCAACACAGTGGCTGGATGAAATGTTCCAGCACCAGCTTCAATATCGTAGGGCTGTAAAATAACACAACCTTTTGATTTCCAAAACTCAGATAATTTTAGTGGTATGTCTTGATAGTTCATGCGCCACTCCCCTGTTAATCGTTGATTTGCGCATAAAGTGGGGCGTGGTCAGATGAGCCACGCTTTGCCCGCTCTTTTGCGTCTATATCGCAAAACACTGCCTTTTTAAAAATTTCTTTTGTCATTAATATATAATCTACCCTCAAACCAACGTTTCTTAAAAACGAATTTGCCCTATAATCCCAAAAACTAAATATTTTTTCATTTTTGTGAAACTCGCGACACGCATCAAAAAAACCAATGTCTAATATATCTTTCATAGCATTTCTTTCTGGACTAGTAAAACCGATTTTGAAGCCCATCTGGTTACTATTATAAACATCTAAGTCCGATAATGCAACATTTAAATCACCCATGAGTATTATCCTATTCGTACTTTTAAGCAATGAGCTTAAATATTCTTTTAACTTTGCTAGATAATCAAGCTTGTAATAATAATCGGTTGCTCCAACGTTTTTTCCATTTGGAACATAGACATTTATAATTTTTATACCATTAATCTCACAGCTTATCATGCGTTTTTGATCCCTTGCATCAAGCACAAAACCCTTTTTAACATCTTCCATAGAAAGCTTTGAGGCAATTGCAACACCGTTAAAACCAACCTCACCAAAACTTTCGATATTGTAGCCCACATCCCTAAAATTATTGTAGGGAAACTTATCATCTGGAGTTTTAATTTCTTGCATGCCAAGCACATCAATATTTTCTTTTTGCAGCCATTCTAAAATCTGATCCAGCCTTACCCTTATAGAGTTTACATTCCATGTCGCTATTTTCATTATTTTTCCTTTCTATTTTAAGTAGATAACGCGCTATTTAAAAAATATGTGTTTTTAACACCTCCGTATAGCAAGCTATATTTGCTTAGCGCTAATACTAAAACCGCGCTTTCGATAGTTTTATATATGATAACACAACTTTTTGCAACTATTCTAGGTATATTTTTTATAGTTTAAGCATTTCGTCTTGACTTTTTATACTAACCTAATATATTTATAAGTGACTAATTTTTGGAGGTTTGAGAGTGAAAAAAAGTCTTAAAATATGGCTTTTGTCGTTTTTGGCTGTATTTGGACCTGGTTTTATAGTAATGATTGCGGATATGGACGCAGGTTCAATTACAACCGCATTTGTATCTGGTGCACAATATGGATATAAGCTCATACCACTGCAGTTATTACTTGTACCTTTATTGTATGTAGTGCAAGAAATTGCCTCAAGGCTAGGATGCGTAACAAGCAAAGGACACGGCGAACTTATAAGAGAATACTTTGGTGAAAAATGGGCGGCATTTTCAACTATTCTTTTGCTTTTTGTCGTCTTTAGCGCACTTTTAACAGAATTTTCAGGCATTGCAGCAAGCACACAAATTATAGGCATACCAAAATATTACTCGATTACCATTAGTGCTTTATTGCTTATTTCTGTAGCTTTAAGTGGAAAATACAAACGTGCAGAAACCGTTGCCATTGTTTTTTCTTTAGTTTCATTTGTTTTTATACCTGCAGCCATAATGTCGCACCCTAATTATAGTGAAATGGCAAAAAGCTTTATTTCACCTCAGCCCCTTAATAACAAAAATTATCTTTTCCTTATAGCCGCAAATGTCGGTGCAGTAATTATGCCATGGATGATCTACTATCAGCAAAGCGCTACGGTTGATAAGCGTTTGCAATCGTGCGATATAAAATTTGCAAAATGGGATACATTGGTTGGAAGTTTTGCCACACAAATTTTAATGATTGTTGTAATTATTCTTGGTGCATCTGTGCTGTATAAAGAGCATATTGCCCCAAACAATGCTTATAACTTTGCTTTGGCTTTAGTGCCCATTGCTGGTAAATACAGTGCTTTATTGTTTGCCGTTGGACTGTATGCATCAAGTATTTTAGCTGCATTTGTTGTGTCAATGTCATTTGCCTGGGCATCTGGCGAAACATGGAATTTTGGACACACACTAAATGCCAACTTTAAGCAAGAAAAGCTGTTTTATTTTATCTATATTGCTTTAGTTGTCCTAAGCGCTATTATTATACTCATCCCAGGTATTCCACTTGTAAAAATTATGATTGATGTAGAAGCATTTAATGGTTTCGTTTTGCCAATTGTTCTGGGTTTTTTAATAATGCTTGCAAGTAGTAAAAAAATACTCAAAAATTATTCATACTCTAGAGCATATATAAGTATAGTCGTACTTCTAGCTTTGGCAATAATTGTTTTGGGAATATATTCTGCTATCGTCTAAGTGAAACTTTGATAAACTATTTAATCAGCGATGACCACGTGGTCTTTTCTAAAAAACTGTCTTCAACAAAAGACTCTAGCTGCAAAAAGCGCTTTAGCGGCATATTAAACATTAAGTAATTAGTGCCAATAGCGTTTTTTATATAATTACGTGCCGATATATCTGTAAACCCTACAACACATCGAGGGTCATTAGAAAAGCACTCTTTGTAGGTAAAGATACCAAGAGTTTGACAGCCAGCAGCGTATGGTATAATACTTCCTTCAAAATCGCTTCTATCATAATTGGATAATATAACCAAAGCCGAAAGCTGATTTGCATCAATTAAAAAAGAAACTAAAATAGGTTTTTCAGTATCTTCTATCTGACTTAGTTGTTTTAATATTACATATTTTTTTGGAATTTCAAACATTGGCAAGTTTGAGACAAATTGCTCAACTAAAGCTGGATCTTTTACATAGCGTTCGCCTTCAACAAAATCTTCTATAAAAGAAGAATGATCGTACTTTGATAGTCTTTCTACCGCATCCTGAGCACTTTTGTTGTGTTTGTTGCCATGTGATAAAAAGTAGCAGAACCCGCTTATTCCACCTGGAAACTTAGTATACTGATTGCCAAAGCCTAAACCTACACCACCACCCCAGCAACCGTAAGTATTTATATCTGCTACAGATATATTGCCTCGCAGTGCATTACTGTATAAAAACATCACGCAGCCCCATTTGCCTTCTTTAAATTGCATGGCATTTTTTGGTTTTTCATCACTCCATAGTAAAGCAATTGGAGGGTATTTTAGGTTTAGCGCTTTTTGTAATTTTGATTCCATTTATTCCCCCTTTTAATACTCAAATTTATCTCTATTTTGGTTTTGCCTCTCATACATCCACTGAGGGTAAAGTGTTTTTGGTTGTGTAACGTTATCTAGCATTTTAAGCTCATCGGCACTTAAAGCTACATCTATACTGTTTATGTTATCTTGCAGCTGACTCATCTTATTTGCGCCAATAATAACAGATGTAACCTCTTGCTTGCTCAAAAGCCACGCTAAAGCCACCTGTGCAATAGAAACACCTTTTTGCTTTGCTATAGTGTCTAATACCTCAATTGCACCGTATGATCTTTCATCTATGGGCGGAAACTCAAAGCCGCTTCTGCGAGCATTTTGGGGTTTTGGATTTTCTTTTGTGTACTTTCCTGTTAGAAACCCTCCAGATAAAGGCGACCATGGCAAAAACGCTAAATTTTCTTCTTTGCAAAGAGGAAGTAACTCATGCTCTACATCACGACCAACAAGAGAATAGTATGCCTGGAGAGATACAAATTCAGCCCACCTGTTTGCTTTTGATAAATAGAGCGCTTTCATTATATGCCTTGCAGACCAGTTTGAACAACCTATGTACAATACTTTACCAGCTTTTACAAGCATATCTAGTGCCTCGAGCACTTCTTCTATGCTTGCTAGCATATCCCAGCCATGAACCTGATAAAGATCAATATAGTCAACCTGAAGCCTTTTTAGGCTTGCCTCGCATGATTCAATAATGTGTTTTCTTGAAAGGCCAATATTGTTAATATCACCTGTGTTTTCAAATGCCTCTTGCGTGCTTGCGCTTCTTACTTTTGTAGCTATGATTAACTCGTGCCTTTTAAAGCCCAATTTTTTTATAACATTGCCCAATATCGTTTCTGATTCGCCAAATGAATACACATCTGCTGTATCAAAAAAGTTTATGCCTGCATCTCTAGCATGTTTTACCAAGCCTAGAGCTAACTCTTCATTTACTGTACCAATGTTTCTAAAATTAGAACCAAAGGTCATTGTACCCAAACACAATTGAGATACCTTTAAAGCCGTTTTCCCGAATTTTTTATACTTCATCTTTCCTCCTTTTTAGTTTACTGCATTAATCTACTGACTGTTTGCGAATTTTTCAAGTATAAGCTGTGAATAATTAACTTGAAACATTTCTATAAGTAATTATTTTAGTTGAAAAAATAATGGAGGTTTTGTATGAGAGAATTTCAGAAAATTGAAAACTTAGAATTTATCGAGCATTCGGCAAACAAAAATGTAAAAATTGGTTATGTGTTTACGCATAAAAACGATAGTGTAGAGTTTACAAGCGCGATTGTAAAAATACCAAAAGGTGAATCAATACCAGAACATACCCACGATGTGTATGATATTATTTGTCCAGTTTCTGGCAAAGGCAGGATTTGGGTAGAAAATGCCGGAGAATGTGAACTTAAAAAAGGTGTTTTTGTAAAAGTACCACCTCATACAAAGCATAGAATTTTTGATGTTCAAGAAGATTTAGAAATTTACGATATTTTTAGTGGTTTTCTTTTATAAATACCCACATCTTATCATTCTTGTGAAAACAAAATTAATACAGAGTTTTATAAAATTTGGAAGCGAGTTTTTTGATTTTGCTTTTGATAAATAGAGCGCTTTTTTGTAATACTTTCTAGCTATTTAGCCGTCTTTTAAAATATTAACAGTTAATTTGTTAAAACTTGCAAAAACCTCTTGATTTATTTTTACATTCAGTTCGTCAAAATAATATTTTGTAAGGTTAACTTTTAGCGGAAAGCCACAATCTAACAAAACAGTATACACATACCCGTTAAAACTAAAATCAACAACAAAACATTTAAAGCAGTTATCCATATCTGTTTCTTGTTTTCTTAAAATAATCATATCCGGCCTTATAAGACACATTACTCTATCAAACTCTACATTACTTGCGACTATGGTTTGATTAGCTACGGTTACTTTATCACTTGAAATACGATTTGCTTTTAGTATGTTAAAATCCAAAAACAAAGCCCCGTGTGTATCGTTTGGAGAAGTTAAAAACTCACTTAAACTTTGCACATACTTTAGATAACCATCTTGCATAATACCTATATAGTCGGCTACATATATGCTTTCTGTGATATCATGTGTGACAAACAAGCAAGCGTAGTTGAATTTTTTTAATATAAATTTCATCTCTTTAAGCAAAAGAGGCTTTTCTAAGTACGAAATATCTGATGTAGGCTCATCAAATAAAATAATATCGGGGTTTGCGCAAAGCGTTCTAGCTAGCGCAACCCTTTGCCTTTGGCCACTGCTTATACTGCTGGGCTTTCTTGTTAAAAACTCTTTTAGATTAAATATTTCAATTACATCGTCAATGTTTAATTTTGCTTTGTTGAATTTTAAACCATAAGTTATGTTTTCATATATGCTCATGTGGGGAAACAAACCAAGATTAGCTCCAATGTAGCCTATTTTTCTTTCTTGGGGCTTTTTTTGTGTAATATTGATGTTGTTTAAAACAATTTTACCTGATCCAAGGGGCTCTAAGCCGCATAAGCACTCAAGAAGTTTTGTTTTGCCTGCGCCATTTTTGCCCAGTATTACCAGGATACTATTGTCTTTTAAGCTAAAATTAATATCTTTTAGCTTAAAACTGCCAAATCTGGCATTGAGATTTGTAACTTCCAAAAGATTCATCGTTTAATCAAAAATCTTAGCGTTAAAAAGAAACCTATACATATGAGCAAAAGGTAGGCTGCAATGGCAGCCGAAGTTTCTAGGTTCATTTCGTTAAAAGCATTGTAGATTTTAACAGGTGCTGTCATGGGATAATATGCAAGCATAACCACAGCACCAAACTCAGAAATTGCCCTTGCCCACACTAAGATAAAACCAGAGTAAATGGCGCTTTTAGACAATGGCAGATATATATCTTTGAACACATTAAATTCGCCTGCCCCAAGCATAAAGGCTGTTTTTTCAAGCTCTTTATCGATGCTCCTAAAGCTTTCTTTGGCAGAATTAACCATATAGGGCAAAGATACAAACAGCATGGCTATTACTATGGCAACGCGTGTGCCTGTAATTTGAAAGTTGAATAAATGATAGGAAAGGCTTCCTATGATACCTTGCTTGCCATAGATAAAAAGCAGCGCAATACCAGCTACCGTATGAGGTATAGAAATCGGTATATCAGCCACTGTTTCTATAAATTTGTTTAGTTTTTTAAAAAAGTTTTTAGCTAAAAGATAAGCAAACGGCACACCAATTACTATTGAAACCAACCCACATATAAATGATAAAGACAAACTGTTAAAAATAGCTTCTAAAACAGAACTTTCTTCAATTACACTCAAGGTTTTTGAGTTTATAAACAGTGTAAGGCGCGCAAGAGGAACTATAATAAATATAAGCACCAAAGCACTTATAAGCGCAAAAGCAAATTTTAGTGTTCTATCGCTTAGGTAATTGTGTTTCATAAAGAAAAAGGAGAGGAAGAACTTCCCCTCATTTTGTTAATTTTTTTACAATTTCTGGTATCTGGTTTTTAGCACCCACTGCTACTGCAGGGCTAATTGCAGGCTGGCCACTCTCATTCAATATTTTTTGGCCTTCTTTTGAGATTAAAAAGGCTAAAAATTTCGCTGCCAATTCTTTGTTTTTTGCCTGATTTGGTATTGATATGCCGTAAATTATAGGTATGCCAGGGGCTACTTTACCAGATTTTAGCTTAAATGACACCTGAGAGTAATACTTTGCAAATTTGGGATCACCAAAGTTAATTTCGTCTGGCAGTTTAACATAATCTAAACCATACTGCTTTGCAATGGATAGATACTCAAAAGCATAATCAAGCTCTGAAGCTTTTAGGTAGGCTATCAAGTCTTCTGCTTTAGGCCTTATGTTGTTTTTATTTACATGTGATAAAAGGTAGTCTGCCAACTTAGGATCATGATAGTATATAGATGCAAGCTTTAAAACCATAACGGCCGTATAACCGCCTGGATCTAAATTTGGGTTTCCATAACCCCAACTTACATCTTTCTTTGAAAGTATCTTGTACCAGTTGCTTGAGTTTATTTCTTTTGAATATTTGCTTTTTGGCGTATAAGCCAATACTTCTTGGTTTGTAGAAAACTGTAGATACCAGCTTGTGTACTTTGGCATTAAGTCTTTAGGAAATAAAGAGTAATCAGCCAGTGCCACAATATCTGGTATGCGGTGCAAATCGGTAATCATTCTTACGATCTTCACACTACCAAAAGGTTCATTTTGGAACACTACATTAGTGTGGTAAGTCTTATTGAAAGCCTCTTCAATTTCTTTAAAAGGCTTTGCAAGGCTTCCTGCTTGCATTACAACAAGCGTGTCAGCAAAAGCGCTGCTTGCAAAAAACACAACAGCAAAAATTACAGCAAGTTTGGAAAAAAGTTTCATATGAGTACCCCCTAAATAAAAAAGAATTCAAAAATATCAGCTAGTCTAGCATTTTGTATTTCTTTTGGTATAGCCAAAAAGGCATTGGCTTTCGATAGAGCACTAAAGTCACCAGAGCCATTATAGGGTATTTTATAGGCTTTATAGCCATTTTGATCAAATCTTACATCAACAGGCAAAAAATGCATTCTATCTGGTTTTTTATTGTAATCAAAAGTTATGCTGCACTTTAGAAACCTCACATCAAAATCACTGCATCCAAGCATCTTTGAGATGATGTTGCCTACAAAGAGTCTAAATACACTAAAGGTAGATACGGGATTTCCGGGTGAGCCTACAATATAACAGTTATCCTTTAAAGCTATAATTGTAGGCCGACCTGGCTTCATATCTATTGTTCTTACAAGTATTTTTGCACCAATGTTATTCAGCGCATCTGCCGTATAGTCTTTGTCGCCGAAGGAAGAACCACCCGTTATAACTACAATATCGCAAGTTTTTGTTGCTATATCAAGTGTTTTTTCTATTGTTTGCAAATCGTCTGGGAGTTTGCCGTAGTCAACTGCTTCTTGATTAAACTGATTTATCTGGGCAATTAAGCTGTAGTGCGAGGTATCAATAATGCTTGAGGGCTTTTGTGGCTCTCCTGGGCTTACCAGTTCATCGCCTGTTGTAATTACACCAATCTTTAGCTTTCTGTAGACCTTTATGGATACACAAGAAAGCTGGGCAAGTAAGTTTACCATATTGGTTTTTATAAGCGTGCCTTTTTTTAATACAGTTTCGCCTTTTTTTAAATCTTCACCAAAATAAGCTATATTTGAACCTTTCTTTGGTGGTTTTTTGGATACAATATAGCCTTCTTTTTCTGTAACTGCTTCAAACTCAACCACGCTATCGCAATACTCTGGGACTTTGGCGCCTGTCATTATACGGACCGCATCTTTGGGCTTTAGTGCTATATCTTTGTTTGATCCTGCAAAAAGCTCATCGGCTATTTTTAGCTTAAGCGTATCATCTACATCTGAAAACCTAAAGGCAAAACCATCCATTGTAGCTTTGTTAAATGGAGGAAAATCTATATCTGATGCAATATCAACAGCCAGCACTCTATTTATAGAGTCAAGCAAACCCACTTTCTGTATTTGAGTAATAGGCTTTGGCTGGATTGCTTCTATTGCTTCATAAAATGTCGTCATCTTAACCCCTTTACCTATAGTTTATGCTGCGCAAAAATTTTGCGTAATTTGCAAATTGGTTTAAATTGTGAAAAGTGTTTATTTTAGTGCGTGTCTTTACTAAGTTGTAGTAAAACCCCGCATCGTTTGTGTCTTTAATGAGTGTAGCGCCAATGATTATGCCTAATTCATCAAAAAAAAGCTTCCTGTAAAAATTTCTTTGCGGATCAAAAAATTCAATACTTTTTGCATCGTCTTTGTTATAACCCACAACTGCCACATCTGTGCCAAAAACTTCTGTGGTGTTGTTTTTTATGCTTCCTTCATAGGAAACATCAAAACCTGCTATGTTTTTTGATGCAATAGAGGCTTGCTCTACAGCTGTAATCCAGTTTCCTTGAATGAGGCTTTTGCCTGCAATGAAATCTTTACCTTTAGCACAATCACCTGCTGCATACACATCTTGCGCGCTTGTTTTGCAATGCTCATCTATTACAATGCCTATGTCAATATCAAGCTCATCTTTTAAGAAGTCAACATTGGGTACAACCCCTTTGCCCACAAGCAGACAATCACAGTTTATTGTTTGGTTTGATTTTAAAGTAAGCTTTATTGAGCCGTCTTTGTTATCTTGAGAGCTTTCTACATCATCATGTTTGTAAATAAATACATTTTTGTTTTTAAAAGCCTCTTCTAATATGTAGGAGGCTTCTTTGTCCACTACTTGAGAAAAAACTCTATCGGATGAAACGATTATATATTTTTTAACATCGTCTTTTAAATGAGAAAGTGTTGGGATGCTCACAAGACCAGCCCCAAGTGCAGCTACAGACTTTGCGTTTGCAAAAAACTCATGCAGTTTATCTGCATCGGAGATATTTCTTAGCGTCAATACTTTATCGTGCTTTATATGGGGCGGCCTTGCTGAAGCACCTGATGCTATAAGCAAATTCTTATATGTGTACACACCTTTTTCCGTGTGGATTGTTTTCTTATTTGTATCAACTTTTATTACCTCTTGTCCCAAATAGGTGTAAACGCCGTTTTTTGAGTAAAAGCTCCTATCTACTATGTATAGGTGGTCTCTATCCGTATCAAAACCTGCATAGTATGGTGTTAAAACCCTTGAGTATGCCGGCTCGTCTTCCTTGTCAAATACTGCAATAGAGATTTTTTTGTCAACTGCTCTAATTGTTTTTATGGCACTTAAACCTGCTGCAGAGTTGCCTATTATAATTAGATCATAATACATTTAGCCCCCCACTAAAAAAGGCGCGCTTAAAAAAACGCGCCCATAATTTATGCAATATTGAGTTCTTTGAGCTTTTCTTGTGTTGGTATGCCGTCTAAGCCCCAACCGCGCTCTTTATAGTACTCAGGCAAAAGCACAGAAAGCTTTGCCACCATTCCCTTTCCAGGGCCTTGTTTAACTGGCTCTTCAAGGAGTCTTTTTGGCAGCGTATCTTCAGATGGCTCAATGCCTGCGTTTAGGTTAAATAAGCGCTCCAGGTTGTATATGCGCTCTCCTGCTTTCATCATATCATCTTGCGTATAATCAAGTCCTGTTGCACTGGTAAAGAGGTTTGTTATGTGGTTTATGTTTATTGCAAATGTAGTAAACAAACACATACCCACAGAGTCAACAACGGCTGTTACATCCTGAAATGTTTTTGTCCAGAATGCTTTGTTTTCTGTTGTGTGTGGGTCAAGTTTTTCGGGCACGCCCATAATCTCTGGCGATATCATATAGCCTCTTACATGGCAAGCACCGCGGTTTGAAGTGGCATACTCCAAAGCCATGCCTTGTGCTACACGTCCATCGTATGCTGGGAATTCCTGTTTTTTAACGCTCATGGAAAACTCTGGATGTCCATAGAGGCTTGCAAGCCTGTAAGAGCCCAGCGCAAGCTTATCCCCAAAACCTTCTCTTTTCCCCGTTAGCTCAATCATTTTAACAAGTGAATCAGCATCGCCAAACTTCAGTGGCATTCCTATATCGCTTTGGGGGATTATACCTTTTTCAAACATCTCCATAGCGCATGCTAGGGTAGTGCCTGCGCTTATTGGATCCATGCCGTACTCGTTGCATAAATAGTTTGCTTTTGTTATAGCGCTTAAATCCGATACACCGCAGTCTGAGCCTAAAGCAAATATGGTCTCATACTCTGGTCCCTCGCCTGTTTGAGCCTTGTATCTGGGATCAGCCAATTTTGTTACCCTAGCGCACCCAATCATGCAAGACATGCAAGCCTTGTTTCTAACAAGCAGCTGTTTAGCCAGTGTCTCGCCTGAGATTTTTTCTGCATCTTCAAAAACATCTTCTTGGAAGTTTCTTGTTGGGAATAAACCGTTTTGGTTAATGACATTTACAAGTACCGCTGTGCCGTATGCTGGAAGACCAGCTGCGGTTACGGGTGATTCTTTTATTGCACGAAATGCATCTGTTGCTGCCTCTCTAAATTTTACCCTATCTGCTACTTTAACACCCAATGTACCCCTTACGGCTATGGCTTTTAGGTTTTTAGAGCCCATTACAGCACCTACACCGCTTCTGCCTGCTGCCCTGTGCTTATCATTCATAATAGCAGCAAACAGTACCTGCCTTTCGCCAGCTTGACCAATGGAAGCGATTTTGGCATCCCTGTGGAAGGTAGAATGCAGGTAATCTTCTACTTCATCTGAATTTTTACCCCAGATCTTTGAGGCATCTTTTATAGCTACCTGGTTATTGTAGATTGTTATGTATACAGGATGAGCGGCTTTGCCTTCTATGATTACTAGGTCAATGCCTGCGTATTTTAACTCAGCAGGAAAATAACCTCCAGAGTTTGAAGAGGCGATTGTACCAGTAAGCGGCGATTTTGTAATCATCATATAGCGGCCATTTGCTGCACCGTATGTGCCAGTTAAAGGGCCTGGAGATAAAATAAGTTTGTTGTCTTCAGAAAACGGATCCACTGTTGGGTCAACTTCTTCTATAAAATATTTAGAAGCCAATCCTCTGCCGCCTAAGTACAGCTTTGCCCACTCGTAATTTAGTGGTTCAAAGCTATATGTCATCTTTGAGAGATTTATCCTTAAAACATTTCCTATCCATCCACCTAACATACTACACCTCCAATTGCCCTTCTTTTACGGCATTTACATAATTTAATATTTTAGTCCTAAGAGGTGCATCCTCTTCCTCAAAAGTTAGACAGCCTGTTGGGCAAAATGCCACACATTCTGGGAAATCGTCGCCGCAAAGGTTGCATTTGTCTGCCTTTTGCTTGTACTCCACATATTTTATCATACCAAATGGACACGCACTTACGCATGTTCTGCACCCTACGCATTTTTCCTCAATCACCTCTACAACACCCGTATCTGGGTGCTTTACAATAGCTTGCGATGGGCACGCCCTAGCACACCACGGATCATCGCACTGCTGACAGGTAACTGTTATAAACGATGCTTCTTCTAAAAATACCTCGTTGTAGATACGCGATAGGCTTGGCGCAAACATCCCCTGATGCTTAAAGGAACAGGCAAGCTCGCACGTTTTGCAACCAATACACTTTGAAGGTTCAATTCTGATTCGTTTTGCCATAAAAGACCTCCTCATTAACTTATTAATTAATTATACCCCAAATTTATGTTTTTTCAATTTTTTATGGTTTTTTAAGAAGAATTTAAGTTTTAAGGCAAGTAAAATATATCAGCAGGGCTATCAAGCCCTGCTTTAAAAGAGGATTAAAATCTGTTTCTTGAGTTAGAGTAGTTAGATCTTGGTCTTGGGTTTGACTCCCTAGGTTTTGCTTCATCGACCCTGATGTTTCTGCCGTCTAAGTCTGTGTTGTCTAGAGCATCTTTAGCCTTTTGAGCATCATCTTTTGATTCCATCTCTACAAAGGCAAAACCTTTACCTTCAATAACTTTTACCGATACCACACTGCCATAACCTGAGAAAACTTCTTTAAGTTTCTCTTCCGTTGTTTGGTAATTTAGATTACCTACGTACAACTTGTTCGTATTCACAAAACACACTCCAAAAAAGAATTTCCGATGAGACCTTTTGTACAGCCTGCACCAATTTTAAATAATCTATCACAATAAAACTCAAAAGTCAAGTTTTAACAAATCCTTGGCATTTTTTCTACAATAGGCATAGAAAGCAGTCTTTTTGTGCCATAGCTTAAGTTAAGCAATACTTTTTGAGGGTGATCTTTTGTAATCTCGCCAATTAAACTAGCATTTTTGCCCAGTGGGTGTTTATGGAGTAAATCTAGAATTTTTGATGCATCTTTTGGAGGTACAACTATTACCATTTTGCCTTCATTTGCACTGTAGTATGGCTCAATACCGAGCATCTCAGAAATGGATAATACTTCTTGAGAAATAGGTACAAGTTCTTCAAATACTTCAACACCAAAATCCCTTTTATAGCATAACTCGTTTAAACACATAGCAAGCCCACCACGCGTAGGATCTCTCATCCAGTGTATTTCTAGATCAGATTCAATAATTGGCAAGATAAGACCAGTTAGTTCTGCACAGTCAGATGCTAAATGTGAAGTTAATTGAAGATTTTCTCTTTCGTTTAGTATTGCAAAACCATGCTCACCTATATTGCCTGTGGCAATTATCTTATCGCCTTCTTTTATTTTTGAGCCATCTATCGGCCTTATAATTTTACCTATAGCAGAAGTATTAACATAAAAGCCTTTATTTGATTCTATAACCTTTGTGTCTCCACAGACAATCTCGACATTAGCGCTTTTTGCTTCGCTAAGCATTGATTGGACAATTTTTTTTAAATCCGAAATTAAAAAACCTTCTTCCATAATAAAAGCACTTGATAAATACATAGGTTTTGCACCTACACATAATAAATCATTCATAGTACCACTAACCGATAATTTACCAATATCTCCCCCTCTAAAGAAAAGTGGGGTTATCGAATGTGAATCGGTTGTAAATGCTATATCGCCTAAAATTGCACTATCTAAGCCTGCGTTTGCTTTAAAAATATTTTCTATCAGCTCGAGCGTAAGCTTGCCACCAGAGCCATGATCCATTGTGATTTTATCAAATGTCACCTTTAACCTCCCACCAGTTTCTGCAGGTACCTTCATCTGAAACCATACAAGGCCCAACAGGATTATGCGGGTTACATATTTTAGCATACATAGGACACTGTGGCGGCTCTATAGTGCCCAATATCACTTCTGCGCATCTGCAACCTTTTTGCTCTTCTGTATAGCTATCGCTAAATGGAATGTTAAACTTTAACTTTGCATTTAAGTAATTGTAAGTTTTTTTAAACTCAAATCCACTGTTTTTTATTATACCAAGCCCTCTCCATATACTATCTGTTATATCGAAAATATCATTGAGTGCTTTCTGCGCTAACTTGTTGCCTTCATAGTTTAAAAGCCGCTCGTACTCGTTTTCCACTTTACAAATATTATCCTCAAGCTGATTTATAATCATTAGTATGGCGCCTAAGACATCGACTGGCTCAAAACCCGCTGCAACGCATGGGAGATTAAAACTACTGGCAACTTTTTCATACGGTGCAAGACCCGAGACTATACTTGCATGGCCTGGTAAAATTAGCGCATCAATGTTTAGTTTTCCAGCTTTTAGCAATTCTAATACGCCATTTGGTGTGTATTTGTGCACGCTAAAAAAACTCAAATTTTCTGGTAAATTTACGCTTTTTATTATGCTTGCAACAGGCGCTGCTGTGGTTTCAAACCCCACAGAAAAAAATATTGCATCTTTTTTAGCCTGTTTTGCATAGTAAATAGCCTCATCCAAACCATATACCATTTTTACATACAAACCTAATTTGCTTGCACTTAATAATGAGTAAGCGCTTCCTTTGACCCTAAGCATATCGCCAAATGTCAAAATTGTACAGTCGTTTTTTATGCCATAGTTAATAATAGCATCTATGTCTTTTGAGCTTGTAACACACACAGGGCAGCCGGGCCCTGCTAGCAATTTGATATTATTCGGCAATAAATCCCGAAGTGCGTACCTTGCAATAGCATTTTCATGTGTGCCGCATACATGCATAATGCGCAATCTATCAAATTTCTTTGCTTTTTGTTTAATACCATGGGCAAGCGATAAAACTAAGTCTTTGTCTTTAAATTTACTCCACTGCACCTTTTGCCCCCAAAAGACACTGCTCTATGAGTTCTAAATTTTCTTTTGCTTCTTGTTCGTCAAGCTTTGATATAGCGTTTCCTGCATGTACAAGCACATAATCGCCTACTTTGGGGTTGTCTATCAACATAAAAAAACAGTGCTTTTTTGTTCCACCTGCCTCAATCACACCGCTTATTCCGTCTTCGTAAACTTCAACAATCTGCATTGGTATACCTATACACATATCCCCTCCTTCGCTAAATAGATCTGGCCGATAGCAATCGAGCCATCATTTATTGGAAATCTTGAGTTAAACATAACCTTTAAGCCAGCTTTAATTAATTTTTTATAAAGGCCAGCAAAAACTAAACTATTTTGGAAGACTCCGCCGCCTAGCGCTATAGTATCTATACCTGTGTGTTTTGATATTGATAGGACGTTTTCAAATATGGCTTGTGTAAACGTATTGTGAAAAACTCTAGCGGATAATAAATCTCGCCTTTTTGCTATTGTTTTTAGTGTTTCTGAAAAATCAATAATAAAATCATTGATCTTATAATCAAGTATTTTTGTTGATTTGTGTTTTTCTGCCTCATATTCCAAAAGCATAGCAGATTGTGCTTCAAAAGTATTTTTGTGCTTTATATTAATCAAGGCGCTAACTGCATCAAACAGCCTTCCAGCCGAGCTTGTAAGCGCTGGTTTTAGTTTTGGTATTAGCGAAATTACATCTTTGTACTCAGGAAACAAAAATTTTACATATTCAATATCTTTTGTAACTTCATACATATATGAGGCTGCTATGCGGTATGGCTCTTTTATGGCTTTGTCGCCAAAAAAAATGGGAAAGTATTTAATATGGCCAATGCGTTTTATTAGCGTTTTCTCTTTAACAAAAAACTCACCACCCCAAATATTGCCATCATCGCCAAAACCTGTCCCATCAAGCACTACTGCAACACAATCGCCATAATAATCATTTTCCATTAAAACACTTGCGAAGTGTGCCTTGTGGTGCTGTGTTTCAACTACGCAAGGAAATGCCTCTCTTGCATAACTGCTTGATAGGTAATTTGGATGTTTGTCACATATAGCTAAATCGACTTTTTTTATGTCAAAAAATGATAAAAAATCATTAACTTTCCTGCTAAATTGCTCGTAGTTTTCGTAATTTGACAAATCAGGCGTGTATTGGGATAAAACTATCGTATCTTTTAGTGTTATTGCAATATTATTCTTCATATCTGCACCTAGCGCTAAAATATTGGGTTTTACGCCTTTTAGGTAAAACGGTGAGGGCGCAAACCCTCTTGCATATCGATAGATTAACTGCTTGTTTAGAGAAAAATGTACAATGGAGTCTTCAATGGGTCTTAAAATTTTCCTATTGTGAAGCAGCACAAAATCTACACCACTAAAATTAACAGCATCACTATCTTTATAAATGAGTGGAGACTCGCTTAAATTCGCACTTGTTGCTGCAAGGCAATCCAGGCGTGAAAAATAAAACAAAAGTAGATGAATCGGTGCATATGGCAGCATTATGCCCACAAAAGGACTTTCAAGGTTTACTAATTTTAAATAATCATTTTTGGATTTTGCAAGCAATATGGGTTTTATTTGAGATTCTAATATATCAATTTCGCTTTTTTGTAGATAAGCGTATTTTTTTGCAGTCTCAATATCTCTTACAATTACAGCAAAAGGCTTTTCTTCTCTGTGCTTTATGTATTTTATTTTTTCAACGGCCAGCTTATCTAAGCAATTGCAAATTAAATGATACCCGCCTATGCCTTTTAGCAAACCAACTTTAGATCTTGTTAAATCAATAGCTGCTTTTTGAATTGCCTGGATATCTTTTAGCACAGCTTGATTGTTTTTTACATAAAAATAGCGAGGACCGCATTGTTTGCACGAGATAGTTTGAGCATGAAAACGCCTTTGGCTGCTATCGGTATACTCTTTAGTGCACGCATTGCACATTTCAAAGGCACTCATTGTGGTATTTAGTCTATCAAACAAACCATCTTTTGCAATACTAAAACGAGGACCGCAATCTGTGCATGTGATTAAGGGGTGAAGGTAGCGCCTGTTTGTAATGTCAAACAATTCTTTTTGACAACTTTTACACATGCCCCAATCGGGCGTTATATTGATATTTTTTTGGTTATTTTTTTCTTGGCTATATTTAATTACAAAGCTTCTGTAAGCGCATTTTTTTATTTTGTGGACGCTGTAGTCTATCGATCTTATAAAAGCATTTTTAGGCTTATTTTTAATGATAATTCTTTCAATATTTATTGGCTTTGCTGATTCTATATACAATTCAACACAGCACGATGAGTTGCGCACCCAGCCTGTATAGCTCTTAAATATGTTATAAAGAACAGGTCTAAAACCTACACCTTGCACAATACCATATATTTTAACTTTAATTGCTAACATTTAGTGAACAAATTAAATATTTAAATGATGCAGTTAAAATATCACCCACAAAAATCCCCCCTCTCTCTTACAATTGCCATCCTAATAACATTACTATTCAATGTCAATACAATTTTATCATAATTGTATTTAATTTCATATATATTATTGCATATTTAATGACAAATATATGACAAATATATAATTAGAAATAATTAATTTTTTTATTGACAAACCCAAACTTATTACCTAAAACAATTTGTAAATATATGCAAAAGAGGAGTTGGCTATGAAAAAAGACAGTCTTAGCTATGAAGCATTGTTGTCTGAAGTAGATGAGCGTCTAAAAAACGGTTGCTCAAAAGAGCGAGAGCAACAATTCTACACCAAACTCAAAGAAGCTGGTTTTTCAAGAAGGGATTTTTTAAAATGGACATCTATGATTACAGCTGCCTTGAGTCTGCCACCCATATTTGAGCCGCGCGTTGCAAAAGCAGTAGCAGCAATTGCTCAAAGACCTACGGTTATCTGGCTGCACTTTGCAGAATGTACGGGCTGTACTGAAGCTTTCTTAAGGACTATAAACCCTAGCATTGAGCAGGTAATTTTTGACACGATTAACTTAGCTTTTCACGACACGCTTATGATGGCATCAGGAAAAAGGGCAGAAGAAGCTTTGGAGTCAGCAATAGCAAAATACAAAGGCAGTTATATATTAGTAGTAGAAGGGGGCATACCCACAAAAGATGATGGCATATACCTACGCATTGGTGCAAATGCAGAAACTGGGCTTCACAGGCTCAAGAGAATATCAAAAGATGCAAAATATATACTAAATTTTGGCACCTGCTCATCCTTTGGCGGTGTGCAAGCAGCGTACCCAAACCCCACAGGCGCAAAAGGTGTGCATGATATTTTGGGCTGTGAGGTTGTAAATGTATCAGGTTGTCCGCCAAACGCTGTAAATATGATAGGCACTGTAGTGCACATTTTACTATTTGATAGAGTACCACCGCTTGATTTAAGCTACAGGCCTATTTGGGCATATGGCGGCAGAATCCATGATAACTGTGAGCGCAGAGCGCATTTTGACGCAGGCGAATTTGTCCAAGAATGGGGCGATGAAGGCGCAAAAAAAGGCTGGTGTCTGTATAAAATGGGCTGTAAGGGTCCACTTACATACAATAACTGTCCAAGGTACAGGTTCAATCAGGGTACAAACTGGCCAGTAGGCGCAGGCCATGGCTGTATTGGATGCTCAGAACCTGATTTTTGGGATACAATGGCACCATTTGAAGAGCCAAATGATAAAGCAGGCATCAGGATACCAGCATTTGGTGGTGTAGAAGCTACAAGTGATGCAATAGGCGAACTTGTAACCGGTATTACAATTGGTGCAGTAGGCGTACACGCAGCAGGCTCAATTATAAGAGCAAAAGCTCAAAAGAAAAAAGAAAAAGAAGAAAAAAATAACAAGAATAACCAAGATACACCAGATGAAAAAAAATAAGAGGGGGTAAAAAATGGCTAAGATTTCAACAAAAGAAGTTAACCAACACTTGGTTGTGGATCCAATAACGCGCATTGAAGGTCATTTACGCATAGAAGTTGATATAAAGAATGGCAAAGTATCTGATGCATGGAGTTCTGGTACATTATGGCGCGGCATAGAGCCTATACTGCAAGGAAGGGATATTAGAGACGGTGGCTTGCTTGCACAGCGCATTTGTGGCGTATGTACTTACTCTCACTATGAAGGCAATACTATGGCTACAGAAGTAGCCCTTGGTATAAGACCTCCAACAAATGCAAGACTTATTCGAAACCTAATTAATGCCACTCAATTTATGCACGATCATATAGTCCATTTTTACGCACTTCACAGCCTCGATTGGGCTGACGTTGGCGGTGCTTTAAAAGCAGATCCACAAAAGGCTGCAGATTTAGCTTACGAATTTTCAAAAACACCTTATAATGGCTCGGTTTCGCATTACAAAGAAGTTAAAGCAAAGTTAGAAAAATTTGTTGCAAGTGGACAACTAGGCCCATTTACAAATGCTTATCTAGGCAACCCTTTGTATAAAATGTCCCCGGAAGCTGATCTTGTAATGATCAGTCACTACTTAGATGCATTGCATACACAGGTGATTGTTGCACAGATGCAAGCAATATATGGTGCAAAAAATCCACACCCTCAAAGCTTAGTCATAGGTGGCATATCAAGCGTAATGGATATGCTTGACCCAAACCGCCTTGCAGAGTTCCAATTTAAGCTCGATAGTGTAAAAAATTTTATATACAACGCATACTTGCCCGACATTGACATGCTTGTGCATTTTTACAAAGATGAGTTTGTAAAAGACTGGGGTATTGGAAACTACAATTTCTTAAGCTATGGCGGTTTTCCAGAAACAAACGATTGGGAAGCAAAGTATAGATACCTGCCCCAAGGTGTAGTATATGATGGAAATCTCAATATATTTGAGTCTACAGTAGATGAGAAATCAATCACAGAAACCGTTGCCCACTCATGGTACGAAGGCTCGAAGACAGGTTTATACCCAGGCATTGAAGAAACAATACCTCAGTATACGGGCCTAAACCCCAACAACACAGTTAAAAAAGACGGCAAATACTCTTGGATAAAAGCCCCTCGATACAAAAGAAAAGTTATGGAAGTAGGGCCTCTTGCTAGGTGGATAGTAGGATACGCTACAAACCATAAAGATATGAGAAAACGCTTGGATGAATTTTTGAAGAAACACAACGCAAGCTTTGAGCAAATGTATTCTACAGTAGGCAGAACTGCTGCAAGAGCCTTAGAGACTGCCTATATTTGCGATGGCACGTATATATTTATCAAAGACTTAATTGCAAATTTAAAGCAAGGTGACGAAAGCACATGGACACGCTTTGAGTTTCCAAAAGAAGAAACAAATGCCTGCGTGGCACTTGTTGAAGCACCACGTGGCTCCCTAGGGCATTTTATTACAATAAAAGGCAAAACAATTAAACACTATCAGGTAGTTGTACCATCTACATGGAATGCTTCTCCAAGGGATGAAATTGGCCAAAAAGGGGCATATGAAGCTTCGTTAGTGGATTTGCCAGTACCAAACCCAGAAGAACCGCTGGAGATTCTCCGCACCATCCACTCATTTGACCCATGTTTGGCATGCGCTGTACATTTAATTGATGCAGACACTGGCAAGTTGCGCGAATTTAAAGTCGAGGTGTAATATGGATAACGAAGTTAAAATGCACTATAGGTGGACAGTTGCACGTAGACTCATACACTGGACAACGTTCATTTGTATAGTAGTATTGACTTTCACAGGCTTTTATATAGCTGATCCTTTCTGGTTTATCTACTCGCCAGGCACTCGTGAAGCTTATAATACATTTGCTATGGCAGATGTTAGGTTTATTCACTTTACTTTTGGGTTCATATTTATGTTTGCCATTATAATGAGGCTATATTATGCTTTCTTTTCCAGATACGACGCAGATTGGAAAAGTTTATTGTTTGAATGGTTTAATATTAAAGAATGGAAAACTGTTATTTCCTATTACATCACATTTAAGCCCTATGGCGTGCCAATTAAGAGTAAATACAACCCGCTTCAGTCATTATTTTACTTTTTATTTATTATTGCCTGTATTTTTCAAATTATCTCTGGACTTGTAATGTTTACAATGGGTCAAAACACCATTCGTGGGATGTCTTTTATGCAAAAAGCACTGTACTGGTTTGTAAGCCTAATGAGTGGTTATGCGAATGTGTATGATCTGCATAGATTACTTACATGGTTTTTTATAGTTTTCTTTATAGGACATGTTTATATGATACTAGCCCATGATGTAGGCGACAAAAAAGGTACAGTATCATCAATGATTTCTGGCTACGAGGCAGAAAAAGAATGAGTTCTATTGCCGTAGTGGGCTTGGGTAATACGCTGCTTGGAGATGAAGGCTTTGGCGTTCATTTAGCAAACGATTTAAAAGCAAAATACACATTTAGCGATAATGTTAAGATTTTAGATGGGGGAACCATAGGGTTCCTCTTGATTGAACATTTTTTAGAAAACGATAAACTTATATTTGTTGATTGTATAAGGGCTGATAACGAGCCAGGTAGCATATACAAATTTAATGTTAAACAGCTTCCACCTCATATTACATTCGTTTCTTCCATTCATGAGATAGGCTTGGGCGATATCTTAGGCCATGTGGCGCTAATGGGTTTAGAAAAAGAAACAGTAGTAATTGGCATAGAACCCTTATCGGTATGTCCAAATGATTTAACAACAACCCTAACACCATTAATGAATGAAAAAATGCCAAAAGTAGAACAATTAATATTAGAACAAATAAAAGAATTTGGTGGAAGTTATGCATGAGGGGGCAATAGCCCAGTCTGTCGTGGATATTTTACGCGACATAAAAGACCAAAACGGGCTATTGAGCATAACTTCCGCTACCCTAAAAGTTGGTGCTGTGTCTGGAGTCATGATTGACGCCCTTGAGTTCGCGTTTGAAGCCATCAAAAAAGAAGAAAGCTTCATTAAAGACGCAACATTAAACATAATAAATGTAAATGTAAAAGCAAGGTGTAATATTTGCAATAAAATTTATGAGTTTGACAATACGGATGATTTGATTATGATTTGTCCGGATTGTCAGATGCCGCTTACAATAATAAACGGCAAAGAATTAGAAATTGTAGATGTGGAGGGGGGATGAAAAGAATAGTCGTAGAAAAAAAGATACTAGAAAAAAATGATGACATTGCAAATCAAATTAAAAACTTGTTGGATAAAAATCGTATTTTTGGCCTAAATGTAATGAGCTCACCTGGTGCTGGAAAAACCACACTAATTGAGCAAACGGTAGAAGCATTGAAACCACAGTACAAAATTGCAGCTATTGATGGCGATCTAGATACTCAAAGAGACGCTCAGCGTATAGCTGCACTTGGCATTGAAGCTATCCAAATTAATACATCTGGCACATGTCACCTAGATTCTTCAATGGTTCAAAAGGCACTCGATCACATATCTCTTGATTTAGATCTGCTTATAATAGAAAACGTAGGAAACCTTGTATGCCCTGCAAGTTTTTATTTGGGTACGCACAAAAATGCTGTTTTAATAAGTACGCCAGAAGGAGACGATAAGGTAAAAAAATACCCTACAATGTTTAATGTAGCAGATGTGGTATTAATAAACAAAATGGATATTGCTAAATTTGTAAATTTTGATGTTAAAAAAGTTGAAAATGAAATAAAAGAATTAAATCCAAACGCAACAATATTTAAAATTAGTGCATTAAAAAATGAGGGGTTGAGACCATTTTTAGACTGGATTCAAACAAATATTAATTTAGTAAAAAATCAATAACTTTTTGATTTTTTCTAAAAAAATGATACAATAAAAAAAGATTTATATCCTTGCTATCTTCAAAGGTAAGATAGCCAAAGTCCAAAAGGAGGTTTGATGCATTACGATTTTCTCTACATTGTACAACCAAATGTAACAGATGAAGAATTTGATACTATGCTCTTAGATGTAGTATCAAGAATTGAAAGCAACGGCGGAAAAGTCTTAAAAAAAGCCATATGGGGCAAAAAGCAACTGGCCTACCCCATAAAAAAATACAGGCAAGGTATTTATGTAAATCTTTTTTATGAGGCACCCCCAACAGTCCCGAAACAAATTGAAAGTTTTCTTGCCTTAAAAGACGATATCTTGAGGCAAATGACGGTAAAAACATTAAAGAAGGATATTGCGCGTTTAACTTTAGTGGCTCAAAAAACAGAAAACACTGAAACACAAAGCGAAACTAATTAGGAGTCAAAGTGTCAAACTTGAATAGGATCTTTCTTATGGGTAACCTTACAAGAGACCCAGAGTTACGCTATACACCTTCAAATGTTGGTGTTACAACATTTGGGTTGGCCGTAAACTCTAGCATTGGCAAAGATGCTGACGGCAATAGAAAAACTGAAACACTATTTGTCGATATCATTGCATTTGGCAAACAAGCAGAAACAATAGCACAATACTGTAAAAAAGGTTCGCCGCTTTTTATTGAAGGTCGTTTAAGGTTACGTACATGGGAAGACAAAGATGGAAACAAACGTTCAAAGCATGAGGTAATATTAAATGCTTTTCAGTTTATTGGGCAAGCTAATAATAGTTTAAAAGATGATATTAAGCTACAAGAAGATGATGAAGATGTACCATTTTAGAAAACAAAGGAGTAAAGATGGAAAATAACGACAAAAATAAAAGAAAAAAATCATTCAAATTTTCAAGAAAAAAGGTTTGTTACTTTTGTATAAACAACATTGACGAGATTGACTACAAAAATACAGAGGTTTTGTCACGCTTTATAACCGAAAGGTATAAGATTGTGTCACGAAAAGCCAGCGGCGTATGCGCAAAGCATGAAAGAAAACTTAGCACAAGCATTAAACGTGCAAGGATTATGGCACTTTTGCCATTTACCATCAACACGAAACTAAAAAGCTGATTAAGCTTTTCAAACTAAAACAAAAGGGGATTTGCGTATGAAGGTTGTTTTACTTGAAGATATAGAGAATTTAGGTTTGGCAGGCGATGTGAAAGAAGTTAAATATGGCTACGCACGCAACTTTTTATTTCCTAAAAAACTCGCCCTAGCCGCCACAAAAGAAAATGTAAAACTAATAGAAGAAAAAAGCAACAGCATAATAAAAAGAACACAAAAAAGGCTGCAAACAGAACAAGCGAAAAAAGAACAACTTGATGGTTTAACAGTTGAGATTAAAGCAAAAACAGGCGAAGGTGGCAAATTGTTTGGCTCAATTGGCGCAAACGACATATATGCGGCTTTAAAAGAAAAACAAATAGAAGTCGACAAAAAAAGCATAAAACTTGATGAGCCAATAAAACAATTGGGAGAATACGAAGTTACAATAGCGCTTTATAGAGAGATAAAAGCTACGATTAAAGTAATTGTGCACAGTTTAAATGAAAATTGATACACCCTTGAAACCTATCATTAAGCCATCCACGATTGAACTACCAAATGCTTACGAGGCAGAAAAAGCTTTACTTTCTGCCTTATTTTTAGATAACTCAAAAATAGGCCAAGCGCTAGAATACATCACACATGAGCATTTTTACGATAAAAGAAACGCGCTAATTTTTAAATCAATGCTATCTTTATACTCTCAAGGTATAGCTTTTGACCACATCATTATTGCTAACCATTTGGGTAGCCAATTGGAAACTATTGGCGGCATGGATTACCTCATAGAAGTTACAGAATACCTACCAAATGTTTCCAATATAACATATTATGCCAAAATTATTTACCAGAAAAGCATCTTAAGGGAATTGATTTTTGCTTCGCAAGAAATTACCGATAATTGCTATGCAGATACGCTAAACACAGAGGAAATTTTAAATCTTGCAGAAAAAAAGATATTTAATATATCAACCAAAAAAACAGAAAGCTACAAATCTCTAAACGATATTGGAGATGAGATTAGAGATTTAATCCAAAACTTAAAACAAAGAGACACGGTAGTTACGGGGCTTCCTACAGGTTTCATAGATATAGATAAACTCCTAAATGGTTTTCAAAGAAGCGATCTAATCATATTGGCTGCAAGGCCAAGTATGGGAAAAACTGCTTTTGCTGTCAACATAGCCACAAATATGGCTACAAGAGGTAATTTCTCAGTTGGTATATTCAGTTTAGAAATGACATACAGACAAATTGCTATGAGAATTTTGTCTTCTATGAGCGATATTGCCTTTTACAAGATAAAATCTGGTAAACTAAGCACAAAGGAGTGGGATTTAATTGTAAAAACTATCGATCAAACCAGAAATATGCGAATATATATAGATGATTCTTCCCTTATAACGAGTCTTGACATTAGAACAAAGGCAAGGAAATTAAAAATTGAGCGCAATATAGATTTTTTGATTATAGATTATCTGCAGTTAATTGAAGGTTTAAAAAGGGAAAATCGCGTTCAAGAGGTATCAGAGATATCAAGATCGCTCAAAATATTAGCTAAAGAATTGAACATTCCCATACTGGCACTGTCTCAGTTAAACAGAGGGGTAGAGCAAAGGGACAATAAACGTCCAATGATGTCCGATTTAAGAGAATCTGGCTCCATTGAGCAAGATGCCGATATCGTTATGTTTATCTACAGAGACGATGTATATAACAAAAAATCTCAAACAAATGAAGAACGAACTACAGCTGAAATCAATATAGCAAAACACAGAAATGGGCCCACAGGTACAATCCAGTTATTGTTTCACAAAGATACCACTACATTTAAAAACTTAACGGATAAACAAGAGTTAGATGTATTTTATAAAAACTACGTAAGCGAACATGAAGAATTCTAAATTTTATGTTAGATTATATATTTATCAAAGGTGCAAAACAGCACAACTTAAAAAATATAGATATTAAAATTCCTAAATTTAAAATTGTAAGTTTTGTTGGGCCATCTGGTTCTGGAAAGTCAACCGTTGTATTTGATATCGTATACGCCGAAGGCCAGCGCAGATACATTGAGTCATTGTCAGCCTATACGCGTCAGTTTTTGGAGAAACTAGAAAAAAGCGATGTTGACCATATTGAAGGGTTATCTCCCTCTATCAGTATCGATCAAAAACTTTCATCAAACAGCCGATCTACCGTTGGCACAACAACAGAAATTTACGATTATGCAAGAATTATTTGGGCAAATCTAGCGCAATACTATTGCTACAATTGTGGTCGCAAAATCGAGCAGCAAACACCGCAAGATATTGTTGATAAAATTTTTGAGCTTAAAGATAAAAAAATACTTATAATGCGCCCCATTGCAATAAACAAAAAGGGAGAATTTTCTCAAGAGTTTAGCCTTCTTGCAAAACAAGGATTTTTGAGGATTATTGTAGATGATATTGAATACACGCTTGATGAACCACCAAAATTAGATAAAAATAAAAAACATACGATTTTTCTTGTGGTAGACAGAATCATTGTAGATGAAAATTCAAAAGAGCGCATACAGCAATCTGTAGAGTTAGCCTTAAAGAACTCGAAAACAATATATGTAAAAGATGTAGAAAAAGACTCGCAAGATGTATATTCTACTGAATTTAGTTGCCCTGTGTGTAATATCAATTACTCACCCAAAAACGCTCAAAGCTTTTCTTTTAACTCTCCGCTTGGTGCATGCCCTGTGTGCCACGGACTGGGCTTTGTAAATAAATTAAAACTAGAGGCTTTGATTAACGAAAATCTATCCTTAAAAGAGGGTGCGGTAAAACCATTTTCAAAGCCTCGATACGCTCAAGCAAACGACTATGCAATGCAAAAATGCAAACAATTTGGCATAGATGTTTACGTGCCGTTTAAAGATTTAACAAGTCATCAAAAGGATTATATCCTTTTTGGAAGTGGCGATTTTGACGGGATTATAGCTATGGTTGAGCGTTTTTTTGAATCCGATATCTTTTTTGCAAGCCAAAATGCCTATTTACACGCTAGCGTTGTATGTCCGGAGTGTAAAGGTTTTAGATTAAACAAAGAAAGCTTGTCGGCTAAAATAAACGGCCTTAATATTATAGATGTTACAAATTTGCGCATAGACGAAACGTTGGAGTTTTTTAAAAACCTTGAAAAAAGCTTAGCACCCACACAAAAACAAATTGCAAAGAACCCTTTAAACGAGATAATCAAGCGGCTGAGTTTCCTTGTGGATCTAAATTTAGATTATTTAACACTCTCAAGAAACACAGCTACTTTGTCTGGCGGTGAAGCGCAAAGGGTAAAACTAGCAACCCAGATTGGTACCTCGCTAAGTGGCGTAACATACTGTTTAGATGAGCCATCGATTGGCCTGCATCCATCAGAAACGGAAAAACTCATAAAGATTTTAAAAGAGTTGTGCGATTTAGGCAATACAATTTTAATGGTAGAGCATAATGAGTTTTTAATAAAAAATAGTGACTATATTATAGATATTGGACCTAAAAGCGGAAATTTTGGCGGAGAAGTATGCGCATCTGGTACATTAAAAGAAATACTGGAAAATGAAAATTCTCTAACTGGCAAATACCTATCTGGTAAACTAAAGATAGAAATACCAGAAAAAAGAAAAATCAAAGATTTTATTAAACTAAAAAATGTCAATGTACATAACATAAAAGATTTAAATATTGATATAGCGCTTGGGTGCTTGGTAGGCATAAGCGGAGTCTCAGGCAGCGGCAAATCAAGCTTGATTTTTGATTTTCTTTTGCCAAAATTAAAAGAAAAAATCAACATCCAGCAAGCCTTTGATAAAAAAGCTCCTCAAGAAATAGACGACGCTTCTTTAAATTTAACAGATAGCGAAATTTTTGACTCTAATGTGTCTGGCGATATCGAAAACTTTCAATTAATTGAGCGCGTTATTGCCATTAACCAATCGCCGATAGGCAGAACACCTAGATCCAACCCCGCAACCTACACTTCTGTTTTTACGGATATTAGAGAGTTATTTGCAAATGTTACGCAGGCAAAGATACTTGGGTTTACACCAGCGCGCTTTAGCTTTAATGTAGCTGGTGGCAGGTGTGAAAAATGCAAGGGAGAGGGCTATATTAAAGTTGAAATGCAGTTTTTGCCCGATGTGTACGTATTGTGTGAGACTTGCGCAGGCAAAAGATACAACGAATCAACTCTATCTGTTTATTATAAAGATAAAAATATAGCTGATGTACTAAATATGAGTCTAGATGAAGCCTATGAGTTTTTTAGCAATGTTCCAAAAATAAAAAATAAATTAGGTGTATTGAGAGATATTGGTCTTGGCTATATCAAATTAGGCCAAAACGCAACAACATTATCTGGCGGTGAAGCCCAGCGCGTAAAACTAGCCAAAGAACTAATAATTCCTCAAAATAAAAAAACTCTGTACTTATTTGATGAGCCATCTCGCGGTTTACACCCAGACGATATAAAAAAATTATTGCAGGTAATAAACAGGCTAATAGATAATGGCCACAGCGTAATTATTATTGAGCATGATTTAGATATACTAAAAAGCGCTGACTATATTATTGATATGGGCACAGGTGGTGGTGATAAAGGTGGAGAAGTTATAGCTATAGGCACGCCACAAGATATTGCAAAAAACCCCAAATCGCTTACGGGAAAATACTTAAAAGAAAAATTGGAGGAATCAAATGTATTTAATAGGCGTCATAGGATCTCAAAAGGCAACTGAAAAAGCAAAAAAAATTGCTTATGAGGTGGGAAAACTCATAGCTTTAAATAATTTTGTGCTTGTATGCGGCGGTTTAGAAGGTGTTATGGAAGCAGCGAGCAAAGGCGCTTTTGAACATGGTGGTCTAACCGTAGGTATTTTGCCAGATAAAAACAAACAAAACGCAAATCCATATATTAAAATACCTATAGCCTCAGGTATGGGTTATGCGCGAAATTTCTGCATTGTGCAAAGTGTAGATTGCTTGATTGCCATCGAAGGCAGTTTTGGCACGTTAAATGAAATCTCTGCTGCACTTAATTTGCAAAAGACAGTCATTGGCCTTGAGTGTTCATGGAATATTGAAAACATGAAGTTTGCCAAAGATCCCCAGGAAGCAGTTGAGTTAGCTAAAAAATTTACTTTAAGTTAATTATAAATCGTTGACATATTTAATAACAGTTATATAATAAGTTTGTAAATCATAGTAGGAGGGGCATATATGGACATTGTGTTTTTAGCTTTAATGGTTTTATATATATTGTTTTGCGCTATATTTTACTACTTTAATCAAAATTTGATTTTCTTACTTTTTTGTTTATTTTCTGTTGGCTTTTTTGTTTTGCTTGGGGTTCTGCTAAAACACAAGTTTATAAAGTTAATCAAAGTTGAATCAACCAAATTAAAAAACAATTTTTTTAAAAAAGAACGTATAGACTTAACTAGCACAATCAACTTAAATAGTATTTTTAAAGGATTTATTAGTGTTTTGGACAACATAAAAACCCAGCTAAAAGAGATATTTAATGAAAAATTTACCAATGATACATACATTGCAATATCAGCTGCAAAAATAAGTTTTGATACACAAAAAACAAATGACGATGTCAAAAAAACTTTTCAGGAACTATCAATCATAGAAACAGGCTTAAATGACTCAAACAACGCCGTAAAAAACATTGCTGAAAACACCGTTGCAATCGTAGACTACATGGGCAAAATTAATCAAGTTTTAGAAACATCCTCTAAAAATGCAAAAAGCGTTATAGAAACAACTGAAAATATTTCGATGAAAATTAACAGCAACCGCGAACATATAATGAAGCTAAATGAGTCCTCATCAAAAATAGGTGAAATAATTGATGTAATCAATGAAATTACTGACCAAACCTCCCTTTTGTCGCTAAATGCTGCCATTGAAGCTGCCCGTGCTGGAGAACACGGCAGAGGCTTTGCCGTTGTTGCAGATGAAATTAGAAAATTAGCCGAAAATACGCTTAATGCAACAAACGAAATCTCAAACCATATAAAAACAGTTCAAAATGATGTAAAAACTGTTATAGATGCAAATACACAGGTAGGTGAGTTGGTTGTCCAAAACAAAGAAATTGTTGAGCAAAGCATAAGCGCTTTTTTAGATGTTACAAATCACATTAATCAAGCAAATAAGATGATAAACAACATTGCAAGCGCAGTAGAAGAACAATCAAAATTAATAAGTGATATTAATCAAAGAATGCAAATAATCACAGATCACTTAAAAAATGCATCAAGTAGCGTCGATCAAATTAGTTCAAACACCGCTGAATTCGCAAAAAAAGCCGAAAACGGCTTTAAAATACTGCAAAACGTAAACAGCAGTCATCATCTAGATAAAATTTATGAAATTGCTCAAATAGGCAAAGAAAAAATTGAGGCTGTGTTCAGCGATGCGGTGGCAAAAGGCATAATAACATCAAGCGATCTTTGGGATAGAAACTACATAGCTATACCCAACACAAAACCACAAAAGTATGAAACGCGTTTTACAAAGTTCATCAAAGACTATATACAGTTAATTGAAGATGAACTTTTAGCAAAGGATGCAAATTTTTCAACAGTTGTAGTTGTAGATAACAATGGCTACCTAGCTGCGCATAATTCAAAATACGACAAACCCTTAACAGGCGATTACCAAACAGACTTAAAAGGCAATAGGTCAAAAAGACTTCTAAATGACCCCATTAGCTTAGCTTCAGCCCGCAGCACACAACCCGTATATGTTCAAATTTACCCACGAGACACAGGCGAGATAATGTATAGGCTTTCTGTGCCTATAGTATTTGAAGGCAAACACTGGGGTGCTTTAAGGATAGGCTTTAATATATAGGAGAAAATATGAAAATTTTGGTCAGCATTAATGCATTTAAAGGAGCAATATCTACAGTTTTGGCAACAGATACAACAGCACAGGAGCTTTTAGGTTTTGACTTTAGTGTAGAAAAAAGCTACATTGCAGATGGTGGTGATGGAACCGTTGAAGTAGCTGCCACAATGGGTGCAAACTTAAAATACTACGACACCTACGACCCTCTTATGAGGCCAATTAAAGCCCCAATTGCGTGGTTTGAAAAAATTGCAGTGATTGAGATGGCAAAAGCAAGCGGCCTTGCCCTCATTAAACAAGAAGAAAAAAATCCTCTAAAAACAACCTCATTTGGTACAGGCGTCCTTATAAAAAAAGCTATTGAAGAAGGAGCGGAAGAAATTATACTCGGTATTGGCGGATCTGCTACGGTTGATGGCGGCATTGGGATACTTGAAGCCCTTAATTTTAAATTTCTGGATGCAAAAGGTAATCCATCGTGGATGGGCGGCGAGTCATTACAAAATATTCGCACGATTGTAAAAAGTCCTATAAATTTTCCAAAAATTACAATAGCAAGCGACGTAACAAACCCGCTACTTGGACCAAACGGCGCAAGTAAAGTATTTGGTCCACAAAAAGGAGCCGATCCTCAAATGGTGGAATTTTTAGATGATGCACTAGCTCATTTTAATGACATCACAAAAAAATATTTCAATATCGATATAGCAGATGCTCAAGGCGCAGGTGCAGCTGGCGGTATTGGCGGATTTGCAAGCGTATATTTAAATGCACAGCTAAAACCTGGCGCTGAACTATTTATGGACCTAGGTAACTTTAATGAAAAAGCTAGTGAATCAGATGTACTAATAACAGGCGAAGGTGCGCTCGATAAACAAACATCCTGCGGCAAAGCACCATACCGTGTTGCAAAAAGGTTTAAAAGCATAAATAAAAACGGTTTAACAATTGCTTTATCCGGGAGTGTTTTAGATAGAAACACTTATGAGGATGCAATAGATGTTGCCTTAAGCATCATACATAGACCTTTATCTATAAAAGAATCTATTGAAAGCACACAATCATTGTTACGATTGACCACTCGCGAGGTTGCAAAAATTTTATTATGGAGTCAAGCACACAATGAATTCAAGGTAAACTAACTGTTAAACATTTTATGTATTTTTTTACCATAATACATGTATTTTCTTGCGAACTAAACGGCAAAAAAAGTCACATAAATAAAAAAATAGCCCAGAGGCTTTTAGATGAAAACTAGCTTTAAAAAAGAAAGTATTGGCCCAGATGAAGAACTGCGAACATTTTCTATAAGAATAAACTCAAACAAACTAAACAAAAAAGTTCTTTCCTTGATTTATTCGTACCGCCACTTTGAAAACATCCTGCTTATACTTTTAAAGCAAAATTATGAGCCGTTTGCTCAATCCAAAGGCAGCAGTGATTTTAAATATCTCACCAATAAACAGACTCTAAGAAACGCTCTTTTAGACTACAAAGCCAAAAACTCAAAAGATGCAGACTGCTTAAATGGAAAATACAAAGACAATCAGTTATGGCAGGACTTAAAAAAAGCAGCTAAAATCATTAAACAGCACAATTTTGTCTATATCGTGGATAGGGTAAAATCAAACTACAAAACATACTTTGCCAATACAGCTCTATGGCATAAAAACCATGAGTTATTTACAGGCAAACCCCAACATCCAAAGCCTAAAAAGCTCTCTAAGTTAACCAACTATGCTGTTGATATAGATAAAAGCGATATTGGTGTAAATAACCTTGCAGCGGTTTTTGTAAACGATAAAACAACTCCATCTCTTGTAATAGACGGCACGCCTTTTAAACGCTACAATGCAAAATTCAACAGGCTCGTATCAAAGCTCAATGAAGCAAAGTCTAAAGAAGTATCAAACACGCAGTATCCAATAGAATACACTCAAAAAGGCAAGAACATAATACGATTCATTTCTTTTCTGCATTCTAAAAGGAATAAATATTTTTATGATCAATTTCATAAGGTCTCAAAACGCATCGTAGCGTATCTGCAGTTCGCCAATGTAGCGGATCTTTACTTGTCTAAAAGTCTTTCAGAGCTTAAAAACAACGGCGAATGCAAATTAAGAAAAGTCACGAAGCAGAATTTTATGCAGATACCTTTTTTTATTAAGCTTTTAAAAAACATCGAATATAAAGCACAAGAAAAAGGCATTAATGTCCACTGGATCAACGAAGTTTACTCTTCCAAATCAAGCTGTATATCAGACAATGTGGTTGATATACAAAACAACCCTCAATTGACTAATGCTTTCAATGGAAGGCGTGTTAAGAGAGGGTTGTTTTTAGACACTTGGCTAAACAAGACATTCAACGCAGACATAAATGGAGCAGTAAACCACATTAAGATAGCTACAGCAAAAAACTTCGAGTGGTTGAAAAGCAGTCTTTATAAACTCTGCAACCCAATTAAACTAAAAAGCGACTACAAATTCTGCAGACTTTTAAAGCATTTGCAGAATAGTGGGTTGGGCAAGTCTGTGTTTTTCGCAAACCAAAACGAAAAAGGCGTTGTGTCTGTTATTGGAGTAGAAAATGGTAGAAAATAATAGACGTAAGCCGACGGAATTCAAAAATGTTTACACTTCAAGATTTAAAAGAAATAACCGAATTAACAAAGATAGAAGAATAGTTTTTGCTTTTTAATTAAGTCGCAGTTTTGCATGTTTAAGGAGGTTTAAATGCAGCTAACACTATGGGATGATAGATTTTCAAATAATGATTCATTTAACTTTCAAGCATTTGAGAAAAAAGTCAAAACAGGAAAAGGTAATTCTGTAGAAGTATATAACTGTAATATAGAATCAGCAAGGTTAATTTTAAACAATATTATAAAACGCATAGATGCAAAATACATCATTGCTTTTGAGTCTTTGCTGGTTAAGAGCATTTTAAGAGGTTTAGAAGAAAACTCTGTGAATGTATATTATTCCGGTGACAAAAAAATAGCAAATAGTGCAGATATTGGCATTTCTGAAGCAGAATTTGCCATAGCAGAAAGTGGTACTTTGGTTGAGTATTCTTACTCCATATGGAAGCGTTTGGTGTCTGCTATGCCAAACGTACATATTGCTTTGGTTAAAGCAAATAGAATCGTTAAGGATTTTGAATCGGCCTTTGAGATATTAAAAAACCACATCATTGATGCTTCACAGATTAGCTTCATAACGGGTCCAAGCATCACAGCAGACATTGAGAGAGTACTAACAATTGGTGTTCACGGCCCAGGAAAGCTTGTTGTAATTTTTATACAGGAGAACAATAATGAATAAAAAAGAGTTTAAAAATAAAATTAATGAAAAACTAAACGATACTGTCCAGAAGAAAAACCTAACTAAGTTTTACGAAGAATACCCACAGGCAAGAAAAAGAGCATTTTTGGGCTACGACTTTGAAGCCTTAAGAAGTGATATTGCACGCATAAAGCAAAACACAGTTTATAAGCTTCAAGAGCTTGCTGATAAATTTCAAAAAGCCCTTGAGCTAAACGGCGTACACTTTTATAAAGCTACAACAGATAAAGAAGTGGTTGATTATATACTAAGCATATGCAAGCAAAAAAATGTAAAATTGGTTGTAAAAAGCAAATCAATGCTCTCAGAAGAAGTAGAGTTAGCACAAAGCTTCAAACAAGCAGGCATAGAGTCTCAGGAAACTGATTTAGGAGAATGGATTATACAGATTGCAGGTCACAGGCCATCACACATGGTAATGCCTGCTATACACTTAAACAGACAGCAAGTTGCAGATTACTTTGAAAAGCAGCTTGGCAAAAATATGAAGCCCGATATTGAATTTCTTGTTCACACCGCACGTGTGGAGTTAAGGGAAAAGTTTCTAAAAGCGGATCTTGGTATATCTGGTTGCAATATAGCAGTAGCTGAAAATGGAGCAATGTTTATATTAACAAATGAAGGTAACGCCAGACTCACCTCTTCTTTGCCAAAAACACACATAATACTTGTAGGTTATGAAAAACTCGTTGAACACTTTGAAGACGCAATACCCATTCTAAGAACGCTACCAAGAAGCGCTACAGCCCAAATACTAACATCTTATGTAAACATCATATCCGGTCCCTCAGAAGCGTTGATTGAAAAACCAGATGGCACTTACTCAATTGAGAAAAAAGAACTCCATGTAATTTTAGTAGACCACGGCAGATTAGAGATGGCAAAAGATCCTATATTCAAAGAGCTCTATCAGTGTATAAGATGTGCAGCCTGCACTAATGTATGTCCAGTGTATGCTTTAGTAGGCGGCCATGTGTTTGGACATATTTATACAGGTGGCATAGGAGCGCTATTAAACGCTTTCATTGGAAGTGCTTCTTTAGCAGATCAGATACAAAACTTATGTATTACCTGTGGAAGGTGCAAGGAAGTGTGTTCTGGTAACATAGATATACCAAACTTGATAATTGAAATGAGAAAAAAAAGCGTAGAAAAAGAAGGCCTAAGCACTGTCCCTAAAGTAGCTTTCCAAAACATTATGTCAAACAGGGCAGTATTTCACAATATGTTAAAGCTTGCAAAGTTAGGACAAAAGCCTTTTAGTAAAAATACACAGTTTATAAGAAATCTGCCTTTGTTTTTATCAAAATACACAAAAGATAGGTCATTACCTGCTATTGCAGATGTAGCTTTTAGAGATTCATTTAACAGCATAAAACAAAGAAAGCCAACAGAAGATAAAAAAATAGCCTTTTTTAGTGGCTGTTTGATTGACTTTGTCTACCCAGAAGTAGGTAAAGCTGTAGTAGAAAGCTTAAATAAATTGGGGTTTAACGTCTTTTTCCCAAATGAGCAAACCTGTTGCGGCACACCTATGTACTTAACAGGCGATAAAGAAACTGCCAGAAAGGTTGCCATGCAAAACCTCGATGCAATGGAAAAACTTGATCCGGACTACATAGTTATAGCTTGCCCCACAGGCGTAGAAATGTGGGAGAAGTACCCAAAAATATTTGAAGATGATGCAGTCTATCTTGCCCTTGCAAAAAAGTATAAAGAAAGGGTCAGGGAATACACAAGCTTTGTAAGTAATTACTTAAATGAAAAGCACCTAAAGCTCAATTCGCTAAAAAGTTTAGGTATTGCCACATACCACGACTCCTGTCACCTAAAAAGGGTGCTTGGAGTAGAAAAACAACCCCGAGATCTCCTAAATCAAGCATTTGACACTAACTTTGTAGAAATGGAACACCCTGACCAATGCTGCGGTATGGCTGGCTCTTACTCCGTTAAGTTTCCTGAGATTTCAAGAGAGCTTGGCAATCAAAAGCACAAAGATATCATAAGTTCGACTGCAAATATAGCTTTTGTGGGATGTCCTGCATGTATGCTTCAAATTAGAGGGCTAATGGATAAAAAAGGTGGCAATATAAAAGTTATGCATATCGCACAGCTTGTTAATGAGGGTCTTGGCTAAACCATCTCTTCTTGCGTTGATTAATTGTGACTGATTGTTTGCAAACAAACAAAAATTGTTCCATTTTTTTAATTCTAACTTGGAGGCGGAAAAAGGGGACAGGCTACTTTTTCCTGACTTGCGGTATTTTAATTGTCTTTGGTGGTGCATTTGCCCTCTTTTTTTTACCAGAAAGCATCTTTCCAAATGTAAGCTTTCCTAAGGTATCTATTCTTGTACATAATCAAGATTTACCCGTAAAATATATGCTTGTCAGTGTAACAAGACCGCTTGAAGAAGCAGCAAGGGCTGAACCTGGCGTAAACCTTGTCAGATCCCAAACAGGCAATGGTTTATCTAAAATTCATGTTTATTTTGATTCAAATGTCAACCCAAAAACAGCGTACTTAATGTTACAAGCAAGAATAGCTAAAATAAATTTACCGCCAAATTCTAGCTTAAGTGTCCGCTTAATGGAACCCAACATATATCCATTTGCAGAATATGCGCTTGTTTCAAACAAAATTGACAGTGCAAACATGATGAACTACTACTATTTTCAGGCAAAACCTATGCTGCTTGGTATAAATGGTGTTTATAAAGTAGAAGAAACTTCACGTGGTTGGCCTGAGATTAATATAGCTCTCAATCCTCAAAAATTACTACAGTATAGAATATCACCCCAAGAAGTCATAAATTCTCTTGTTTTAAATGAAGGACCATTTTTTTCTGGGGTAATAAACTATTTCAATCAACAATTAACCTTGTCAACCACAAAAATGCCAAACAACATTAAAGACTTATCCAATTTTACAATATCTGTGAAATCGGAAAACTCCCAATACATTCCATTGACATTAAGTAGTATTGCCAGTATAAAAAGTCAAAACCCACCTCTAATAAAAGATGCGAAAGTATCTGGGTATAAGCACGCTTTAATAATGGACATACTTTCACAAAGTAAGGCTAATGAAGTAAAAGTATCAAAAGAACTTCAAAAAGTTGTTGAAACAATTAAAGAGAGGCTGCCTTCTACTATAAACCTAATAAAGATTTATGATTTAAGTGACTTGATTAAAAGTAATCTAAACGATGTATGGATTGCGCTTATTATTGGCAGTATCATTGCTTTGGTTGTTGTAATGCTATTTATTGGAAGAATAGATGGTGCTTTTAGCGTATTTATAGTGGTGCCGCTTTCTTTGTCTTTAACTTTTATTGCACTATACCTGCTGGGCTTTGGGTTAAACATAATGACATTAGGGGGAATTTGCGCTTCAATTGGTGCAATGATGGTCTTGGAAATTAATATAACTTGACACATAGAGTAAGTATTTCTATAATTCAAAAGTTTTTTGAAAAACATCTATTTAAGGGGAGAAAACACCTTGGAGAACCTAAAAAAGAAATCTATGATATTCATAGTCCTATTAGGGATTGTAAGCTTGTTTTCGGATATGACGCATGAGGGTGCTAGATCCATTTCAGGCCAATATCTAGAAATTCTTGGTGCTAGCGCTGCTGTGGTGGGCTTTATTGGCGGATTAGGCGAGCTTTTGGGATATTCTATTAGATTTTTTTCTGGAAGACTTGCTGATAAAACTCATAAATATTGGCCACTAGCAATTTTTGGATATTTTATAAACCTACTATCGGTTCCATTGATAGCCCTTTTCCCTCATTGGCAGTGGGCAATATTGCCAATAGTATTTGAAAGAATTGGGAGAGGCATTAGGGTACCCCCAAGAGATGCAATGCTTTCGTTTGCTACAAAATCCATCGGGTCTGGGTGGGGTTTTGGGATTCATGAATTTCTAGATCAATTAGGAGCTGTCATTGGTCCTATTTTTGTATCGATAATTCTTTTTCTTTTAGGAGAAAATAACTTTAGGATCGCCTTCTTCCTCCTTATAATCCCTGCAACTTTCGCTATCGGAGTATTGTTTTTCTCAAGATTTCAATACCCAGTTCCATCAAAATTAGAAGTAAAACTAGTAGAATTCGATTCAAAGGGTCTGCCAAAGCTTTTTTGGATATATTGCCTTTGTGTATTAGGATTTGCTATGGGCTTTTTAGATTTCGTCTTGATAGCTTTTCATCTTGAAAAAACAAGGTTAATAGCCCAGCCTATGATACCTATACTCTATGCCTTTGCAATGGGGATAGATGGTGTAAGCGCTCTTGCATTTGGCAAACTTTTTGATAAATACGGCTTTATTATACTTCTCTTTGCTATCGTGATATCTGTTTTTGCAAACCCACTTATATTTCTGACTAGATCAGTTTACCTAATAGTAATTGGAATGACTTGCTGGGGCATAGGAATGGGTGCGCTTGAGTCCATCATAAAAGCCGCAGTGGCAAACATAGTCCCTATGGATAAAAGAGGCAGTGCCTTTGGTATATTTAACACATTGCTGGGTATATTCTGGTTTATTGGTAGCTTTATTTGCGGGATACTATACGGTATCTCGCCAACATACCTTGTAGTCTTCTCGGTAACCGCGCAACTTTTCTCGATAGGGAGCTTTTTGTATTTTAGAAGCAGCTTAAGGGTATAATTTTAAAAAAGCCCACTAAAAACTAATCAATTTCGGTATTTTTTGCAGAAAATTCATTTTATGACTAATTTAATTGCGTAATTAAACGTGGTTTGTTTTTGTATTGACTTTTGAATTAAAATGATTAATTATACGTTTGATTGATTAATTTTTTCTAGGTTTATTATGAAATTTATTAGTAGCAAAGTAAGTCCGGGGGGAAAAGGGGACAGGCTACTTTATTCTATCTTCTATTTCTTTTTTGGTCTTCCATTTCGCTTTATGGTTGATTCCAAGCCAAATACTTTTTTGATTCTTGCTTGCCATTTTTTACCTATAAAAGTAGCCTGTCCCCTTTTTTCACCTAGGGAAAGCTAACTCGTTTACAAGATAGGTACAGACACTTTTACCACTCAATACGCAATATAAAAGTGCACCATTTAGCAACACAAATTTAGGGAATGCCACTTAATTTAATTTAAAGACTACAAGCAAGAGTTTATACACAACCTTAAAGTTTTGCATAGGCACAACCAAAGACTGGAGCCAGCGAGAGGATTTGAACCTCCGACCTACTGATTACGAATCAGTTGCTCTACCCCTGAGCTACGCTGGCACTAAAAGCTTTTATAAAGTATACTATAAAAATTGTCAATAGTTTCTTTTAAAAGGTTTTAAAATCAATCCTCTTTTAAACCCAATAAATTCAATATATCTTCTGAAAGCTTAGAGTAAAATTTTAAGAATTTATTGCTTATTGGATGATAAAACCCTAAATAGAATGCATGTAGCGCTTGTCTTGTAATTATTTTCGACTTGGTTTTAGAATACACACTATCGCCTACTAGCGGGTGGTTTAAATACTGCATGTGAACACGAATCTGATGCGTTCTACCTGTTTCTAACTCAAAACGCACAACATCCATATCTTTTAAGCGCATAATTACTTTATAGTGAGTTATAGCATGTTTGCCTTGCGTTACACTGAAAATTTTTCGATTTTTTAGGTGGCGTCCAATTTGTGTTTCTATTGTGCCATGATAATCCTTTAGGTGCCCCTCGCACACGCCTATATAATAACGCTTACAAATATGCGCAGCAAACTGATTTGCAAGATTAAAATGGACATTGTTGTCTTTAGCTAAAACGATTACGCCGCTTGTGTCTTTGTCTATGCGATGAACTACACCAGGCCTTAGTGGAACACCGATATCCGATAATTTCACACCCCTATATAACAGTGCTCCAACTACGCTTAACTCTTCGTTTGCAGCGCCAGGATGCACTACAATACCTGCTGGTTTATCGACTACAACCAAAAAATCATCTTCATACAATATTTTTATATCACAGTCAGAAACTTTAAGGTTTGGTTTTTCAAACTCAACAGGCTCAAAGGTAATTTTTTCTTCGCCTTTTAATTTGTAATTTTTATTTACAACATAGCCGTTTATACAAACTTTACCTTTTTCAATCCATTTTTGAATTTGATTTCTGGGTATTTCCAAAACTTCAGCCAAATACGAATCTATGCGTTTTTGACTGCCAACATTAGTAAGTTGAATTTGTGGCATTTATTGGTGTTTGTATAGTAGCATTTGTCGAGTTTGTAGTATTTGTCACATTTTGGTTAAGATATAGCGCTTGTGCCCATGCAGGTAGATTTTGTGGCGGCGACCAATCTTCTATGGGTTTTCCAGACAAAGCATTTTGCATAAAATTAAGCCATATCGGTAAAGCCATTGTAGCGCCAACAGCTGTTGGCCCACATGAGCGGTAATCATCATAGCCTACCCAAACACCCGTAACTAACTGTGGAGTAAACCCAATAAACCAGTTATCACGCGATTGATTTGTAGTGCCAGTTTTGCCTGCTGCAGGCCTGCCAAGAGCTTGGGCTGCTACACCTGTACCTTCTTTTATTACATCCTGCATCATTTTAACAAGCACATAGCCAGTATCTTGAGGAAACACGTTTTTTAATTCAGGTTTGTCTTCATAAATTTCATTACCGTCTTTATCAGTAATTTTGGTTATAAATATTAATTTTGGCAAATACCCCATATTATCGAATGCACAATAGGCTCTTGTAAGCTGTGCTAAAGTTGTGGAGAAAGAACCCAATGCTATAGTTAAATTGTCTGGTATAGGCTCACTTATACCTAATCTTCTAGCGTTGGCAATAGCATTCTCAACGCCAATTTTTGACAACAAATTTATTGTGGCAACATTCACAGAGTGGGCTAAAGCATACTGAAGCGTAACTTGACCATGAAAGGTATGTGAGTAGTTTTCTGGTCTCCATATTTTATTACCTGTTTTAAACTCTATAGGTTCATCTGCAATTGTATCTGTTGGCTTCCAACCTTGCTCTAGTGCCGTTAAGTAAACAGTTGGCTTAAAAGCACTACCTGGTTGCCTTTTAGCCTGAACAGCTCTGTTGTATTGGCTGATTTGGTAGTCAAAACCGCCTATTAAAGCTTCCACATAACCGTTTTTTGGGTCTATCGAAATAAGAGCTGACTCAAGACCATTGTATTTGCCACCTGATAATCTTAATATGCCGTTTCTTACCGCATTGTAAGCATCGCGCTGCATATTCATATCAAGTGTTGTATAGACCTTCAAACCACCTTTATTTACAACATCTTCACCATATTTATTCAAAAGCCACAGCCTTACATATTCAATAAAGTAAGCAGCTTTAGGGTTATAACCATAGCGTATCATCTCGCTTTGATGAGATAAAACAATTTTTGAATTTACAGCCTCTAAATACTGTTGTTTTGTTATAAAATGATTTTCAAGCATATTATTTAAAACATAAATAGTGCGCTTTGCAGCTAGTTCTGGATGATAGTATGGGTTATAAGCGTTTGGCGCCTGAACAAGGCCTGCAAGCATGGCAGATTCTGCAACTGTAAGATCGCTTGCATGTTTGTTAAAATAAATCTCACTTGCAGATTCGATACCATAAGCTCCACTTCCAAAATATACTGTATTTAAATAAAGCGTTAAAATTTCATTCTTTGTAAGATGGTTGGCAATTTTGTAAGCAAGAACCGCTTCTTTTAATTTTCTGTAAATCGTTTTTGATGGTGTTAAATAAAGGTTTTTTACAAGCTGTTGTGTAATGGTGCTACCGCCTTGCACAATTCGGCCATGAATTATATCTTCAAACAGAGCGCGTCCAATAGCACGAAAACTAATTGGGCCATGCTCATAAAAACGTGCATCTTCTGCTGCCAGTATCCCTTTTTTCATGTTGTTAGATATTTGATCAAAACCTACAACCTGCCTGCGTTGTGCTCCAAAAATAGCTATTTTTTTGCCAGCAGCATCATAAACAGTGGTAGGCACAGGGAAAAAACTACCACTCATAAGTGTTTGAAAGTCTTTGTTCGTATCTATATATAAAGATACTACAAAAGAAGTAAAGCCTACAAATAACAAAAAGAAAATTAAAACAACAGCAATTAGCACTTTTTTCATTTTTTAACCTCTATGTCAAAAGACAACAAACCTCCGTTGGAGTTAATTTTTTTTGTTAGCTCCTGCATACCGCTTAGGTTTTTATTCATAATTTGAATAACAAGTTTTGCAAACAATGGATTTGTATAATTATCTTTGGAATTCTTACTAAGTAATATGGATTTTGTTAAATAATTGTCTGCCTGATTTTTATAACCAAGCAGCAAATAGCATAAAGCCATTTTGTAGTAATCTTGAGCATTGTAGTTATTTAAATTGGCAAATATTTTAATCGCTTGATCTGGTTTACCCTCAAGTAAATATAAATTAGCCACCACTCTATTTAATTCAGGATTAAAATTACTTAACGCGCTCATGACATTTAGCATATTGTAATCGCCCATATCTATGCGTAATTTATCATTTAAATAATTTTTTTCAAGTTTTAAATAATCAAAATCATTATTCGATATGGCTTTGAGTAAAACAAAATTTTGAACGCTGATATTTTGAGGGCTCTTGAGTTTTCCAAGCAAACTATCTGCATAAGCATTATATATTAATATGCTTTTTGATTTATTGCGAAGTTCAGAGTACTTTAATAAAAATTGTTTTAGATAGACTTGTGCTTGTTGGCTTGAGCCTTCGGTAAAATTTATCAAAGCCATATTAAAGTATGGTAATGGGAAATTAGGGTATCTACTAATTAAAATTGAAAACATTTGTTTTGCTTTATTAAAAGCATGATTCTTTTCGTATAATAAAGCTAAGTTGTAGTATAAGATAGGGTTTGAAGGGTTGTTTTCAGAAGCTTTTTGATAAAAAGTTAAAGCTAAAGGCAGGTTATTTTCTTTAAAATAAGCGTAAGCTTGGTTTGCAAAATTAAGGCTAGCACTTGCACCAATTGCGTTCAAATAAGATTCTTTTGCTTGATTTAGCAAACCAAAACTCAAATAAATATTGCCAAATTCAACATTTGATGAAGGGTTTATGTTATAATGAAGAGGTTTAATTAATTGCATAATAAGTAAAGACTGTAAAGCCAAAGAAATGTTATGATCTTTAAAATTTGTTTGTTTTAAAAGTTCTTGTTTATTTATAGTTGGTACGATAGAAAATTTATTTATTGGCTTGTCTGAATTTAAATTAGATACAAGACTGTAAGCTATTTGTATTTGATTATTCTTTAGGGCAAGCAAATATGCAAAATACGCTAATTGGGGATCCTGCTTTTTATTTAAACTATCTATTGCATAATTTGATGCGCTAATTAGGTTATTTCTTGCAAATTCTAAAAAAGCAATATTGCGCTCAGCCTCAGAGCTCAAATTATCTACTTTCGAAAAATATTCTATAGCTTTTGGGTAATTCTTTTGACTTGCGTAAACATAACCTGCTATCTCATAAAGGATTTTGTCTCTGTAGCCTTCTTTTAGCATTTGATTGATTTGGTTAAGTACATTTTTGTTAGTTTTTTGCGTAATAAAATTATAATAAATATCCATTATTTGCACTTCGTGATTTTTTAAATGTGCGCTTTGCAGTACATGAAGTAAATTTCTTGCTTCATTAAAATGATTGTTTTGTAAGTAGTAACTAAAAAGGTACATATATGAATCTATATACTCGCTTGGGTTTGAAAGCGTGGAATTGAGGTAATCATTAGCTTTTTTTATGTATTCGTACGCCATTTGCCCATCGTTTTGCATTTGGTATATTTTTGCAATATTTAAATAAGCCAAAAATAAATAGTTATTTGATTTTTTGAATTCCTCTATCGCGTCTTTTAGGTTGCCTTTATTTTCTAAGTTGAGGCCTTCTATAAAATGCAGGTCTAGGTTTTCCTTTGTTTTTGTGATTTTTTTAGATACGGGCTGAGGAACTTTTTTTGGCGGGTAGTTTTTTGAAAAAAAAACAAAAGCTAATACTAAAATAATAATTAAAACAAAGAAAGCAAAGCCTATGCCCAAGAAAAGTTTTTTCTTGTTTTTTTTGCCTGGCTTTGCTAGCTTGGGAGTCTCTTGCAACTCCTCTTGCTTTTCTATTTCCTCTTGAGGCTTTTGCTCTTCTTCTATGACTATTATTTTATCTTTATCATCAGCCATTAAAAGAAAGCTATTTTAGCTTAGAAACAAATTCTTTTATGGCCTCTATGCCCTCTTGGATAACCTGCATGCTTGTGGCAAACGATAACCTTACATAATTGTCATCGCCAAACCCAATGCCAGGCACAACGGCTACTTTTGCTTCATCCAACAAAACGTTAGCAAAATCCATAGAGTTGTTAATTGTTTTTCCATTTATGCTTCTGCCATAAAGACTGCTAATATTTGGAAAAACATAAAATGCACCCTTTGGCTTAAAGCATGTAATGCCAATAATTGAATTTAGTGCGTTTATTATGTAGTTTCTTCTTTTTTCAAATTCTTTTCTCATAACCCCAACGCTATCTTGAGGACCAATTAAGGCTTCAAGTGCAGCCATTTGAGCAATAGATGTAGGGTTTGATGTGCTTTGGCTTTGAAGCTTGATCATATTTTCTGTAATTTCGCTGTCCCCACAAGAATACCCAATACGCCAGCCAGTCATAGAGTACGTTTTACTAACACCATTTACTACAATAGTTTTATCTTTTATTCCTTTTGAAAAACTGGCAATACTTACAGGCTTATAATTATCATATACAATAGACTCATACATTTCATCAGATATTACCCAAAAATCATTTTTTAGGGCAAGTTCAGCCAAAAACTCTAAATCTTTCTTTTCATAAACACCGCCGGTTGGGTTTGATGGGTTGTTTAGTATAATAGCTTTAGTTTTTGGTGTAATAGCTTCTTTGAGTTGCTCTTGTGTAGGTACAAAACCTGTTTTGTCAGATGCTTTAATTACTACTGGCACTGCATTCGCATACTTTACAATCGCCTCATATGTGACCCAGTAGGGGCTTAAAATTATTACCTCATCGCCTTCTTCAAATAACACTTGAGATAGATTAAATAAATTTTGTTTACCGCCTGCAGATACGCAGATCTCATTCCTTTTATATTCTACACCATTAACCTTTTTTTCTTTTTCAATAATAGCGTCTTTTAACTCGTTTATACCACCAGCTGCTGTGTACTTTGTAAAACCATTTCTTATAGCTTTAATAGCTGCTTCTTTAATGTTGTCTGGTGTGTCAAAGTCTGGTTCGCCTGCACCAAAAGACAAAATTTTTATACCTGCGGCATTCATCTCTTTGGCTTTGGCGGTAATTGCAATTGTGATAGATTCCTCAATCCTTCCCATACGCTCAGCAAGTTTTTTCTTCATTGCTCCCCCTTAAATTTTTTTTCATATGCTCAATTACTATTGGTGATACAAACGCACTTATATCTCCACCATTCACAAATACATCCTTTACTATAGTCGAACTCAAAAAAGAATACTTAATGTATGGCATAAAGTATATAATTTCTATTTCTGGGGCAAGCGAGCGATTCATAAAAGCCATTTCCATCTCATACTCAAAATCAGAAACAGCCCTAAGGCCCCTTACTATAACTTGGGCTCCTCTTGATTTTGCAAAATTAACAAGCAAACCGTCAACCTTCTCAACACTTATGGATGGTATACTTAACGCGTCCATAACTTGTTTTGTAAGATCAAACCTTTCTTCAAAATCAAAAAAAGATTTTTTAGCCGTGTTTTTTGCAACGCCTACAATTACTTTATGAAATATCTTTGAAGCTCTTTTAATAATATCTACATGACCGTTTGTTATGGGATCAAAACTACCGGGCACAATTGCTACTACACAACACTTATCCATATTACCTCAAATAATTCAAAACGGTATTACCAAATTGTTTTATTTTAAACACCCTTTCATGTTCAATCATTTTATCACTTTCTATGCACACTATAGCACCTTTTTTTAGCTTTTTCAATAAAAAAACCACAATATCATCTATTTTTATAGCATAAGGTGCATCGATATAAACTATATCTGCATGTTCTATTGTATCTAAGTCCAAGAAATTAAATGCATCCATCCGGTAAATTTCAAATTTTTCGGGATCTACCATTAGGTTTTGCAAATTTCTTTTGATAAAAGTATCGTCTTTATCAACAAAAATAACTTTCTTAGCACCCCTTGATATTGCCTCTATACCAATAAAACCATTGCCCGCAAACAAATCAAAAAATATTGAGCCATCTATAATGTGAGAAATTGTATCAAAAAACGATTTTTTTACTATCTGTTTTGTAGGCCTAATTTCTTTGCTCTTTTTAAATTCCAACGGCCTGTTTTTATAAACTCCCGCTATTACCCTCATCACAAAACCTTAGGATATCATTTTTATTTACATTGTCAACGCTTTTTATGTAGACTATCTCTCCTGGATGTACTACTTGCTTACAAGAAAAGTCACTTGCGTATATTGTATCTATATCAATTCTTAGGTTATCTTTTGGTGTTATAAACTCAAATGAGCCTGCTTCAAACCTGTTTTTCACAAGGAGCTTTATTTTGTTATTAGTATTTTCCAAAACAATAGCCACATATGTGCAAGGCTGAATATATGCACTGTTTTTGATGTATTGTTTTGGTTTTGCTAAGAAAAAACCCAAGTTGTATGGTCTGTGGCTTACACTTTTTAACTGGTTGTACAAATATGCCACATGTTTTTTAAATGTACCTTCATAGTAGCTATCAATGGCTTTTCTGTAAAACTTTGTTGTAACTGCCGCATAGTAGTCACTTTTATTCCTACCTTCGATTTTGAGTGATTTTACGCCCAACTCAATGATTCTATCCAAAATAGGCAACGCACATAAATCATAAGAATTAAATATAAATGAGCCTTCTTTGTGTTGCTCTAAAAATATAGGTGCATTTTTGCGCGTATCTTCATAAACTGTGTATTTCCACCTGCAACTTTGTGCACAATCGCCTCTATTTGCACTGCGCGAAGTCAAATGTGAGCTTATAAAGCATCTGCCAGAATAAGCCATACACATAGCGCCATGAACAAAAACTTCCACATCTAAATTCGTATTTGTTATAAATAATTTCAAATCTTGTAATGTAAGCTCACGTGCTGCAATAATGCGCTCTACATTAAATTGCTTTAAAAAATTTGCAGCAAAAGAGTTTGTAATATTTGCCTGTGTGCTTATGTGTATTGGTATTTTCGTTTCTTGCAAAATGCTCAACACGCCAAGATCGCTAACAATGACTGCATCTGGAGGGTTATTTTTTAAAAAAGACAAAAAATCTTTCAATTTAGCAAAATCGTTATCAAATAAGTAAGAATTCATAGTTAAGTAAATTTTTCTGTGCGCTTTTTTAGTGTAATCTATAGCTTCTTTTAACTCTTTTAAAGTAAAATTGCCAGCATTTGAGCGCAAACCAAAATCCTCAAAGCTGCAATACAGCGCATCTGCACCAAAATGTATGGCTGTTTTTAATTTTTGGAAATTTCCTGCAGGACTTAGTAATTCTACCATTATTTAGGCAATCCTCAAAATTATACTGCCTGCCAAAATGAGAATTAGGCCTAAAGCTTCAATTGAATTAATCCTTTCGTGAAAAAGCATCAAATCAACTAACGTAATAGCGATAATCCCCACGCCAGACCACACAGCATACATTACGGCTAGTTTTAAATATTTTGTTGCCATTGTAGCAAATATAAAGCTTACAGCATAACAAACAAACAGAGACACAGAAGGCAACAATTTGGCAAACCCATTTGACAAGCGCATAGAGGTCGTACCGCCAATTTCAAACAAAATAGCCAATGCCAAATAAACCCAGCCCATTTTTTAATTATAGCAGTTAAAAATACATATATCAAGTCTTGGATAAAAACTATACGGCGTCAATACACCAAACCCCGATTTCTTATTTCTTAAGGACTTCTTTATTCCAGATTTCGCTCATTTGTTTCAAATATCTTATAACTACGTCCATTTCTTCTATATTGTTATTTAAATTAGCTTTTAGCGTTTGTAAAAGCAAAAAATCATAAACAGATTCTAAGAATTTACCTGCTTCTGGGTAGTTTTTTACATCCAACACATTTCTTAGTGCTAGCAAAATAGCATCGAGTCGCTCAATGGCGTATACTTTTTCAAGTATGTTTTTACTCTCTATCGCCTCTTTGGTTTTAACAGCAAAACTTAATGCACCATCGTACATTATGGCAATAATATTTAGTCTGTCATCAATTGTGTTTGTAAGTGTATTTTTATAAGCCTTATACGCGCTGCTTGCTATCATTTGACCTCCTTATTAAAAACTATTCCTATTGATTGAGCTAAACTTGCTTCTAATTTAATGAGTTCTTCTGGTGGTATCTGACGAATTACCTGACCCGTTTTGCTATCTACTACTTTTACTACCAAAGCTTTCGCGTCCTCAGAATAGCTAAATTTAACACTATTATTGAGAGTACTAATGGAACTGTTAAGTTTTTCGACCAAGCTTTTTACATCATTTTTATTCATGCTTGCCGCATTTGTGCTATTTTGCAAACTTTGGCTAGCTTTCGTTAATTTTGTTGCGGCAACAGAAGAAGTACCGTTTGCATTTTTTTGTGGAGGCGAGTATGTCTGGCTCTGAATAGTGTTTTGCACAACAGCTAAGTTTGTTTTAACTAAACCTGTTATATCCATTGTCTTCCTCCTTTTTTAGTAACTAGCCACCACTTGAGCTCTTGCCATTTAAACTATTAAACATGGTTGTAAGGTACTGGCTTTGAGATTGCATTTGATTCATCACAGTATTAAGCTGAGAAAATTGCACAACTAGATTATTCTGGTAAGTTTGAAGGTTTTGCTGCAAGGTATTTATTTGGGACTGAATAGAACTAATTTGGTTTTGGATTTCATTTTGAGCGGTTGTAATAATACCACCATTTGTTGATGTAGCCTGGTTAACCATATTATTAACGGAATCCATTATGCCGTTATTTGAGGAATTTGTTAAAACACTTTTAACAGCATTAAAGTCGCCAGACACTGCCTGCTTAAAAGCAAGGCTATTAAATTGTAAATTACCGTTGCTATCAAAAGACAAACCTATGCTCATGGCTGAATTGATTGATTGGTTTGCGCTTTTATTAAACAAACCAAAAAACGAGTTTCTCAAACCTGACATAACAGACTGAACAGCCGTTGAGCCAAAAAACGCACCGGCAATATTTTTTGTACTGTCATAAGAATTATTTTGATTAACATATTTCAATAGCTTGTTGTAATTATCAACAAAGGTTTGCATATCTTGCGTTAGTTGCGAAGTACTGTAATTCAGAGTAATTGTTGTTGCACCTGCGCCTTGTAATTGTATATCAAGGCCCTGTATGTAATTCTTTAAATCATTTGATTGTGATGTAATGTTTATACCATCAAGCGTTGCTTGGGCATTCTGTGAAGCCTGGCTAGGCGATGAGCCAAACACAGCAAGTGTGTTGTTTGTGTTTATCGTTAAGTTGTTTGCAGTACCAGTAGGCGTGTTTAATACAAGGTTGTATGTAGATCCGTTGTACACAATGCTTGCGCTAAGTCCAGAATTAGTGGCATTTATGGCATTTGCCAGACCTTGGATCGTAGTTGAAGAATTTACATTTACTGAATATGTTTGGTTGCCTATGGAAAAACTAAAAACACCGTTTGATGTTGCAGCTTGGCTGTTTTGGCTAGAAAAGCCGTTTGTAGATGCCCATACTTGACCTTGAGCTAATTGGGTTACATTAAGCGTGTGAGTGCCTGTAGCTGTATTTTGTGTCGTATTAACCGTGGCAACGGATGTCTTGCTGGACGTTGCAGTCTGCTGCGTAAGGTCTGTTATGATACTATTTGCACTTGTTTGCAAATTTGTAAGCTGACTTGAAAAATTGGAAAATGTTTGCAAGTATGCTTGCTGTTGCGTTTGTTGTGCCTGGAGGTTTACAATTGGTTGGCTTTGAGCTGTGACTAACTGCTGAAGCATACTTTGCAGGTTAAGGCTACTTGTATTGCCCAAACCTAATATGAAATTAGAACCTACTTGCGAAGTCATATTACACCTCCATTTTGTATATCGGATGATTTTTATAAAAGTTTATTAGTTTTTTTATTTTTTAAATTATAAACATAGGAAAGAATTTTGGCTACTGTTTCGTATAGTTCAATAGGTATTTCTTTATCAATCTGAGCTTGTTTGTATAAACTTTGTGCAACAGGCGGGTTTTCTACAATAACCACATTATTTTTTATTGCAATTTCTTTTATTCTTAGCGCAACTTCATCTAAGCCTTTGGCAACTACTTTAGGTGCATTCATTTTTGACTGATCATATTTTAGAGCTACCGCTATATGCGTAGGGTTTGTAATAACTACATCAGCAGTCTTAACATTTTCCATCATACGCCTGCGCGCTAGTTCCATCTGCATTTTTCTTATCTTTGCCTTTATTTTTGGATCACCTTCCATTTGTTTAAACTCTTCTTTTACTTCTTCTTTGCTCATCATGATTGAGTGCTCAAAAATATACTTTTGGTATATATAATCTAAAATAGCTAAAAAAACCATAAACAATACCAGGTAAAATGTAATGGCAAACATGTTTTTTGCAAGCACAACCGTAAAAACATTAATTGGCTGATCTGTTAAATCCAACCAGCTTTTGTATTTTACTTTGATAAAAAGATACATTATGGAAAAGATAATGATAATTTTTAGTATGGATTTCGCTAGCTCACCCAAGGCTCTAAGCGAAAAAAGATTTTTAATGCCGTTTATAGGATTTAGTTTTTCTAAATCAAAATTCAATTTCTCAAAACTCAGCATTATACCTGTTTGAGCAACATTTACTAGTAGAGCAACAATAACAATCAAAACAAAAAACACACCAACGAACATAAAAAATATTTTCATAATGTCTGCATACAAACTACCCACGTTATTCAAACTTATATGGTACGGTAGGTTTAAAAAATAATTAAACGAATAACTTGCCGTATCTTTGAAATTATTAGCATTAAAATAAAAGAAAATTAAAGCTACAAACAGCAATACAGCGCTGTTGAGCTCAATTGATTTTGCAACTTGACCCTTTTTGCGGGATTCTTCGCGGCGCTTGGGTGTGGCTTTTTCGGTTTTTTCGCCTGCCATTACTTAAACCTAAACACTTGATTATAGTACGAGGGCAATTGATAGTAGTATTTTATCATAACATTTGCCGCAAAATTAAATGTTACACCGAGCAAAAATAAGCCAATTGTTATTGTAATAGGAAAAGATGCAATAAGCACATTCATTTGAGGCATAGTGCGCGATATTATGCCAAAGACGATATTTGTTATAATTAAAGCAACAACAACAGGTGCTAATATTTGCACAGAAACAGAAAACATCGTTAGTATCAAGTACACAATAAACTCAATTAGGCTCTTGTTTATTACAAATGAACCAATTGGTATAAGTTGAAAACTTTCAACCAAAGAACGTATTACAAAATATTGGCCATCAATAGCCAAAAAAACCAAAATTGCAAATAAACTTTCAAATTCTGTAATAATAGAGATTTGTGTGTTTGTCTGCGGGCTTAGCACATTTGCAATGCTAAAACCCATCATAAAAGAAATCAAACTAGCAGCTATCTCTATGCCTGCCCATACAAACTGTATGCAAAAAGCCAAACTTGCACCAAGCAGTATTTCTCTTACAATTAACACAATAAGTTCAACTGTATTTGTAATGTTTACATTTACATAATCTCTAACAATAGGATACAGCACAAAAGCCATAACAACACTAAGTAGTATTTTAACCATCGCAGGAATTGATTTATAGCTAAAAATAGGGGCTAAAAGCAAAATAGAGGCTACCCTGATAAAAATCAAAAAGAAAATTTCTAAGTCAGAAAAAGGCACGTTTAGCAGTGCAAGGCTCTGATTCATCTTATGTAATTAGGTATGTTTTGGTATAGTTCAATAGTATAATTTGTGAGTAACTTTGCCATCCATGGAGCCAAAAACAATAAAGTCAAAGCAACGGCAATAATCTTTGGTATAAATGTTAGGGTCATTTCTTGAATCTGTGTGATAGCTTGAAAAATACTAACAAGAAGACCTGCAACAAGACTTACAATTAATATTGGCAAAGATAGCATCAAGGCTATTTGCATAGCACTCCTGCCAATCCCAACTACAGTTGCTACATCCATAAAACCCCCTAATGAAAACTTCTAACTAAAGATAAGACAACCAGATTCCACCCATCTGCCAATACGAATAAAAGCAACTTAAATGGTAGTGATATCATAACTGGCGGCAGCATCATCATACCCATGCTCATAAGCACACTCGATACTACAATGTCTATAATAACAAAAGGTATGTAAAGCAAAAAACCTATTTCAAAAGCCGTCTTTAGCTCGCTTATGATAAATGCGGGCACAAGTATATTTAATCCCAACTGCTGCTCGTTTTGAGGGTTTGGTTGTTTAGCAATACGCAAAAAAAGCGCTATATCTTTTTGGCGTGTTTGTTTTAACATAAATGACTTAATGGGTGTTTGAGCTGCATCGTAGGCTTGCTTTAAACTTAACTTTCCTTCATTGAATGGTTTATAGGCGTTGTTATAAACTGCACTAATCGTTGGCGACATTATAAAAATAGTTAAAAAAAGCGCTATACCTAGCAATATTTGATTCGGTGGCTCTTGCTGTAGGCCCATTGCCTGTCTTAGGATTGAAAGCACTATTATTATGCGTGTAAACGATGTTAGCATAATTAAAAAAGAAGGGGCAACGGCCAAAGCTGTGAGCAGAATGAGCAATTTTACAGCATTTGAAATATTTTGGGGCGTTGTGGCGCCATTTAGGCTTATACTTAGAGAAGGTCCCTGAGGCACTTGAGCTCCAAAAGCATTTAAACACAAACCTATTAAAACGAAAAGAATGGTTAGGTTAATTATTTTTTTCATTTTCGCTCAATTGTGCTATTAAGTTTATTTCATTGCCTACACTAAGTAAAAATTGCTTTTCTTCAACCTCAATAATTATAAGACTGTGCTTGTTATCAATGTAGGTTCTATCTAGTATTTTAATGCGACCACCTTTTTTAGTGTTAATTTGAAGCTTTTTTAGTGCCCAAACGCTAGCAAATAGCAATGCCACAACTATTATGACACTGCCAAGCGCTTTTAGCGTATAGCCTAAATAATCTATTGAAGATGCATAAACGGCAACAGGGCTAAATACAAAAAATACAAGCAAAAAAGCTATCAAAAGCTTCATTCTATGCTGTACTCCATTATTTCTTCTGGAGTCAAAATTTGGAATAGCCTTATACTAAATTTTTCGTCTACTATAATTACTTCACCTTTTGCAAAAACCTGATTTTCAATAAATACATCGATATATTCTCCAGATAGGCGGTCTAATTTTATAACACTACCTTCACTCCAGTGTAAAATATCCCTTAGCTTTACTTTAGCTCTACCTAATTCATAGTATGTTTCAACTGGCACATTGTAAAAGCGGGCTAATTCTTCTTCTTTCATTGTATGATAAAGTCAGTAAAATAAATATTCCTTACTGCATCTTCGCCTAAAACATTGTTTATAGCTTTTATAAGCTGTTTTTTAAGTTCTTCTTTGCCATATAGTGTTAGCAGCACATCCGATGTTTTTGTAGAAATTACTGTAATTATAGCATTTTTAATTGCTGCATCCTCTAGAGTGCCGCCTGATGATTCAGCGCCTTTTGGTTTTTCTTTTCCATTCATTACCAAAGCAAGAGAAATTTTTAAATACCTATCACCTGATGGATCTGCTAAATTGACAATCATGGAAGGTAAATTTTTTATATGCACATTTTTGTCATTAATGATAGCCTCAGGATTAGCATTCTGAGCCTGAGTATTCTTTGCACTGTTAGATGAGCCTTTCTTTAAAAAGAAAAAGGCGAAAGCACCACCTACAATTAATACCACTAATATTACAGCAATAAGTAATATAGGCTTTTTTTTCTTTTTTTGACCCTCTGTAGCTACTTCTTTTGCCATGTTACACCAATTCTATCAAAAAGTTTTTTTTTGTAAAGAAATTAATTAATTTAAATTTATCATTACCATCTTTATATTTGTCATCTCATTAATTGCAAAGCGCACACCTTCTCTGCCAATACCAGAGAGTTTATTGCCGCCATATGGCATATTATCTACTCTAAATATTGAAGTATCATTTATCATTACACCGCCTACATCAAGGTTATCTATAGCATAGTGTATTTTTCTTATATCGTTTGTGTATATGCCTGCTTGAAGCCCGTAGTCTGAATCATTTACATGCTTTATTGCTTCTTCAAAGTTATTATACTCTACAATAGATACTATTGGGGCAAATACTTCCATGCACATCACCTTCATGTCTTTTGTTGTATTTTTCAGCACTGTGGGGTATAAAGTTCTGCCTTCGACTTTTCCACCACACACAAGCGTTGCACCTTGAGAGACTGCTTCATCTATCCAAGACTTTGCCCTTAGCGCTTCTTTTCCATCAATCATAGGTCCAAGCTCTGTATCTTGATCTAGAGGGTTTCCTACTTTTAAAGCTTGCGTTGCTTGCTTGAATTTTTGGCTAAACTCATCTGCTATATCCTTGTGCACATATATGCGCTGCAGTGATATGCATACCTGGCCTGAGTTTGAAAAAGCACTTGCAATGCATCGTGGGATAGCCTTATCTATTATAGCATCTTTTTCTATTATTGTAGCTGAGTTGTTGCCAAGCTCTAGAGTCACTCTCTTTATGCCAGCTTTTCTAATGATTGAATCACCTACTGCAGGTGAGCCTGTAAATGTTACCTTCTTTACCATTGGGTGGGATACAAGATAATCACCTATGCTTGAGCCAGAGCCAATTACCACATTAAACACCCCTTTTGGCAACCCTGCTTCTTCTAAAATTTCAGCTAATATCAAAGCCGTAACAGGTGTAGTTGAAGCTGGCTTTAGTACAATTGTATTGCCTGAGGCAATAGCTGGTGCTACTTTGTGTGCAACGAGGTTTAAGGGAAAGTTAAATGGTGTAATAGCTGCAATCACACCCATTGGCACCCTTATGTAGTAGCCCACCCTGTTTGTCCCAGATGCGCTTGCATCCAAAGGCACAGTCTCACCATGTATGCGTATGGCTTCGCAGCTTGCAAACTTGAATGTTTCGTAGCCTCTTATTACTTCCCCTAGAGAATACTTCCAGGCTTTGCCTGCTTCTTTGCAAATCACAGCTGCTATTTCATCTTTGCGCTTTAGAATTAGATTGGCTGCTTTATCTAGTATTTGTGAGCGCTCATATGCAGGTGTTTTTCTGAAACTTTCAAAAGCATCTTGAGCAGCACTAACTGCTGTATCCACCTCTTTGGTATCGCACAGTGGAACTTTTGCAAACACTTCATTCGTATATTTTTCTGTAACATCAAGTAATTTGTCTGTTTCAACCCAACTGCCACCAATATAGGTTTTGTAGGTTTGCATCAGGGCACC
>NZ_MDSU01000010.1 GCF_002119425.1 Desulfurella amilsii | reverse complement strand
ATTTAAACCTAATCAAATAATCAAACTCATCTGACTTTCCAACAGCATTTGCAAGGTTTTCTAGCGCTATGCAGTACCCATATATAGCTCCATAGTAGTTAGACTCAGATTGAGTAAGAAGTGTTCTTGCATCAAGTATGTCTGTGGATGTTGCAAGTTGGTTTAGATAGCGCTCATTGGTTAGCTTATAGTTTTCATTTGCTTCTTTTAGGGCAGTTTGGGATACTGAGATATTGTGGTATGCTACTTCAGCTTGATCGTATGCGTTTAGTATTTGAGTTTTGGACTGTGTTTTTAGATTAGCCAGTTCATTTTCTAGGGCAATCTGTTGTAGCTTTGCGGCTTGTACATCATTTTTTGTTTTACCCCAGTCAAATATATCCCAGTTTGCAATTATGTTTAGGCTATAGATGGAGTTATCGGCGTATGGGTTATTGTTCATATCGAGGTTTTGACCATTGCGGTTGTAGTTTGCCTTTAATTGTACCTGAGGATAATAGCTAGACTCTACCATACCTACTTGAGCTTTGGCTTTGTTAATTGCAAATGATAGTGCTTTAATATCTGGACGGTTGTCTGTTTGAGCATAAAGTGAGTCAAGGGGTGTTTTTAAGTTAACAACATCCGCTACCTGATCAAATGTATGTGTTTTATCAATGGGCTCGTTGAGCAATTGGTTTAGCTGAGCTATAGCGTTTGTTAAGTTAGCATAAGCTTGTTTTAGCTCTTGCTTTGCATTTGAGTAGGCTACTTGTGATTTTAGTAAGTCTACTTTTGGGATAAGACCTTGTTTATAGAAACTTTCTGCGTCTTTTAAGTGTGATTCATACTGGGCAACAGCAAGCTGCCTAGTTTCTAGTATCTTTTGGTTATATAGGACGTTGAAGTAAGCATTTTTTGCATTTGTTATAATTTGGTTTCTTATTACTTCTAGGTTTGCCTGAGAGAATGATTCATTGTACTTTGCATACTTGTACTTGTTCAACAGATAAAAGCCTGTAAATAAAGGCTGTGTTATTGTAACATTCCACTGATAGTTATTAACAGAGCCCATAATCAATTTATTGCCGTTTGCAATCTGGTATGGTGGCTGATCAAGTCTTGTATATGAGTAATTTGTAGATAGGTTTGGCAAAAAGTTTTTAAAAGCACTTTGCTTTGACTCTTTTGAAGACTCATAGAGCGATTCGTACTGCTTTATCTGATAGTTGTTGTTTGAGCTTAAAGACTGCACTTCGCTTAAAGATAAAGCGTAAGAAGTATTTGCAAATAAAGCTAAGACCGATATGGAAAACAGGGTTTTTCTAAGGTGCATGAAAGAACCTCCCTTCATTTTGGTTATTATAATATCACTTATTATTTTGTCAATATATTAATTAATCATTTTTAGGATTTAAGCATTATTAAGAGTTTTTGTGTACCTTTATTAAGCTTTTTCAAGCTAGGCAATTAGCTAAAAAACATACAAGAACGTAAAAAAAAGCAACTTTTAAAAAATGCATCTTTAATAATACTCTTGAAAAATCTTATTTTGGCATACATTATAGACAATAGAAATAAGGTGTGTAAAGAGCTCTTAAATTTTTAGTACTTAAAAAATCTTTTGAATCAAACAAAAGTTTTTGTTTGATTGATCAGGAGGCTTTATCGTGAACACTACAAGAGAGTTTCAAAAATTTATTGAACAGGCTCTTGAAGAAGCAAGCAAGGAAGTTTCTTCACAGATTACCTATTGGGATGGCACAACCAAACATTTTGGGAGTGAACCGCACAAAATAAGTATAAAAATAAATGCTAAAAATGTACTTGAAGATTTATTTAGTGACTTGAGCTTGGGTTTTGGAGAGCACTACGTAAGCCAGAATATTGAAGTAACTGGAAATTTAAAGGATTTGCTGTATCTTGAAAATTTCATAAAAAAGAACAATATAAGGGTACCTGCAAAAACAAAACTTGCCATTGCAGTAAATAAGCTTTCAAATATAAATTCAAAAAAGGGCGCTAAAAAAAATATATCTTACCATTATGACTTGGGCAACGATTTTTTTGGTTTGTTTTTGGATAAAAGCTATACGTATTCTTGCGCTTACTTTAAAACTCCAGATGATAGTTTAGAGACTGCACAAAACAATAAATATGAACTTATATGCAGAAAGATCTACTTAAAAGACAATGATAAAGTTGTAGATGTTGGTTGTGGTTTTGGTGGTTTTTTGATATATGCAGCAAAGAGAAACAATATAAAAGGCTTAGGCTGCACTATATCTAAAAACCAGTATGAATTTGCAAAACAAAGAATAAAAGAGGAAGGCTTAAGCGATAAAATAGAAGTTGTTTATGAAGACTACAGGAACCTAACAGGGACTTTCAACAAATTTGTTTCAATAGGAGCATATGAGCATATTGGGAAAAATTATGCTGATGTGTTTTTTAGCAAACTCAAGGCCATTCTAGAGTCAGGTGCGCTTGGGCTTTTGCATACAATTGGGCATAATGAGCCACTGCCTACTGATCCATGGACGCTTAAGTATATATTTCCCGGCGGATACTTGCCTTCTTTAGAAGAATTGGTTAAAAGACTAAGGAAGAAAAAGTTTTATATTATCGATATAGAAAACCTAAGGCCTCACTACGCCAAAACAATTGAACACTGGATAGAGCATTTTGAAAAAAATATAGGCAAAGTCAAACAGACGTTCGACGAAAAGTTTATTAGAATGTGGAGGTTGTATTTAAATGGTGCCTACGCTTCCTTTAAGTGGGGTGATACTCAACTTTATCAGATAGTCTTTTCAAAAGGCCAAATTCAAATACCTTTATACAGAGGCCAAATATACAATAATTGGAAAGCAAATGTATGAAAAAGATTGTTTATTTGGTTAGAGCCATGTCCATGTTAAGCGTCAGAAAAAAAAGTTTTTGCGTTGAGTTTGCAAAAAATTTTATAGATTACTGCCAAAGAAAGCGCAACTAGACTTATAATAAAACAGTGGGCAGCGGTTTTTTTAGTTATTTGAGCTTATTTGTTTTCAATTGTTATATAAATTTATAGGGTTAAGATACGTATGTGTTTAGTTGTGTTTGCCTTAAACAAAAACCCCAAATACAAACTTATATTAGCAGGCAATAGGGACGAATACTACGCAAGAAAGAGTTTGCCATTTAAGTGGTATAAATCTGAAACTGATGAGTTGCTATCTCCAAGGGATTTGCTTGCACTAGGCAGCTTTTTTGGTATAACAAAAAATGGTAAATTGGTTTTTTTAACAAACTATAGAAATCCTGATTTATTTAAAACTAGCGCACCTTCTAGAGGGCGTATTGTATGGGACTATTTAACTGCTAATGTTGACCCAAAAAGATTTATTAGGAGTACAAATCCTGTTTTATATAATCCATTTAATTTAGTATTTGGCAGTATCGATTGCCTTTACTACTTTTCTAACATTCAAAATCAACTTATGCGAATAAAAAGTGGCTTGCATACCCTAAGTAATAGTTTACTGGATATATCGTGGCCTAAAACAAAGAAAGCCAAAGCTGCATTTGAAAATGACATTCTCTACGCGCAAGACAAAAAATTAATGATAAAACAACTATTTAAAATTTTATACGACGATACAGTATTTGAAGATAGTCTCCCATCTACAGGAATTGATTTAATGCAAGAAAAAATGCTCTCGTCTATATTTGTAAAAAGCAAGAATTACGGTACACAAACTTCTTATGTTTTGCTTATAGACTACAATAATAATGCTGTAGTTATTGAAAAGAACCATATCCTTCAAACAAACAATGAGTTTCATTTCTGTATTAGCCCAAAAGGTGTGACTTGAAAACCGCACCTTTCTGTGGTGAGTAGTAGTGTTCATCGTTTTAATCTTTTTTTTGTTACCCATTGATTCATAAATAATTGACTTATTTTAAAGCAAAAGTATAATCGTAAAAAGGAGTTTTTTATGGAAAATATTTGCAAAAACTTAAAAAAAATAAAGAGCGAAATAGAAAGTTTAAATCCTGATGTCAAATTAATGGCAGTATCAAAAAATTTTAATCTTAGCGTTGTAAAAAAAGCATATGAATGCGGCCAGCGTATCTTTGGTGAAAATAGGATGCAAGAGGCGATTGCAAAAATAGAATTAGCAAAGCAAGATAATTTAGATATCCAGTGGCATTTAATAGGTCATCTGCAATTAAATAAAGCAAAAAAGGCTGCAATGTATTTTGACTATATTGATAGTATGGATAGCTTAGAACTTGCAGATAAACTAAATAATTATGCATTTTCACAAAACAAAATTATAAATATAATGCTTGAAGTTAACATTGCAAATGATCCTAAAAAATTCGGTTTTTTTAAAAATGATGTTTTAGAGGCTACAAGAAGTATAGTTAATTTGAAGAATTTAAAATTGCACGGACTTATGTGTATTGGTCCTCAAGCTGATGAGGTTGAAATCAGAAAAGCTTTTAGAGATATGAAATCGTTGTTTGAAGATTTAAAGAAAAGCTTTTGCCCTGATTTAGCCGAGCTATCAATGGGTATGAGTGATGACTATAAAATCGCTATACAAGAAGGTTCAACTATAATACGTATTGGACGGGGAATTTTTGGAGAAAGAACTTAGTTTAATGGGTCAAATTACTCGCTTTAGCGATTTTCTTATACTAATTGCAGTAATTATAATACTTACGGTTTTAATTGTTCCACTGCCGCCTTTTTTGCTTGATTTTTTTATAACAATTTCGTTTGCTTCTGCACTATTGATATTTTTTGTTAGCATTTATACACAAAGACCACTTGATATATCCACATTTCCTACAATACTTTTGACTGTCACCTTATTTAGACTATCGCTTAGTATTGCAACCACAAGAGCAATTTTGCTACATGGTGCTCAAAGCGCTGACGCAGCAGGTAAATTTATAAAAACTTTCGGTTATTTTGTTGTTGGCGGGAGCTATATTGTCGGCTTTATAATATTTATTATCTTAGTAATAATAAACTTTGTTGTAATAACAAAAGGTGCTGGCAGAGTAGCTGAAGTTGCTGCGCGCTTTACGCTTGATGCTATGCCTGGAAAGCAAATGAGTATAGATGCTGATTTGAATTCTGGCATTCTTACTGAAGTAGAGGCCAAAAAACGCAGGCAAGAAATTACAAAAGAAGCAGATTTTTATGGTGCCATGGATGGTGCAAGCAAGTTTGTAAGAGGCGATGCAATTGCAGGCCTTTTAATAACTTTTATTAACATAATTGGCGGAATAATAATTGGTGTTCTGCAGCACAACATGAATCTATCAGAGGCAGCAAGCAGGTACACGGTGCTTACAATTGGCGATGGCCTTGTGGTACAGTTGCCTGCGCTTATCATATCAACAGCAGCTGGTATTGTTATTACAAAAAGCTCAAGCGAAGAAAGTCTTGCGCCAGACCTAATAAATCAACTTACAAAACAATATAAAGCACTATATCTATCTGCTGCAATACTGGGGATTTTGGCTTTGATTCCAGGCATGCCACATATTAGTTTAATCTTTTTAGCACTGATTTTTGCATATTTGGCATACTCTATTTCTCAAAAGAAAATTCAAGAAAAACTTGAAGAAGAAAAAAACATCCAAGAACAGGCAAAGGCGCCAATTGTTGAAGAAAATATCGAAGAAGCTATGAAAATTAATGTACTTGAACTTGAGATAGGCTATGGCTTGATACATCTAACAGAAGAAGCCGAAGGCGGTAATCTGCTCAATAGAATAAAATTAATGCGGAAGCAACTGGCGTTAGATATTGGCGTAATAATTTCCTCTATCAGGATAAGGGACAATCTCACATTAGATAAAAATGAATATATTTTTTTAATAAAAGGCATTGAAGTTGGTAGATATAAAATTGAACCAGATAGACTCCTTGCTATGTCACCTGCTCCATTAAAACAAATAGAAGGCATTTCTACAAAAGAACCAGCGTTTGGTTTGCAGGCAATATGGATTGAAAAAGAAAAGAAGAATGAAGCAATAGTAGCAGGATACACAGTAGTGGATCCTGTAACGGTAATTATCACGCATATAACCGAGCTTATTAAAAGAAACATTTACGACATATTTACCAGACAAGATGCAAACAAACTGCTTGAAAATCTAAAAGGTGATTACCCCAAAGTTATAGAAGAGTTAGGACAGTATTTATCGCTTGGACAAGTACATAGGATATTAAAAAATCTGCTTAAGGAACAGGTGCCTATTAGAGATTTATTAACAATTTTTGAAACGCTTGCCGACTGGGCACCGCACACTAAGGATTTGGATTTACTAACAGAACATGTAAGAAGTGCCCTAGCCTATCATATTACAAACAAATACAAAAATGAAAACAATGTGTTAAATGTAATACTATTGGGCTCTAGTGTAGAAGGCGTGTTAACTGCAAACATTAAAGAAGAAAATGGTTATTCATATATGAATCTTCCACCAAATATTGGTGATAAGCTTATGCAATCCACACAAAATCAAATTGCAAGAGCCGCAGAAAATGGGATTGAGCCTATAATTGTGACCTCACCAAGAGTCAGAAGGCATTTTAAAGCTTTTCTTGATAAATTCTTCCCAAGGATTATTGTTTTGTCTTACTCAGAAATTGCCAATAATGTAGAAATTAAGACGATAGACACAATTGAATTATGATAATAAAAACATTCGAGGCAAACAATCTTCAAGAAGCTATTAAAAAAATAAAAAAAGAGCTAGGCGAAGAAGCTGTAATTTTATCTACAAGAAAAGTGCGTAAAGGTTCATTTTTTTCTTTTTTTAAAAGAGAGGTTATTGAAGTTACAGCTGCTATCGAGCATCCAGAAAGTACCAAAAAAAAAGATTTTGCTAATTTAATCGAGTCCAAACAAAACGACCAATCCAAACAAGACCTTGAAAAAAAGATACAAGATTTAGAAAATCTGTTAAAAAATGCTACAAAAAATCCCTTACAAGAAGTGGTAGAAAGTATTAAAAGTGACCTAGACAACCTAAAAAGCAGCCTATCATACATGGCAAAAAAAGAAGGTGAGATTGATATTTACAATTTGCCCATTTCTGTTCAAAAGTATTTTAATTTTATGAATGAAAAAGGTATAAACAAAAAATATTCTTTTAAAATATCCAAAGCTCTTTATGATAATTTGTATGCCGAAAAACTCAAAGATGACAACTACACTATTGATTACCTAAGCGTTCTTTTGTCCCAGTTTTTTAAGACAGTAGAGCCAACTGAACAAATAGTCGTATTAACAGGTCCAACCGGTGTGGGCAAAACAACAACTATAGCAAAACTTGCAGCAATAGAAAAGTTAAAAAACAAAAAAAAAGTAAGCATCATAACTACTGACACTTACCGCATAGGCGCCGTTGATCAACTACTTACCTATTCAAAAATTATGGAAATACCTATGCAGGTATGTCTTGGAAGAGATGATTTACAAAAAGCCATAAATGAATTTAGTGGTTATGACAAAATTTTTATTGATACAGTTGGTCGAAGTCAAAAAGATATTAAGCGTCTTGAAGAATCATTTAGTTTATTTAATGATCAAAATGGTATGCATATCAGTTTAGTTTTAGCTTTAAATACTAAAGAAGAAGACTGTATGGAAATTTATGGTAAATTTTCTAGACTCAAGATTGATAGTTTGTTACTTACTAAATTAGACGAAACAAATACACCTGGCACAATGCTTAATTTTGCTGTTAAAACAAAAAAACCCATTTCTTACATTAGTTTTGGACAAGATGTGCCAGATGATCTCGTAAAAGCAGACCCTTTTGGTATATCTTCATTTATTATCAAAAAAGCAAAAATAGAGGGTGAAAATGAATGATCAGGCTAAAAAGTTGAGAGAATTGGTGGATACTAACAAAAAAAACCAAAAAGTCATAGCTGTCTCTAGCGGCAAAGGCGGTGTAGGAAAAACAAGTATAACTTCAAATATGGCTGTTGCGTTAAGCAATATCAACAAAAAAGTAATACTGCTTGATGGCGATTTAGGCCTTGCAAATGTAGATATTGTTTTAGGCGTAAAAACAAATTACAGCATAATTGATGTAATAAATAAATCAAAAAGATTAGAAGAAATTATAGTGGATTATAACCAAAATCTAAAAATTATACCAGCTGGTAGTGGCATAGAAGACATATCAAATGTTTCAGAAAATGACTTAATTGATTTGATGGATAAACTTAATGAACTAGCAAGCCAAACAGACGTGTTGTTGATAGACACAGGCGCTGGAATATCAAAAAAAGTCATGACATTGCTTAAAAATGCGATAGATATAGTTATTGTGGCTACACCTGAGCCTACTTCAATTGCCGATGCTTATGCAACAATTAAGATATTAACTCTAAACTACAAACGCAAAGATATAAAAATGTTTATAAATATGGCAAAAGATAAACAAGAGGCACAAAATGTTTTTAATAACATGAATAATATATGTGAGAAATTCTTAAATACAAAACTTGAAATGGCAAGCTATAGTGTGTTTGATAAAACTCTACCAAACTCAATTAAAAGCCAAAAACCAATTATTCAGTACTATCCAGACTCAAGTTTTTCTATTTCTATAAAAAGGCTTATAAATTACTTTTTCTCTCAAAATATTAAACTTATTGACAATCCAATCAAAATGTTTTTTAATAATCTATTTGGGAGGATGTGATGTATTTGAGTGCCTTTTTGGGTGGTATTTTATCTTTTATTAGTCCATGCATTTTACCATTAATACCAATTTATATTTCATATATTTCTGGTGTTACCATAAAAGAGCTTAAAAACTCCAAGGACAAAAATGTATACAAAAAGGCTATTATAAACTCTATAGCATTTGTATTGGGCTTTAGCGTAATTTTTACACTAATGGGAACAAGTGCAAGCTACATTGGCACTTTAATAGTTACAAATAAGATTTTGCTGGCAAAAATCTCGGGTATTTTAATAATAATATTTGGAATTTTTTATATATTAAAAATCGACTTTATTTACAAATTTTTGCGCATTGATGTAAAAATAAAAAGTGTTAATCTGTTAACATCTTTTGTAATTGGTATTTTATTCGCATTTGGCTGGAGCCCCTGCGTGGGTCCAATTTTATCATCAATACTTGTAATTGCAGCAAATACTGCTAGCCTCTCAGAAGGCGCAATGTTACTTTTTATATACTCACTGGGTCTTGGCATACCGTTTCTTTTGGCTTCTGTATTTATGGGCTTCTTTGTAAACTCATTCAATTTTTTAAAGACAAATTTAGTTACTTATATTATGAGCGTATTTTTAATATCAGTAGGTTTTTATATGTTTTTTAATGGCAGGCTTCCAAGTTTTTGAGAAACAAGATAACCTGTAGAAAATGCTGCTTGTATATTAAATCCGCCAATTGTACCAGCAATATCTAACACTTCACCGCAGAAATACAAACCCTTAACCAGCTTTGAAGCACAGGATTTTGGATCAACTTCTCTCAAAGATACTCCACCTTTTGTTACAAAAGCTCTTTCGAAACCACATAATTCTACAGTAACTTTATAATTAAATATCAAGTTCAATAATAAATTCAAATCTTTTTTGGAGACTTCTAATATTTTTTTCTTGATAAATGGTATTTTTTCTGACATATTTTCTGCGAACCTTTTTGGTAAATATTTTTTAATGATAGATTTTAAATTCTTATTTTCATCATTTAGATCTTTTAGCAAATGTTCCTTATCATTTCCTAAAAAATTGATATAAATTTTATCACCATTTTTTGTGTAACATGATAAATCTAAAATAGTTGGGCCACTCAAACCAAAATGGGTAAATAATAAATTTCCACTAAATATTTTATTTTTGTATTTAATTTCAACATTATCTAAAGATATGCCATCTAAATTTTTGAATAAATCATCTTTAATACAAAATGGTGTTTCAAAAGGTTGTGTAGGAGCGATGTTATGTCCAAAGGACTTTGCAAAATTATAACCATCTGCGCAAGCACCTAGTTTTGGGTAGCTCAAGCCACCTGTTGCAATAACAATATTTTTAGCCTCATAAATACTTTTCGTAGTATGCACAAAAAAATGTTTGTTTTGTTCAATTTTAGTTACCCTTTCATATTCATGTATTTGCGCTTTTCTACCTATAATGTAGTTTTTTATCCTTTTTACAAATTCTTCTCCATTTGAATTACTTAAAAATACTTTAGTGTTTTCAATCTGTGTTTTCAAACCAAGTTTGCTTACAAAATCAATCAGCTCTTCTCTAAAAAAAACCCCAAAGGCATCTCTTAAAAAATTCCCATTTGGAATATAAGCTTTTATAAAATCATCTAAATCTGCAAGATTTGTGAGGTTTACGCGAGAATTACCAGCTACGGATAACTTCTTGCCTATTCTTTGCTTATCTAAAACTAATGTATCCTTATTACAAAAACAGGCACAAGCAAGACCGCTTGTGCCACCACCAATAATAATTGCGTTATACAAGTGTTATTTTAACTTTCTTTTTAATTAAACCTGCGTAATAGGATTCATCCAACAAAAGCTGAGATGCTTTTATGCCATTTTCCCCCATATCTACAGTAAGTTTATTTACATACATACCAATAAATTGATCTGCCAGTGACTCTTGCATTCCTCTTGCAAATTGCAATGCGTATTTTACTGCTTCACTTCTATGCTCTAGAGAATACAAAATACTTTTTTGCAATATATCTGATATTAAACTTTTTTCTTCTAATGACTTTTTTATTGCATTAACACCCAAAGGCAGGGGTAATTTTGTTTTTTCAAACCACCATTTACCTAAATCAAAGATATTTTCTAACCCAGATTCTTTAAAAGTAAGTTGGCCCTCGTGAATTATAAGGCCAGCTTGGGCATCACCATTTATTACATGATCAAATACTTTGTTGAATGGCACAACGAGAGTATCTAGATCTTTACCAAGCAGCAATTGTAATTCTAAAAATGCACTCGTGTAAACTCCAGGTATTGCTATTTTAGACTTTTTAAGTTCATCTAAAGACATTTGTTTTTTTGCTACTATGATGGGACCGTATTTAAAACCCATGCTAGCACCGCTTTTTAGTATATCGTATTTGTCTTCAATTAATGGGTATGCTGCCAAAGAAATAGCTGTAATATCATATACACCATTAAGTGCTTTTTCATTTAATGTTTGGATATCACTTAAAACCTGATCAAACTCGTAGCCATGTGTCTCTATTGCCTTGATATTTAATGCATAAAACATAAAAGCATCATCTGAATCTGGGCTATGTGCCAGTGTTAGTTTCTTCATCTTACCTCCTTTTTTAGTTATTATAACACAAATATTTTTTTTATCAATTTTTTAACAATTTTCTTGACTTCAGTGGTTATGTTATATAAAATCATTCATAAGATGCAAAAAGAATTAGAAAAAACCAAAAAAGCTTATTTAGTAATAGATGATGATTTGCTTGCAAAAATCTTACAGTATATGCTTAGTGCTGATGGATGGTCTGTGGAATGGGTTGATGACCCACGCCAAATAAAGGATGACATAATAAACTATAATTTTATCATTATTGGAAACCACAAAGGTGTTACAACAAAAGTAAAACTTGCTGAAGCTTTCTTAGAAAAAATAAATACTAGCAATTTAGGGCCAGGTTTTGTTAGGCCATCTATTGTCATTTTAAAAGATGACTTAGACATTATACCAAACGGTAAAGATATAATAGCTATTTCATATCCATCTTTCCATAAAGAAATATTTACAGCTATCTTAAATATTGATAACAAACTAAAAACATTAGAAAAAATAACATTTGATAATTATAAAGAAGTTAGACTGGGTGAATTTTTAAATTCCATTAGAAGCAATCAAAAAATTAGTTTTTTAGTTGATAATAAACTGCTAAAGATTCTTATAGTAGGCAGCGAGATAAATTTCTTACACTCTGATTTTAATAATTTTTACGATATATTCAATTATTCAAGCCTTTATGTTTCTCAAGATATAATAGAAATATCAGATTTATCAAGTATATCGAATGAAAATACCCCTCGCATTAGTTTAAAATACTTTGTTTGGGAAGGTATAAAAAATATTACGAATAAAGATCACTTAATGGCACTTTTACCTAAAGATAGAGGTATTATAAATGTAAAAGCACCGTTATATGCTGTAAAAAGTTCCTTATTACCTGGTAGCAATTTAGATATAGAGTGGTTAACAAATAATTCTGATATAAGCCTTGACAAAATAATGAGACGCTACAACTATGACATAAAAGTTTTGCAAAACATTGTAATTATGTATATCCTGCGTATAATCGATTTATCTTCGGATCAAGATGCAAATGTAAAATTTGACGTAAAAATTAAAAAAGGTGTTTTACATAAGATATTAGATAAAATTAGAGGTTTGTAGAAATGGCAATTTACAAAATTATTGTAACAGGAAGTTTTAATTCAGGTAAAACAGAATTCATAAAATGTGTTAGCGAAATCGATCCTATTACTACAGATAAGCCCGTTACAGAAAGTGGATTAAAAGAAATAAAAAATTTTACCACTGTAGCTATAGATTTTGGAATAATAACTATAGATAAGGATATTATAATACACATTTATGCAACACCCGGTCAACAACGCTTTAAGTTTATTTACGATATTTTGGAAAAAAATGCTCTGGCAATTATAGTACTAGGTGACATAACCAGCGAAGAATCTGTTTCAAACATGTATAAATACTACCGCGAATTTATGAAAATTAAAAGACTGCCAGCTGTATTTGCTCTTACCAAAAAAGACCTACCAAATAGCATAGAAGATGAAACCATAAAGTCATTGCTTTCAAATAAACCGCAAGAAATACCTCTCATTAAAATTTCAAATAAAAATAAAGAGGAAGTAAAGCAAGCTATATTGCTTGCTTTAGAGCAGTTAATTGAAGAAGATTAATCTTTAAAACCAACTCTCAAAGCGCCCCAATGTTTTTGATTTATTATTATTGGCATAGAAATATCGTACATGATTTTTCCTAAATCTCGAGGATAGATCTGAAACAAAATAGGGTCTGTGTTTTTTGCAGCTGCAAACCCTGTTGGGTCGTTAAAGATACGCATTGAACGGTTCCCTGCAAGATCTTTTTTATAATCGCCTGTAAGGGGCTTGTCATAGATAGAGTTATGTGCTGGTAAGTAGCCGTTTTCATCAACCAAAACCACAAAGACAAATTTTTTATTCATACTTAGCACTTCATCTTCAATAGGCTGTATGTATGTTTTTATAAAATTAGTAAATTTAGTTTTGTATTTTTGTGGATTTGTATTTTCTATAGGTACATAGTTTCTGTCCCAAAGGTCTTCTTCTGTTATTTTGCCATCTTTTAGAGCATTTTCTATTGTAATTTGCACCCTTTCAGCTGACGATTTTAAAATTTCATAAGTAATTTTAAAAATTTCATCTTCTTCAAAAATAAAACTCATAATGCATCTTTCAGGCTCTTTTTTCATGTAGCCTTTTTCTTCTTTTTTCATTTTTGGTGTTAAAAATGAAAGTGTATTTTTTGCCAAAACATCTAGATATGTAGAAAAAAGTGGAGGATATGGACATACGCTTGTATCAACTGGCCCACCGCCTACGCCAACTGGACAAAACATACAGGAATCTTTTCTGATAGTAACCGTTGCAATCATTCTGGAATCTTCTTGCGAGACAGATACGTTATAATGATTGGCAAACAAAAGATACTCGTTTAAGGCATCCATTGCTTTGTTTATATTAATGTCTAAACTCTCTTGCATGCTAAATTTTGGGAGTAATTTTTTGTACATTTGGTGTAATACAAGCCTTTGCGCCGTAGCTTTCATAGCAGGCACTATAATAGCTTGGTTCATTATCCCTAAATCGTAAGAAGATCCAACAAGCGATGCCCAAAAAACATGAGCACCACTTAGCTTCTCTAAACGCTCTTTTTTATCTTCATCGCTCATTACACACCTCTTAATACATTAATTCTTTGAGTTTTTTTGAGGTATTTTTAATATCTAAGTAAAGCAATCCTAACTTAACATCTGATCTAGCAAGAACAATCAAAACTGCTTCACTGCCAGCTGATGTCAATATAATATAGCCTTTGTCTCCTTTTACGGTAACCTGCTCTGGCACGCCTTTTTCTAATTCATCCACAGCTCTTTCACCTAACGTTAGCAATGCAGCAGACATAGCAGCAACCCTGTCTTCATCGAAATTAGCAGGCAATTGGGAGCTTATCATTAAACCATCTGAGCTAACTAAAGCTGAACCCTCAATTTGAGGATTAAGTCTAACTAATTCAGCCAATTGTGCGTTAAGATCCTCTTCTTTCATTATTAACCTCCAATGTAATTTTTTAACTTATATAATAATTAATTAAAGATGTCAAGCATATAAAGCTTAATAGTATTTTTTAAAGACTTAAACAATCATGTTGTAGTATATTTTATCTTTGAAATTGCAAAGTAAGTTGTTAACAAGCGTTTTTATGTTTTTTTGGCTTGATTGGATGTACATATCATCTTTAAGAACTAAATTAGATAATATACCGGGATTTTTGGTTAAAAAGACTTTATATTCATTTTTTGAAAATCTTAACAGTCCAATCTCAATAGAATGTAGGTGTTTTATTTCATTTAACGCATTAATAAAATCTTTATAATCATCTGCATTGTCAACAAAAAAAGGATCAAAGCGAATCCCTATATTAAATCCAGCTTGATCCAATAATTTTATAGCATTCAGCCGTCTTACAAGACTTGGCGTATATGGTTCAAATTTATCTATAACATTTTGAGGGGTTAGAGAAAAAGCAATTATTGTATTTTTAAAAGGTTTTTCTTTTAATAATTTATCTATCATAACTGATTTTGTTCTAATTTCTAGAATTGCATCAAGTTCTTCAAAAAACCTTGCAAATTTTATATAACTTGCATCAAAAATACTAAGGGCTACAGGGTCTGAAAATGTTCCTAAGTAAAAGTATAATGGTCTTAGTTTGTCATTTTTAAGAGTTTTTTTAATAGCGCAAAAATAATCTTTGATATTTTTAAATATAACGGGGTTAAATGTTTTAAAATAGCCTTTTAAAAAACAATACGAACAATCATACATGCAGTTATAAGACTGAATAATAGAGTACCCGTATGTATTTGCAGGCGTATAATTATCAGGTGTTTTTCTCAAAAATTCACCTTTCTTTGTAGCATAAATTAGTGCACATTTGTCTTTTAGATTGTGAAAGTAACTTACATAGTCATTTATTTTTTTATCACAATCGCCTTTTAGCGGTTTTTCGCACAATATGTATTTGAGTTTAAAGGGTTTTTTGATGTTTTTTGCCGTATTTATTTTAATTTTTTTATAAACATTCTGACGCATTGTAAATGTGTAGCGTTTTTTTTCAAATAGCTTTTTCAAGTTAAAAAGTACATTTACATTAGCTATGGCAGTATTTAGGAATATCTCTGTTAAATTGTTATTTGCAATCTGTTTTAAAAGCTCAAGTATTTTAACAACTTTTGAGTAGTCGAACTTAAATTCTTTTGAAAATTGGTTATTATTATCGCTTATTAATTTTATTATAAAGCCATTTATACCCAACTCATTTAAAGCTTTTGCAAAAAAATATGCCTCCATATCAATGCAATCAGCAAGATAGCTTAAGTTTTTATCGAATGCATAATTACCTAAAACACTTAAACAATCAACATTTTTGAATCCATCTATAGAATTTATTTCAACAGGATTTAAGATGGGGTCTAAGCTAGAATCTAAAAGCTTTACTTTATTAACTACTACAACTTCACCTATTTTTAGGCTTGCTAGGTTTCCTGCAAGACCAAAAAGCACACATAGTTGTGGTTTGAGTTGTTCATTCAATTTTGCTATATTTAATGCTAAACTCAAACCACCTTTACCATAATTAACATATATTACAATGCCATCTGCGCAAAAAACACTGTGTCTTTTTTGCGCATCAAAGTGCTCTATAAATAATTTAGCTTCGCCAAGATGTTCAAATGCCAAAAGCAACATCAAAAATCAAATATAATAATATTGCCGTATATGTCTGTAATTTTAATCTCTTTTAGTTTTTGATTGTTAGGGTATAGCTCTACTTGAGCTATATTGGTTTTTCCTTTAGGAGTCAAAAGAAAATAATCGTTTACCTTCTTTATATTGAAAATTGAATTTATGTTGGTTTTTCCCAAAAACAGGTTATAGAGCACTTGATTAAAACCTTCAAGCGGGTATATTTTTGTGCTATTGCCAATCGTATCGTAAGCTTTTGAGTCTTTAAGCTTTATCGTTTCATTATTATACGCAAAAACCATGTATTGACCTTTTTTTATCGTTAATGTACCGCTTCTTTCAATTTTTTGTTTTGTCATTGCATTAATGGCAATTTGTTTAAAATGTAAAAATTGATAGTTATTAACCGATATGCCTAAATCTTTAAGCGTATATCCAAATGCGCTAGTTGTGAGCAAGACCAACAAGCTTATTAACATCATCAATTTCTTCATCTTCTAAGTACCTCCTTATTCCTTCAATTATTTTTAAACTTATATCTGGCTCTACAAAATTTGCTGTGCCAATTTGTATCATAGATGCGCCAGCCAGTATATATTGAACTGCAACGTCTGCGTTGTATATACCTCCAACACCTATTATCGGTATATTAACCTTTTCATAGGTTTCATACACCATCTTCAAACCTACAGGGTAAATAGCAGGACCGCTTAGTCCACCAAATTTATTGCCTAAAAACGGCTTCTTTGTTTTTGTGTCAATAATCATTCCTGTTAGAGTGTTAATTAAGCTTACAGCATCAGCTTTTGCAGATTGAGCTGCTTGAGCAATTAGTGCAATATCTGTAACATTTGGTGTTAATTTAACAATAATAGTTTTATCGCAGACTTTTTTTATACTAGAAATTAATACAAAAACAACCTCTGGATCTTTACCAAATGCTGCACCACCTGCTTTTACATTTGGGCATGATACATTAATTTCCAAAGCGGCGATTTGCTTATAATTATTTAGTCTACCTGCAAGCTCCACAAATTCTCCAATCTCGCTTCCATAAATATTCACTATTAAATTTGTTCTTATACTGTCAAATTGAGGTAAAACTTCACTTACAAATTTTTCTAAGCCTATGTTTTGCAAACCAATAGAATTTAGCATACCACATGGTGTCTCAACAATACGCGGTGGCGGGTTGCCCTGCCTTGGGTTTAGACTTAAGCCTTTAACAATTACGCCACCAAGCAAGCCTATGTCAAAAAAACGATTGTACTCAATACCCCAACCAAATGTACCTGAGGCAACTAATACGGGGTTTTTGAATCTTAAATTTGATAGTTTTACCTCTAAATTTACCATATAATCTCCGTATAGTTAAACGCTGGGCCATCTTTGCAAACCTGTTTGTAACCATTAATAGTGTTAATACTGCATCCCAAGCACACACCAAAGCCACAAGCCATGTTAGACTCAAGCGATATATCCATACTAAAACCTTTTCTATCTGCAAGCTCACACAATGCCTTCAACATGCCTTTTGGACCGCAAGCATAAACATGGAATGAATTGTCTAAATCTTCCAACAAATCAACCACACTGCCCTTTTTCCCTAAAGAGCCATCCAGCGTTGCAATTTCTCCAAAATCAACAAAACAGTCTTCTTTTGAGTTAAAACCAAAAAAGCAATGTGATGTAATATTTTTTGAATCTAAAAAATACTTTAAACCAATAAGCGGCGCAACACCAATACCGCCTCCACACAACACAATACGCTTGTTTCTTAAATCAAACCCATTACCAAAAGGACCAGTAAAATCAATTAAATCACCCTTTTTATACGATTTTAAAATGTTTGTTCCAAGACCTATAACTTTATAGTAAATATCTATTGTTTCATCTACTTTTGCTATACTGAACGGTCTTCTAAGCAATGGTTCGTTAAGCTTGTTTATTTTTAGCATTAAAAATTGGCCCGGTTCATACTTAAATCCTTCGGGTACTTGCAGTTGTAGATAGTAAGTATCTTTTGCAACTTGATCATTGTTTAAAACGATTGTTTTCATGATTAAGAGATATCCTCTATCTCAAAGTTTTTAATACCTGCTGGCACCTTAACGCTTACCACATCACCAACCTCTTTGCTCAAAAGTGCAAGCGCAATAGGGCTATTTACGGATATTTTGCCATCATTTGGGTTTGCTTCGTCTTCGCCTACAATCATGTATTCAACTTCTTCATCTGTGTCTGTATTGAGCAATTTTACCTTACATCCAAAGCTTATTTTATCTTTTGAAACACTATTTGGGTCTATTATACAAGCTTTATTAATTTTATTTGAGATTTCAGAAATGCGCTTTTCTATGAATACTTGTTTTTCCTTTGCAGCATGATACTCAGCATTTTCACTCAAGTCACCCTTTGCACGAGCTTCTTCTATTTCTTTTATAATTTTCGGTCTTTCGATTTTTTGCAATCTTTCTAATTCGTCAATGAGCTTATTGTATCCTTTTGGCGTAAAAAAAGCTTTATCACCCATTATTAGGCTCCTTATAGTAATCTTGTATTGCTTTTACATCTATAGTTTGTGAATTAATTTTTGCCGTTATGGCTTCTATGCTTGCCAAAGTTCCCCAAACAGTTGTGCAGTATGGTATATTTTTCAAAAGCGATAACCTCCTTATATGAAATGAGTCGCTAAAAGATACTTTACCAGATGGCGTGTTGATGACAAAGTTTATTTCATCGTTTATTATCAAATCAAGTATATTTGGCCTGCCCTCACTAACTTTTTTTACATAAAAAACATTGTGCAAATTTTTGATCATGTTGTAAGTCCTTTGAGTAGCAAAAACTTTGAAACCTAAATTGATCAATTTTTGGGCAATCTCACCCACATAGGATTTATCTTTATCAGCAAGAGACAAAAATACATTACCTTTTACGGGTAAAACCGAACCACTTGCATAAAAAGCTTTATAGTATGCAAGTGAGAAATCCTTATCTATACCCATAACCTCACCCGTTGATTTCATCTCTGGACCTAACACAACATCTACATCTGGAAACTTAGCAAATGGCAAAACAACTTCCTTAACAGCATAATATTGTGGAACTACTTCTCTAACATTAAGCTCTTTAAGCTTTCGTCCAAGCAATACTTTTGTGGCAATTTTTGGCCAAGCAATTCCTGTGGCTTTGCTAACAAACGGTATTGTCCTGGATGCTCTGGGGTTAACCTCAAGAATATAGATGCTTTTATCTTTGATTGCAAATTGAATATTTATAAAACCTTTAATATTCAATTCTTTTGATATAATTATTGTTTGGTTTGTTAGCTCATCAATCATTTGCTTACTCAATGTTCTTGGCGGCAGAGAACAAGCAGAATCTCCAGAGTGCACGCCAGCTGCCTCTATGTGTTCCATTATACCACAAATAACCGTATCAGTACCGTCTGATAGTGCATCAACATCAATTTCTATTGCATCTTCCAAAAACTTATCTATTAATATAGGATGCTCTCCAGAGACCTTTATGGCTTCTTTCGAATATTTTTCCATATGCGATTGATCGTAGACTATCGTCATAGCTCTTCCGCCCAACACATAAGAAGGTCTAACAAGCACAGGATAGCCAATATTGTTTGCTATGTTTATTGCTTGTTCGATTGTTGTAGCTGTTGCACTATTTGGCTGTCTTAAGCCTAACTGGTCAATTAGTTGTTTAAATAACTCTCTATCCTCAGCTAAATCTATACTTGATGAGTCTGTACCTAATATTTTAACATTATTTTTTTGCAAATCTTTTGCAAGCTTTAGTGGTGTTTGCCCTCCAAATTGTAAAATAACGCCTTCTGGATCTTCATTTTCTATAACGTTCATAACATCTTCAAATGTTAAAGGTTCAAAATAAAGTTTGTCAGAAATATCATAATCGGTAGACACAGTTTCTGGGTTGCAATTTATCATTATAGATTCATAACCTTCTTCTTTTAATGTGAGGCTTGCATGCACGCATGTGTAATCAAACTCTATACCTTGACCAATTCTATTTGGGCCACTGCCTAAGATTACGACTTTTTTGGAGTTAGATTTCTTTGACTCATTTTCATGTTCGTAGGTTGAATATAAATATGAAGTGTAGGATTCAAACTCAGCAGCGCACGTATCAACCATTTTGTAAACATTTTTAACATTAAGGTTTCTTGCAAAAGACCTTATGTCCTCTTCTTTTTTACCTGTAAGTTTAGCAAGATATTTATCAGAAAAACCATATTGTTTTATTTTTCTGATATTTTCTATATTAACACCAATTAATTTTATTTGGTTTTCCATGTCCAGTATTTGCTTTATATTAGCTAAAAACCATTTGTCAATAAATGAATATTTATATATTTCATCTACAGACATTCCCATTCTCATAGCCTTTGCAATATAAAAGAGTCTCTTGCTGTTTGGGTGCACAATTTTATCAATAATTTTTGATATATCATTTTCTTCTACATCTTCAAGGCCATAATGATCCATTTCTAAGGAGCGGATGGCTTTTTGTAAAGATTCTTTAAATGTACGCCCAATTGCCATAACCTCGCCCACGCTTTTCATTTGCATACCAATTTCATCTTTTGTATTAAATTTTTCAAATGTAAAGCGTGGTATTTTGGTAACAACATAGTCAAGCGTTGGTTCAAAACTTGCAGGGGTTTTTTTTGTTATGTCGTTGGATATTTCGTCTAAAGTATAACCAATACTTAAAAGCGTTGCAATTTTAGCTATGGGGAAACCCGTAGCTTTACTTGCCAAAGCGCTTGAGCGAGATACTCTTGGGTTCATTTCTATTACATAAAATTCTCCGTTTTGTGGGTTAACACAGAATTGTATATTGGATCCACCTGTTTCTACACCAATTTCTCTAATTATTGCAATACCTGCATCCCTTAACAATTGGTATTCTTTGTCTGTAAGGGTTTGCGCTGGTGCAACTGTAATTGAATCACCAGTATGAACGCCCATTGGATCAAAATTTTCTATTGAGCAAATAATCACAACATTATCCGCTTTATCTCGCATTACTTCCAACTCGAATTCTTTCCAGCCAATTACAGATTGTTCGACTAATATTTCTCTAATTGGACTCTGACCTAAACCCCATTTTACCACAGATTCAAACTCTTCTTTATTGTAGGCAATACCAGCACCAGTACCTCCTAGTGTAAAAGAAGGTCTAATAATTGCAGGAAAACCAATCTCGCTTACAGCAATATTTGCCTCTTCAAGGCTTCTAACAACTGTGGATTTTGGCGTTTTAAGGCCTATTTTGCGCATAGATTCTTTAAATAGTTCTCTATCTTCAGCTTTTTTGATAGATTCTATATTTGCACCTATGAGCTTGACATTGTATTTATCAAGCACACCAGCTTCATAAAGACCCATGGCAGTATTTAAAGCCGTTTGACCGCCCAATGTTGGCAATAAATGCGTTGGCCTTTCTTTTGCAATTATTTTTTCAATAAACTCTACGCTTATTGGTTCGATATAGGTTTTATTTGCAAGTTGTGGATCTGTCATAATTGTGGCCGGGTTAGAATTAACTAAAATAACCTCAATCCCTTCTTTTGATAAAGCCCTACAACTTTGAGTGCCAGAATAATCAAATTCACATGCCTGACCAATTACTATCGGACCAGAGCCTATAATAAGAACCTTTTTTATAGAGTTGTCTTTTGACATACATTAACCTCATTTTTCAAAGTGTCTTAAACATAATACAAATTTTTAAATTTATTGCAAAATTTCTTCAAGGGCATTGTTTGTAGTTGTTTCCATAAAGAACGGATAAGCATAAAAACCTTTTTTAAAACCAATGTGGAGGTTGAGTGCTGTATAACCCCCTGTGGTTGCTATCCCAAAAAAATAAGCAGGATCAATATGACTGTAGTGTTTGTATAAAAATTTTAATTCATTAATAATATTTAGATCCCAATTGCTTGCAAGCGAATCTGTGCCAATTGCAACATTTATGCCGCTATTTTTCAACAGTTCTAAATTTGGCAAGGATTTACTTATGTAATAGTTACTGCGCGGAGCTATTACAATACTAGCATCTATGCTTTTTAAATATTCAATTTCATCTGGCTTAATATGAACACAGTGAACAAATAAGCCTTTTTTTATATCTCCCAAGCTTTTTATGTACTCGATTGCGCTTGAAAAATGAAGCTGATTGTCTATTAAACCTTTTTCTTGTAGCATTTCAAATAAATCGCCTCTAGAGTTAACAAACGGATTTTCAAATTCACTTTCTAAAAAATGAAAGCTAAATAAATCACTGCCAAACTTTGGGTTGTTCTTTAGCATTGTATACCCCAATAAATCTCTATGTGTTGAATACACAGAATGTGCTGTAACATCAATTTTCATTTTGTATGTTTGTCTTATGTTTTCAATGTTATTTTCAATATAGGCTATTTTTTCTTGCGCTTGTTTTTTTCTTAAAGAATAGTTTTCAAAAAAAACAATAGCTTTTGGTATTTTTTTAAGATAATTACAGCTTTTAAGCGTATTGCTAATATCTGCAACTGCGCAAACGCCGCTTTTAATTAAGCTGTCAAGTGCTTTTTTTATGGCTTCATCCGTTTGAGTTTCGTTGGCTTGAACTTTAGTTTCTATCATCGTTTTTAGCCATTTTACAAAGCCTAAGTATGGCTCAATACTTACATTGGATAAATCAAGGTGCGTATGGGCATTAACAAAACCGCTAAATAAAACACCCTCTCCATAATCTTTTACTACTGCTTCAGGGTAAGTTTTTTTTGCAAGCTTAATTGGTAACAAGTCAACTACCATATTGTTGTGGCTTACACAGCCCAACCCTTTTAATATTTCTTTACCATTGAATAACCACTTTGCATAAAGCATTTCCATATAAAAGTTAATACTATATCAATTTTTTTATAATGTCAACTTTAAGCAACCGTTATATAATTTACAAAAAAACGCTTGACAAAAAAACAGCTTTAATTAGAATTTACCTTGTGAAAAAAATAAAAGTTCCTGTTGAAAAAAGCGTTGGATTAGCTTTAGCTCATGACATTACATATATTAACAAAGAAGAGGGTTTTAAGGGTGCTCGCTTTAAAAAAGGCCATATAGTTGGACAAAGCGATGTTGATATCTTAAAATCAATAGGTAAAAGCTATATTTATAAGCTAATACCAGATGAAAATGATATCCATGAAGATGATTTTGCTATTCAAATTGCCCCATACATTGCAGGAGAAAATATTTTTTATGATAAGTCTCCTACCGAAGGCAAAATCAATTTTTACTCGGCAATTGATGGCTTATTAAAGATAGATAAAAACAAATTGTTTAAAATAAACGCTATCAGTGATTTATCACTACCTTGCATCCACAATAACTTTGCATGCAATGAAAACAAAACCATTGCCGCTTTTCGCATTATTCCACTTTATACAAAGAAAAAAGTATTAGAAAAAGTAAAAAAAATTCTCGATACATCAATTTTTAATGTTATTGCCTACAGCGTCAAAACAATTAATGCGATAATTACTGGAAATGAAATTTACTATGGTTTGAGAAAAGATTTATTTAAAAGTCATATTGAGGGCAAGCTAAAAAAATATGGTTGCATAATTAACGATTGTAGAATAGTTCCAGATGATACAAAAGCCATTATTGAAGCTTTAAATCAATTAAAAACAGCTGATTTGATATTTGTTTGCGGCGGAAGCAGTGTTGATCCAGACGATGTAACAAAACAATCCCTATCAAAAGCCAAAGTGAAATTTGTATTTAAATCTAATCCAATACAGCCAGCAAACAATTTAAGCATTGGATACCTTGAAAATAGCACGATTTGCGTTGTGCCAGCAGGTAGTCTATACTATAAAGCAAGTGCCTTAGATATTTTTTTGCCACGACTGCTTGCTAAAGACCATATTGATAAAAAAGAGCTAAAATTTTATAGTGAAGGGGGATTATGCCACTTTTGCGATTACTGCACATATCCAATATGCCCATTTGGAAAGTAATATGAAGAAAAATGTCTTAGAAGCGCTAGAGATTGTACTGGATTGCTCTAAAACAAAGCCGTCACAAACGGTTTTTTTGAGCGATTCTTTGGGGAGGGTAGCTTGCATTGATATTCTAGCAAAGTCAGATTACCCTTGCCTAAATAAAACGGCAATGGATGGATATGCAATAGTTTATAAAAATAAAGACAAACCATTAAAAGAAGTATTCGATATTAACCAGTTTGATGAAAATAGCGCCTTTAGATTAAACACAGGCAATGATATACCCCAAATATGCGACTCAGTTATTGAAGTAGAACTTATTGAAAAACATGATGGTTATATAAAACTAAGCAAAAATGTAGAAAAGTATAGAAATTTTGTTTTTGCTGGATCTGAAATCAAAAAAGGTGAAATTGTAATAAAAAAAGGAGAGCTTATTAACGAGCAAAAAATGGCTCTGCTTGCATATGTGGGAGAAGTTTTGATTGAGGTATATCAAAAACCCATAGTTGGCATTATTACAACAGGTGATGAAGTTGTTTTTCCTGGTGCAACAGCTCAAAAAGGGTCTGTTTACAACACGAATTACTTTTATCTAAACGGCTTTGTAAAAAAGCTAAATGCCGAGTGCATATATTTTGGGCACATAAGAGATAATATCAATGAGCTGGTTGAAACTTATCGTTATGCGTTATCACGCTGCGATATACTTGTTAGTACAGGTGGTTCATCAAAAGGCACAAAAGACTTTACCAAAAAAGTTTTTGAAGCTTTAGGAATTGATATAAAATTTGATGAAACAACAGTTAAGCCGGGTAAGCCTTTAATTTTTGGTAATTTAGGTGATAAATTAGTATTTGGCATGCCGGGTTGGCCTTCGTCTTTGGTAGTAAATACCCAGGTATTTTTAAAACCCGCTTTAAAGAAATTATCAGGCTTAACTAACTATAAAAACGCTATTTATTATGCCTCAACAACAAAATCAATGCATTCTAGAATGGGCAAGGACTACTTTAATCGCGCAATCTTAACATATAATAATAAAGGTCTATTTATAGAACCACTCGAATCTCAAGACACAAGCAATTTTTTTTCAATGGCAAAGGCAAATTGTTTGGTGTGGCTTGATGCTTCGACTGGCGATGTAGAAAATGGCACGCTTTTGACAGTTATTACAATTGATTAAAACTATTTTATCAGATTAAAATCTAAGTCGGATCCTGGTATTGTTGAGCTTATTTTAATGTCACTTTTTGCTTCTAAATATTTATTCTTTATGTCTTCTGGCACATCTTCGAATTCATAAACAATTTTATCTACAGAAATTTTACCACCAATTTTTTCCTCAAAAGGAAAACCATAAGGCAATATTGCAAGTTGGATACTGCCAGATGATGGTATTACCTGAATAAGAGCAACATCCTCTAAATAATCTAACACTTTTGTACCTATAACTGTTTCTCCCGTAACAATCTTTACAATTTTAATTTCCATACAAACCCTCCTTACCTCACTAAGATTATACAATATTGAGACTTTGTCAATAATAAAATTAAACAGATATTTTAAGGTTGACAAAACCGCCTATTGTAGTCTACAATTGGATAGCTAAAAAAATTAATGTTTTTTAAAGGAGGGCGTATGAAGCTTTTGGCAAGTTTGTTTTTGGTGACGTTTTTTTTAACAGCTACTGCTTTTGCTCAAACTCAAGATAAAGTATTAGCTACGGTTAATGGTTACGAAATTACTCAATCGGCTGTGGATAATATTATAAAATCTCTTCCTGCTGGTGCTGTAAACAATAAAAACACCGCGCAAGTGAGAGAAAACGTTTTAAATTCACTTATTAGCGAAAGGGTTTTGCTTAATGAAGCAAAAAAACTCAATTTAGAAAAAGACCCGCAGGTTACGCAAGAAATTAAAACTCAAACAGACAATATTCTAATTAATGCTTTATTGCAAAAGAAATTTGGCAATCAAAATTTTACACCAACAGATAAAGAAATAACGGACTTTTATAATCAAAATAAATCAAAACTAAAGGATTCAAAAGGTCAAATATTGCCATTAAGTAAAGTAAAACCTGAGATTTCACAGTATTTGGCAAATTTGAAGAAAAAACAAGCATTGGACAGTTATATTGAAGAATTAAAAAAGCAGGATAAAATTATTATAAACAAATAAAAATGAAATTATTAACGCTAATTTTAGCGTTAACTCTACTTGCTGGCTGTAGCTACAAAGAAAAAGTTTCTGTAATTCCAACGCTTCGGCCAGCAGTAGAAATAAAAACGCAAAATAAGCCTTCAAATTTTCTAATTGCAGGTTTCTATCCTTATTGGGAACAATCAAAATTTCCTCCTCAAATTGCAATAAATAATAGTATAAATGTATTATACCATGCTTTTGTATGGCCGGATAGAAATGGCAATCTTGTTGTACCAAAAAGTTTTAACAATAAAGAAATTGTAGATATTGCTACAAGCAAGAACATAAAAGTTATTTTGTCTGTTGGCGGCGGTGGCAATTCTGGTTATTTATCAAGTGTGCTAAACAACCCTCAATTATTTCAAAATTTTGCTGATCAATTAATAAATTTTATTAAGAAAAACCAGTATAATGGCGTTGATATAGATTGGGAATTTCCAAAAAATTCAACTGATGCTTTAAATTTGAACAAATTTGTTCAAATTTTGAAACAAAACCTTGGGAATGACTATATAATTTGCGTCGATTTACCTTATGCAAATTATAGTGGCAGATATTTTGACATTGATTTTTTAAAATATTTTGTAAGCTACTTTGTCGTTATGTCTTATGATTATTCTGGGGCTTGGAGTCACATTAGTGGTTACAATGCTCCGCTCAAACCAGGTTTTTGCAACACACACGATATACAAAAAAGCATTGAGTACTGGCTTGCAAGAGGAATTGATTCTAAAAAAATACTTCTTGGTATACCATTTTATGGCAGGGCTTTTAATGCTGACGAACCATGTCAAGAATTCAATCAATCTTTTGCTACTACATATAGAAATATATTATCCCTTCTAAAAAACGAAGATTATCAATATTTTTGGGATTTTATGACAAAAACACCATATTTAGTAAATAAAAAAAATAAGATCTACTACAGTTTTGACGACTCATCATCAATTAATGATAAGATACGCTATGCTTTTGAGATGAATTTAGGCGGTATTGCAATATGGGAAATAACTCAAGATATCGTAGATAACCATCATCTCTTGCTACCAGATCTCGTTCAAACAATAAAAAATAATCAGTTATTAAACTAGAACAGATTTTGCTACACTTAGCTTTGGAGGTGCTTTGATGCTAAGTGGTATTTACACGTCAGCTAGTGCAATGATTATTGCAGCCCAAAGGGTAAACAACATTGCAAATAATATAGCAAACTCAAATACAATTGGTTTTAAAAGTGAAGGTATTAATCAGAAAAGCTGGTCAGAATTTAATGGCTATGGTGAAGCCAAACTACCCATTGCGCAAAACACACAATTAGCGGCAAATTTTATAAATGAAGCTGTAAATTCAGTTGTTCATATGGATAAAGACTACATAAATTTTACGCAAGGCTCTCTAGAAAAAACGGGCAATAAGCTAGATTTTGCAATCGAAGGCAGAGGCTTTTTTGCTGTGCTTACTCCAAATGGTATAGAATATACCAGAGGCGGTCAATTTGGTATAAATAGTCAAGGAATATTGGTTCAAAGAGGCACAAATTACCCTGTGCTGGGTGAAAATTATTTTAAGAATGGAAAATTTATTAAAGTTGATTCTCAAACAGCTTTTTCTCAAACTGGTGCAGTTCTAGACAATGGAGCGCAAACAGACACTATCGCAATTAGAGATTTTAGCAACTATGGAAATTTGAGAAAAGTGGGCGATAATTGTTTTGTGCCAGTAAATAACATGCAGCCACAATTAACAGCAAACTTTATGCTAAAAGAAGGTTATTTGGAACAATCAAATGTTAATATTGTAAAAGAAATGGTAGAGCTTATACAAAATCAACGCTCATATGATAGTTATCAAAAAGTAATATCAACATTTGCAAACCAACTGATACCTAATACAATCCAGATAGGCAGCGTTACTTAAAAAAGGAGGAAATAAAAAATGATAAGGGCATTGTGGACAGCATCTACTGGCATGCAGGGCCAACAAACAAACATAGATGTTATAGCAAACAACCTAGCAAACGTTAACACAGTGGGTTTTAAGCGTTCTAGAGCTGATTTTGAAGATTTAATATATCAAACGCAAAAGGAAGCTGGTGTTAACACGACCTCCAATACAGTTGAACCAACAGGTATACAAATTGGTTTGGGTACGCAATTAGCAGATGTATCAAAAAATTTTATGCAAGGTAGTTTGCAAGAAACAGGAAACCCACTTGATTTAGCATTACAAGGCAGCGGTTTTTTCCAAATTACAATGCCAGATGGAACAATCGCATACACAAGAGCCGGTGATTTTAAATTAGACAATAACGGTAGAATCGTTACAACAGACGGCTATCCTTTATCACCAGAAATTACTGTGCCGCAGGATACAACATCGATAAGCGTGGGAAACGATGGTACAATTTCTGTGTTGGAAGCAGGTCAAACTACACCCACGCAGCTTGGTCAAATACAACTTGCTTTTTTTGCTAATCCAGCAGGTCTTAAAGCAATTGGTCAAAATTTATTTCAACAAACTGTATCATCAGGCACACCAACGCTGGGTACACCAGGTATAAACGGTCTTGGGACAATTAATCAGGGTTACCTTGAAATGTCAAATGTTAGTGTTGTTCAAGAAATGGTCGATATGATAGCAGCTCAAAGGGCGTATGAGACAAATGCAAAAGTTATACAAACATCTGATCAAATGTTGCAAACTGCTAATAATCTCAAGCAGTAGCTTTATATTTATATTTGTTAGCCTCTCAATAGCTTGCGATATTAATTTAATAAAAAATGTTGAAGTAAACTCAGATAGGGTGTTTATATCAGACATAGCTTCAAAATATCCAAAAAATATTGAAAAAATGCCCATTTCGTTGGCTCCTATGCCAAATGAAACAACAAAAATCGATGCTGATTATTTAAAAAGCATATTAAATGGTAACAATATGCATTATAATATTTGCGGATCGTATTCTATAGTAAAACGAAAGGCATTTTTAATAACAGCTGACACTATATACAAATTAATGGACGAAAAAGACTTAATCATACAGACAAAACTCCCGATCGCCCTGCCCTATAATCACTATACTTTAAGCATTAGCAGTATAAAAAATTATGGAGAATATAGCTGGATACAGTTAACCGTTATGCTTAATAATCAAGTTTATAGAAATTTTTTTATACAATACGTAAAAAAGATTGATTCGCTTGTACCCATAGCAAGCCAAGACATTAGAAGCTACCAAGTAATCTCAAAAGATGACATTGAATATAAAAGGGTTGACTATGTACCTTCTTATGTAATAACAACCAAGGATTCGATTATTAGCGCAAAAGCATTGGGCAATATTAAGGCAGGTAGTTTTTTTACATTTTACAATACACAAAGACAAATGCTAGTCAATATTGGTGATATTGTAAGTGCTATGTATGACAAAAATGGCATAGACATACAAACAAGCGCCAAAGCTTTGCAAATGGGCTATAAAGGTGATATAATAAAAGTAGAATTTAATTCAAAAAGGATTGGAAATGCAAGAGTGATTGGCTTAAGAAAAGTTGAGGTAATCCAATGAAAATTGTCATTGGCATAAGCGGTGCAAGTGGAATTATATATGCAAAAAAATTATTAGAATATCTAAGCGCTTTAAGAAAGTTTCAAATCTTTGCTGTAGCGTCAATTGATGCTATAAAAATAGCAAAAACTGAAATGCAGACAGATTTGATTGAATTTTTTAAATCACTTAAAGTTGAATATTTTAACAATGATGATTTTTACGCTCCACTTGCAAGTGGTTCGTTTTTAATCGACAAAACAATTGTAATACCATGTTCAATAAAAACGCTCTCAAGTGTTGCTATGGGTTTTTCGCAGAGCTTAATTGCTCGAATGTGCGATGTGGCTATCAAAGAAAAGCGCACGTTAACAATCTGCCCAAGAGAAATGCCATTTTCTGCAATACACCTAGAAAACATGCTAAAATTAGCGCAGCTTGGTGTAAATATTGTCCCACCTGTACCTGCTTTTTATAACGAACCCAAAACTATAGATGATTTAGTTAATTTTGTTGTTGGTAAAGTATTAGATGTTACAGGTATAGAAAACGACATTTCTAAACGATGGAAATAAGAAGAACTTTTGGTAATATAAGGCGATTTCGCGAAATATCATTTATTCTTGCAAAGTATGGTTTTGGTTTTGTCACAAAAAATATAAAATTTAGCAAAACTAAACCTTCAACAACCCCAGAACAATTTAGAAAACTACTGGAAGAATTAGGTCCTACTTTTGTAAAATTTGGACAGCTTTTGTCTACTCAAGAAAATATTTTACCGTATGAATTTATAGAAGAGTTAAAAAAACTCCAAGATGATGTAACACCTTTTGAATTTAGCAAAGTGAAATCAATTATAGAAACAGAATTTAAAAAACCATTAAATGAAATTTTTTCTTATTTTAACGAAAATGTAGAAGCAAGCGCTTCATTGGGCCAAGTACACAAAGCGATTCTTACTAGTGGTCAAACTGTTGCAATTAAGGTAAAAAGACCAAACATAGAAAAAACCATACAAGCCGACATAGAGTTATTAAAACAAATTGGCGATTATCTAAACTCAAAATTAAAACTTTATTTTAATTTTGAGATAAAGCCTTTCATAATAGAATTTGAAGAAACTATTAAAAAAGAACTTGACTACGAAATAGAAGCACAATACATGCAAACATTCAAAGAAAACTTAAGTCAATTTAAAAACATTTATGTGCCAAAAGTTTTTTGGGAATACACTTCACGCAATGTACTAACTATGGAGTTTATAGATGGGTATAAGGCAACAAATATAGAGTCTATAAGATCTGCAGGTTTTAATACGGAAAAGTTAGCCACAGAAGGCGCAAAAGTATTCTGGATACAAATATTTGATATAGGCTTATTCCATGCAGATCCTCACCCAGGCAATATCATTATTATGCATGATGGCAGGATTTGCTATTTGGATTATGGGATGGTCGGAAGAGTAACAGAAGAGGATAAATTAAATTTAGTTGAAATGATACTGGGCTTTATACAAAAAGATGCTGATAAAATTTTATTGTCTGTATCTAATTTCACACTAAATACAAATATTTTAAACAATGCTTATCTCAAATCAGATATTGTAGAACTAATAGATATATATCATTCTCTACCTTTAAAAAGAATATACATATCAAAAGTATTAAAAGATTTATTCAAAATTTTAAAGAAATACAATATAATTATCAGCAAAAATTCTTTAAGATTGCTTAGGGCTATTATTATAGCAGATGGTGTCGGAAAGCAATTTTACCCGGATTTTAATTTTACAGAAACAGCAAAACCTTACTTTGAGAGTTTTGCAAAGAAACTTTACTCACCATTTAGAATTTTTAAAAAAATTCTACAACCTAATGCAACTTATGCAATTTTAGCAAATAAAATACCCTTTTTGTTTAAAAAAGCCGAAGGTGCTTTGGAAAGCGGCCATATTAAAGTTGAAATAGAAATTAATGGACTTGATAAGCTTATAAATACAATACGCTTAGTTGCTAAACAAATTGGTATCAGTTTAATAATTAGCGCAGTAATACTTGGTAGCTCAATTTTAATAAAAGATCACTTAGGCAAAACATTTCTCGGCTTACCGATTAAGTTAATTATACCCATTGTTATTATAATAATTTTAGGTATTGGTATTTATAAAGCAGATAAAGATCTCAAATAATTACCCCAGTGATATTCAAAATGGGGTTTTTTATTAGGTCTATTTCAAGTGGAGATATGCGTCTTTTTGAGGCATTATACAATAGCCTTACTGTTGGACGGGTTAGATTTTCTTGATTTATCTTAGAAACTACGCCTATAAAATTCTTGTACCTACCATTTAAAATATACACAGTCGTACCAATAGGATAGGCAGGTATCATGTCAGAAAAAACCCTAAAAGCCTCTATGTTTAATTGTTTGCCAGCCATTCTTTTCATTATAAAAAATGCTTGATCTGGAGTATAGGCGGATCTGTATACGCGAGGTGAGACTAAAGCATCATAAACATTTGTAACGCAAACGATTTCGGCTAAAGGCATAATGTATCCTTCTTCTGCAAGTTTATCTGGCACTGGAAGCAAATTATTGCCTTTTAATCCTCTTGGATAGCCAAGGCCATCTTGTTGCTCATGGTGCTGATAAGCAATGTGAGAGGCAATTATGCCTACTTGAGAAACGTCTTTTAATACTAAATAGCCTATTTGAGGATGTTTTTTGATAAGATCAAACTCTGTACTAGAAAGTTTTCTAGGTTGAGTATAAAGACTTTTGTTTATTAAAATCCTTCCTATATCGTGCAATAAACACCCTTTTGCAAGTTCAACGAGTCTTTTTTTTGTATACAGTGACTTACTTGCAAGGGCTACAGAAAGAATAGTTACATCAAGGCAGTGCTGATATGTAAAATTGTCTTGTCTTTTCAGACTTGCCATGCCATTTAAAACCTTAACATCCCCTAAAGAATTTACAATATCGTATGATATGGATTCTATTGATTTAATAAATGGAGAGTCTGCTAATTTTTTTTTGATTTCACCTTTTTCTATTTTTTTTATAATTTGTTTAAAATCGTCTACATTATCATCTTTTGCAGGCGTTACAATATCAAAAACTTTTTTTATTGTTTTAATTGCTTTTGTTTTAAGCTGATCACTAATGTCATCTTCTACTGTAATATCTTTTGTATCATCATCTTCAATATACACAAACTGATAACCGTATTTATATAGTATATGGATATAATGCTCGTCCAGTTTTACACCTTTATTTAAAAGAACCTGCCCTTTTTCACTAACAATGGCTTTGCCTAGTATATCGTTAGGTTTGAGCGATTTTACAGAAATTAAATACATAGAAAGCTAGTCTTTTTGCTCTTTTTTGTATATCCTTTCATATTCACTAAGAAAACTATTTATGCTATCGCGAAGATTTGTGAGTATTTCAGCCCACTTATCTAAATTATCTCTGCCTGCTTTAGTAATGGCATAAATCCTTCTTGCATTACCTTTTTCTTGTAGGTTCCATTTAGACTTAATAAGCCCCTCTTTTTCCATTGAGCGAAGGGTTTTGTACACATAACCTAACTCGTAATTCTCATAGTGTATCCCCATTTTTTTAAGCTTTTCAATTAAGTCATAGCCGTGAGATTCTTCAATGCCAATAAAAAATAGCAAAAAAGCTCTCAAAAACCTAGGAGGGCGTTCTCCTGGGTATTCTTTGCACCAGCCTTTTATTTTAATTTGCGATTCCATTAAACACCTCCAACGTATCTATTTTAGTCATATATTTTACTTTTTCAAATGGAATTACATGCTCTTGACTCACATAAGATAAATCAACAGCTTCATTTATACTAAAGGGGTATATATAGAGCCTTTCTAAGTAAGTAACAGTAGCATAAGCATTAAGAGATCTTGCAATATCTCTTGAAAGTGCTCTAATGTATGTACCTTTTGAGCAAACTACTTTGATTTCCAAAACACCCTGATTGTAACTTAATATATCGATGCTTGATATGTAAATTGTTTTTGTCGGTAGATCAACATTTTGTTTTGAAAGTGCATATTTGTATAGCCTCTTGCCTTTCACTTTAACATTTGAGTATATTGGCACAGTCTGCTCTGCTTTTCCAATAAATTTTTGATTTATAGTTCTGTAGATTTCTTCAATGTTTGGCAAATAATCATTATTATGTACGATATTTCCTGTAATATCTAAACTATCTGTTTCATACCCAAAGATTATTTTTGCTTTATAAACTTTGTAACTCTTCTCAAAAAAAGACAAAAGCTTTGTAGCCTTACCTATCCCAATAACCATTAAACCACATGCAAATTTATCTAAAATTCCACTGTGGCCAACTTTCTCGTTAAATTTTCCCTTTACTTTTTTTACTACATCAAATGACTTGATACCACTTGGTTTATTGATAAGTAATAAACCGTTCATTTCAAAAAAGAAAATGCTTGAACGAGTTTTTCTTTGATTTCTTCAATACTGCCAGTTAATTCAAAGCCTGCAGCATTTTTGTGTCCACCACCACCAAAAGTTAAAGCAATTTTGGAAACATCAACTTCATCTTTTGAACGCAAACTTACTTTTATGTAATTTGGTTTATCCTCTCTTAGAAGTGCTCCTACTTCGCAGCCCCTGACACTCCTTGCAATATTAACAAATCCTTCTGTGTCATCTGCAGTAGTGTTTGAATCTTTATACATGTTTTGAGTTATGTACATTATTGTAAGCTTATTATTGTAATGAGTTGTGATTGTATTTATAGCCTGACCCATTAATTTTAAAGTTGTGAGTTTTTTAGATTCATATATATTATAGGCTATTTTCCACGGCTTAACACCTAAGCTTATAAGCTCTGCAGCTATCCTAAAAGCATTTGAGCTGGTTGATGAGTATCTAAAAGATCCAGTATCCGTTAATATACTCAAGTACAAATACTCTGCTGTTTTTGAACTAATTGGGATATCGTTAAATTTTAAAATCTCATATATTAAACACCCCACTGCAGAAGCTTGTGACATAACATAGTTGATATTTCCAAAATATGTATTTGTTGGATGGTGATCTATGTTGATCAAAATTTTGTCCTTAATATAATTTTTATCAAGATTTGTACGTTCAAAATCAGCACTATCTACTGTAATGATAACTTGTGCCCGTTCATTGTTTTGAAGTAATTTGATATTTTTTGTATCATCTAAAAAAAAGTACAAATCAGAAATTTTGGATGTATTTGCAACAATTGCATTTTTACCAAATTCGCTAAGTGCTTTGTAGAGTGCAAGGCTTGAGCCTATTGCATCACCATCTGGATCTTTATGCCCCACTATAAGAAAATCGTTGTAGTTTTTTAGATAATAACCAACCTTTTCTAAAATATTCTCACTCATTTTTAATTTGCCTCAAAATTTCCTCAATTTTTAAACCATTTTCTACGGATTTGTCGTAAACAAACTTAAATATTGGCACAGTACGCAAGTTTATTTTTTCACATGTTTTTTTACTAATAAAGCTACTGGATTTATTAATCAACGTAGCAATTTCTTCTTTGGATAATTCGCTTAACTGTGAGCTAAAGTAAATTTTAGCAAACTTAAAATCTTTACTCAACTCAACATCTGTAATTGTAACGTTTTTTAAACGTTCATCATTAAGATCAAATTCAATAACGTTTGATATTATTTTTTTGAGTGTGCTTGAGACCCTTTGTGTTCTCTTATATGGTTTTGTTGTATTCATAATATTTGCCTTTCTATATGTAAAATTTCTATTGAGTAGTTATTAGAAATAAAATTATAAACCTTATCCATAAATTTTTCCACTGCACTTTTGCTATTTGCAACAGTACTAATAGCTATGGTAGCTTTGTTGTAAAGTATTTCTTCTGAGATATCTGCTATCGAAGCATTGTATTGGCCGCGAATTTTATTTATTATGCTAGATAATATATTTCTTCTGTCTTTTATATTGAATGCATCTTTTAACAATAATTCAATAATAATAACACCAATAAACAAATCTATCACCTAAAGAGTTTTTTGAATTTCTTTTAAAATATAGGATTCAAGCTGATCACCCACATTTATCTCGTTGAATTTATCAATTCTTATCCCACACTCAAAGCCTGAAGTAACTTCATTAACATCGTCTTTAAATCGCTTTAGTGATGCAATTGAGCCTTCAAATATTATAACTCCGTTTCTAATTACGCGGATTTTTGAATTTCTTGTAACTTTCCCGTATGTTACATAACAACCTGCAATATTACCGACCTTAGGAACACTAAAAACCTCTCTAATATCGGCTCTACCTAAAATTTCCTCTTCTATTGTAGGAGACAATAAGCCAGACAGTGCCTTTTTAATATCTTCTATAATATCGTATATGATTTTGTAAGTTCTAATTTCTACTTTTAAATCGTTTGCAAGCTTTAGCGCATCGTTTGATGGTCTTACATTAAACCCAATGATAATTGCATTTGAGACACTTGCTAAGTTTACATCTGATCTTGTAATCTCTCCAATGCCAGAATGTATTATTTTAACAGCAACTTCTTGCGTTGATATCTTTTGTACAGAGGAAGAAATTGCTTCAATTGAGCCAAAAACATCAGATTTTATGAGTATTGGTAATTCTTTTAGTTGACCTAAAGATAGGTTTTTAAAAACAGTTTCCAGACTTACAGTAGTTTTTTTCTGCATACTTGCTTTGTATTTTTCTTTTCTTTCTTCAGCTATTGATTTGGCTATTTTTTCATCTTTTACAACAAATAGTACGTCGCCAGCTTCTGGTACTTCATGAAGACCCAATATCTCAACTGGCATAGAAACCGTCGCTTTTTTTATTCTTTTTCCTTTATCATCAATAAGAACCTTTGCTTTGCCATAGGCAATACCAGCTACAATACTATCACCTAAATTTAGCGCGCCTTCTTGTATAGCAACATCACAAACAGGACCACGCTGTTTATCTAATCTAGCTTCGATTACAATACCTTTTGCTCTTTTATTTGGGTTTGCCTCTAATTCCATAATTTCTGCTTGAAGTAAAATACTCTCAAGCAAATCATTAATACCAATATTATTTTTCGCACTAACATTTACGAATAAATTTTCGCCACCCCACTCTTCTGGCATTATGTTATGATGAGATAATTCCTGTTTTACTTTATCTGGGTTTGCATTTGGCTTGTCAATTTTGTTTATAGCTACAACTATGGGCACATTTGCAGCTTTCGCATGGTTTATAGCTTCGATTGTTTGTGGCATTACACCATCATCAGCTGCAACAACAAGTACAACAATATCAGTTAATAGTGCACCACGTGCCCTCATCTCAGTAAAGGCTTCATGTCCAGGCGTGTCAAGGAACGTAATTTGCTTACCATTGTAATTAACAGAGTATGCACCAATATGCTGTGTAATACCACCTGATTCTTTAGCAACAACATGTGTATGTCTTATTGCATCCAAAATAGAAGTTTTTCCATGATCTACATGGCCCATGACCGTAACAATCGGGGGCCTTGGTTGCAAGTCTTTTTCATCATCTGGAGCTTCAAATTCTTCCATGATTGTTTTTTCTAAAGTTTTTTCTTCAACTTCTACTCCATAGTCTTGAGCAATAATTTTAGCTGCGTCTAAGTCAATAAAGTCGTTTTTTCTAACCATTACACCAAGTGAAAATAGCTTTTGTATTATTTCTGAAAAGTCTATATTAAGCATTGTTGCAAATTCAAAAACTGTAGTGTTTTTGCCAATTTGTATTTTGCTTAGCTGTTCTTCTTGCTCTTCTTTGGGAGCTTTTTTATAGTACCTTTTTTTACCTTTTAACTTTTGTGGCAATGAGGCTTCAATGAGCTCCTTTTTTTTAGCGCTTACAAACTCTGGCTGTTTTTCTTTTCGTTTTTCCTCGATTGTTGGTTTTTCTTCAATTTTAACTTTTTTTTGTTTTGGAATCCGATCTTTTGTTTCTATAGTTTTCGGGGGTATCTCTTTGTGTTCTAATTTTTCAATCACATCATCTGATACTGTACTAAAATTACTCTTAATATCTAAACCTAAATTACGCAGTCTTTGTAAAAGTATGCTACTTTTTATATTAAGCTTTTTTGCTGCTTCATACACTCTCATTAAACCATTACCCCCTAAGTAGTTTGATTTAGTAATTCAAAGATCTTTTGAGCTCGTTTTTCTCCTATACCTTTGATGTTTTTTAGATCATCTAAGGTTAGGGTTTTGAGTTGTTCAACTGATCTAATGCCATTATCATAAAGTTTATTTGCAAGATTCTCAGTAATAGACTCAACAGAAATCAGATCTTCAATGACTTCTTCTATTGTTTTTTCATGTTCTTCTTCGCTAACGCTCTTATCTATCTCAGATTCTTTTATGATATCAATATTGACACCTGTTAGTTTTGCAACAAGCTTTGCATTAACGCCCATTTTACCAATTGCAGCCGAAAATTCTTCATCAGGTACATAAACTTTTGCTCTTTTTTCGTCTTCAAAAAGCTCAATATAAGAAACCTTGCTGGGTGCAAGTGCATTTTTTATATAAATGCTTAAATTTGCGCTCCACCTTATTACATCAACCTTCTCATCACCTAATTCTTTAACGATTGCAGAAATACGTGTGCCTTTTGCGCCAACACATGTGCCAATCGGATCAATCTTGGAGTCTTTTGAATAAACTGCCACTTTTGTGCGCTTTGAAGGCTCCCTTGCTATGGCTTTTATCTCAACACTGCCATCCCTTACCTCTGGGACTTCTTTCATGAACAATTCTTTCACAAAACCTGGATGAGTTCTCGAAAGGATTAGCTTTACACCTTTTGGTTCTTCTAAAACGTCCATAACGTAAGCTTTTATAGTTTCTCCAACAACGTATTTATCGCCTGGTGACTGTTCTTTTTTTGGCAAAATGCCTATGGCATTCTTAAAATCCACGATACAATCATTATATACGCCAACACTCCAAATTTCACCTGATACAATCTTGCCAATTTTTTTCGTGTAATCTTCATATGTTACACGCTTTTCTAAATCTTTAAACATTTTGGACATAACATTTTTTGCAGTAGAAACCGCAATCCTGCCCAATTCTTCGGGGTCAAACTCAACATCAATGTAGTCTCCAATACTTGCATTTGGATCAATTTTTTTAGCTTCCTCAAGCGAAATTTCGTTGTGATTCTTTGGTTTATCAACAATCTTTCTTTCGATTAAAATTGAAAATATTTGTTTTTGAGAATCAAGCGATGTTTTCACCACACTGTCCTCTCCATATTTTTTAGCAATAGAAATTTTTATAGCTTCAGCAAGTGATTCAATAACCGCCTGCGAATTGATATTGTGTTCTTTTGCTATTACATTGGCAATTTCAAATATTTCTCTCACTTTTTCCCCCACTAAATTAAGTTCAGTTTAGCTTTTTTAATATCATTAAAGTCAATATAAACTACTACCTGATCGCTTTTTACTTCAACGCCTCTATCGGTTACACTTATAATCTGTCCTTCTATGTTTTTTTTATTATCAATTGGATTAAATAGGTTAATAATACACTCTTTGCCAATTGAATCTTCATAGTGTTTTTTTGTTTTTAGGTTTCTATTTATGCCTGGACTTGAAACTTCAAGTATGTAGCTTTCTTCCATAACATTTTCGACATCAAGTACAACTGAGATATGTTTACTTACCACTTCACAGTCATTTAAACTAACGCCGCTTTGTCTGTCTATATAAACGGTCAGTTTTCCTCTTTTAGAGCTTTTTGAATATGTTAAATCATATAATTCATAACCCATAGCTTCTATTGAACTTTTTAAAATTTTTGTAAGAGTCTCTTCAAAAACATTCATTTTAAAACCTTTGCCGCCCTCATTATAATGTAGGGAGAAATTTACGCATAAAATAAAATCAAAAGTGACAATAACAATATACATAATTTAAGATATAAGTCAAGATATAGAAGAAAAATAGATTTAAAAAGTTAGTAGCTTGACTTATATAGAAAATTATTTACAATGATTAAAAAGTGGCGGGAGACCTTATGAGTAAAAAATTGTTTCTGTTATTTGTGTTAGTTTTGTTGTCTTCTTGTGCCTCCAACCAACAGATAAATAATATAAATGATAGGTTGGGAAAAATTGAAAGTGCCATAAGTAAAAATACATCGGATCTAAATAAAATAAAACCAAAAGTAAGCGAGGTTGAAGAAAAATTAAATATACTTGCCAAAAAAATAAATACGCTAGAAAATAACACAAATTCAACAAAGAAAGTGAAAATTTCGCAAAAAACAATCGTTGAAGCTAACCTTGACAACAACACAAACGACATAACAAGCAAAATTCCTCCAGCAAGCGTCGTATTTTCAAATGAAACTCAAGAAAAACTTGAAAATAAACAAATCAAAGAAACTGAAGAAGAAAAACCCAAAGAAGCAATAGAATCAAAATTACAACCACCATCTGTTGAAGCTTTAAAATCTTATGAAAATGCCCTTGCCATATATATGAAGAGAGATTTTGCTGGAGCATTAGATAAATTCTTACAATTTTTGAATAATTACCCACATACGACATTAGAGCAAAATGCATACTTTTGGATAGGAAATAGCTATTACAATCTAAATGATTATGGCAAGGCTTTAAATTATTTTTCTGTTTGTCTTAATAATTTTTCTAAAAAACCTACATCTGATGGTGGTAAAACGGATGCTTGTATATTTATGCTTTACAAAACTTACAAATCAATGGGAAATACCCAAAAAGCCTATGATTGCTTGATGCAGTTAAAAAGAGAGTATCCTGTAAATCCGTATTTTGAGTTTAGAGGTGTAAAAAACTGATGCTAAAAGTATTTAATACTCAAACAAGAAAAATAGAAGATTTTGTGCCGCTTAACGACAATATTGTTACAATGTATGTTTGTGGCGTAACTGTTTACGACTACTGCCATGTAGGACATGCAAGAAGCGCCATATGTTTTGATGTAATATATAGATATTTGTTGTATAGAGGCTATGAGGTAAAATTTGTTAAAAATTTTACCGATATTGATGATAAGATAATAAACAAAGCAAATGAAGAACATAAACCATTTGATGCAATTAGTGAAAAATATATTAAAGAATTTTACACGGATATGAATGCGATAGGCATTAAAAAACCTTCATTTGAACCAAAAGCAACGATGCACATAAATGATATAATAGTATTTATCTCAAAATTAATAGAAAAAGGGTTCGCTTATGAATCAGATGGCGATGTCTATTATAGCGTAAGCAAATTTGAATCTTATGGCAAATTGTCTCACAAAAAAATTGAAGATTTAAAGTCTGGTGCAAGGGTAGATATAAACGAAAAAAAGAAAGACCCTTTAGATTTTGCTTTGTGGAAAAAATCAAAGCCCAATGAACCAAGCTGGGATTCACCGTGGGGCAAAGGTAGGCCCGGATGGCATATTGAGTGTTCTGTTATGAGCATGTATTATCTAGGTGAGACAATAGATATACATGGCGGTGGTGAGGATCTGGTTTTCCCACACCATGAAAATGAGATAGCCCAAAGTGAAGCTTTAAGCGGGAAACAGTTTGTAAGATACTGGATACATAATGGATTTATTAAAATAAATAATGAAAAGATGTCAAAGTCTTTAGGTAATTTTTTTACGATTAGGGACGTTCTAAAGGAGTTTAACGGTGAGACACTTAGATACTATATGCTCCTCACACACTATAGAAATCCAATAGAGTTTTTGTATGATGGGTTGCTTGCCGCCAAAGAAACGCTAAATCGATACTATTCATTTTTAATGAGGCTTGATAACACTCAATTTCAATATGAAAATGACAAATTAGACTCACTTGAAACATTAATTTCAAATTTTGAAAGAGCTATGAATAATGATTTTAATACGCCTCAAGCCATAGCTGAAGTTTTTAATTGTATAAAAGAATTTAACCTTTATCTGGATAATTGCCAAAAAAGCAATAAAACGCCAGCTCTTGAATTAAAAGAAAAATTTCTAAATTTTATGTCTAAAGTAGCTTGCGTGTTAGGAGTATTTGATAAATCATACAAAGAATGGTTTAATGTTGAACAAAATCAATGGATTGACGAAAAAATTGAACAACGCAATAAAGCAAAAAAAGAAAAAAACTACGCTCTTGCAGATAGCATACGCAATGAGCTATCAAATGCTGGCATTGTTTTAGAAGATCGCAAAGACAAAACTATATGGAAAAAAGTAAAATAAAATTTAAAGAAAAAGATACAGAAGTTAAAGATTCAATCAATCAATATTTAGATGAAATATCAAAAATATCCATTTTAACAAAAGAAGAAGAAATTGAACTAGCAAAAAAAATCCAAAAAGGTGATAAAGAGGCTATAAAAAAACTTGTAAAACATAACTTAAGGTTTGTAGTATCCGTTGCTCAAAAGTACAAAAATTTTGGCGTACCACTTTCGGACTTAATCAATGAAGGTAATATTGGCTTGATTAAAGCAGCATCAAAGTTTGATCCAGATAAAAACATAAAATTTATATCATATGCTGTATGGTGGATAAAACAAGCTATCTTAAAAACATTAAGCGAGCAGACATCACCTATTAAGATCCCTGTTAAAGCAAGAGCAAAATCAAGCAAATTAAACTATATCAAAGATGCATACTTTAGAGAATTCGGTGAAGAAATGGATAATGAAGTAGCTTCCAAAGTCAGTGGCTTTAGTGAAAAAGAAATTAATGATATTGAAGCTGGTAGGTTAAAATTTAACTCACTAGATAAAGCAATAGGTGAAGATAGTGACAATAGCCTACTGGATGTTTTGGAAGATGAGAATGTGTCTGTGGAAGATAACTATGTTTATGAATCAAGCGTTAGCGCTATAAAAAAACTTTTAAAACAGTTACCCAAAAGGCAGCAGGATATTATAAAAATGCGTTTTGGACTTGATTTAGATAGACGCTATACATTAGATGAAATTGGAGAAAAATACCATATATCAAAAGAAAGGGTTAGGCAAATCGAAAAAGAAGCCCTAAATAAACTTAAAAAAATGTTTGATAGATGATATGGAACCTTACAAGGTATTAGGATTAACAAATGATGCTAGCATAGATGAGGTAGTTAGAACTTATAGGGAACTTGCTAAAAAATATCACCCCGATTTAGCAAAAGATGAAAAAGAAAAACAATATTTATTGAATATTTTTCAAGATGTTACAAATGCGTATAACCAAATTAAAAACTCGCCGCGCAACAAAGAAACTATCTCTAAAACTGAAATAGACAGCGATTATTCAAAATACCTTATTTTAAAAGTGGAAGAATTTTTAAATAAAAATGAATTTGATAATGCCCTAAATACACTAAAAATACTCGAAAAAAGCCAAAAAAATGCAAAAATTTTTTTTCTGTTTGCAAAGACATATAATGCAAAAAACTATTACAAACAGGCCATTGACTATTATAGAAAAACATTGGAATTAGAAAACTACAATGTGGAAGCTTTACTTGGACTTGCAAACTGTTATGAAAAAATTGGTTTAAAAAACACGGCGATTAAAGTATATTATGAAGTTTTAGAATGGGACTCCAATAATAAAGTCGCATTAGATAAACTAAATAATTTACAAAAAAAAGAAACATTCTTTGATAAACTATTTTCCAGTTTGGGGAGTAAAAAAGATCAAAAAACTAATACGTAGCCTATTTGCACTTAAAGATACACCAAAAAAAATTGCACTTTCATTTGCCATAGGAGTTTTTATTTCTATAACACCAACTTTCGGTTTTCATACAATACTTGCGCTTATTATTGCCTTTGTATTTAAACTAAATAAAATCTCTCTAATCGTTGGGACATTGTTAAACAACCCATGGACCACAGTTTTCGTTTATGCAATAGCATATAAAATTGGTGCCATTTTGCTAAATGCTAAGCTTAATGTAGTAAACAACTTTTCTGTAAATTTTTTATTACATAAAGGCTTTCATATTTACTTAATAACATGGCTTGGAAGTTTAGTATTAGCAATTCCAGTATCTATATTTTTTTATATAATTGTTAAATTTGCACTTGAAAAGCGCAAAAACGCTCAAGCCAAAGAGGTTGCATGAAACTGCTTTTTTTGTCTGATGTTCATTATAAACACAATGAAATATTTTTGGATTTTTTAGGTTCAATTTACAAAAAATATGATAGAATTTACATAGTTGGTGATTTGTTTGAGTTTTATTATGGTTATGATTTTTTGTTTTGCCATCAATCAAAGCTTGTTGAGCTTTTAAGAAAAATATCGGATGAAAAAAAAGTATACTTATTTGAGGGCAATCACGAGTACAAGCTAGAAGCTATAAAGAAATTTTTGCCAAACGTTGAAATTGTTAAAAAGGAGTTGATAGAAAATATTGATACAAAACTATTTTATATAGAACACGGCGACTGCATTGATAAAAAGGACAAAACATATCGGATTTTTAGAAATATTCTTAAAAATTCTTTTACGCTTAAAGTACTAAAACTTATCTCTCCTGTTTTTCTACTTAAACTTGCCGATATAGCTTCAAAAATCAGCAAAAACAACGTAAAAAACAAGGCATTAAGAAGAACGGATTTTGCTTTAGAAGAATTTGCAACTCAATTAATAAAAAAAGGTTTTGATTATGTTATACTGGCCCACACGCACAACCCATTATTAAAAACTATCGATAATAGCGTTTATGCAAATATTGGCGATTTTTGCGAACATTTTACATATGTAGAATACGATAAAACTTTAACAATGAAGGAATACCATTATGAAAATAGTTGAAGCAGGTGATTTTGAAATCTATAATATCAAGCGTAGTACGATACCTATTGTTTTAAATTGTAACGCATTTGGCAGCGGCGAACATGAAACTACAAGAAGCTGCTTAGAAATTATCTCAAAACTCGACTTTTCTAACAAAACAATCCTTGACATAGGCGCTGGCACAGGAATTTTGAGTTTTGCAAGCCTCAAAAAAGGTGCAAAACAAGCAATTTGCTTTGATATTAGCTTTGAAGCTTGCAAAAACTTAAAAGAAAATGCACATTACAATTGCTTAAACAATATTTACTCAGTATGTTCTACAATTGATGCAATAAATTCTCAGTATGACGTAATTTTTGCAAATATTTATTCTAGTATAATTTTGTCAAATGTTAATAACATTGATAAATTACTAAAGGAAGAAGGCTTACTTATTGCATCTGGTATCAATTATGAATATAATTTCGAAACAAGGCACGAATTTGAAAAATTGGGTTATGAAACACAAGAAGTTAAATTTTTAGAAGATTATGTTACAATGGTGTTGAAGAAATGCAAAACCAAAATATAAAAAACGAAATTGAACAATTAAGAGAAGAGATCAATCGCCACAACTATTATTACTATGTACTAAACCAACCTATTATTTCTGATGACGAATATGATGCACTTATTAGAAAGTTGATAAGCTTAGAAGCTCAATATCCACAGTTTTTTGATGAAAACTCACCAACTCAAAAAGTTGGATCTGATATTTCCGAAAAATTCGAAAAAGTCGAACACAAATACAGGATGTATTCTCTAGAAGATGCATTTAGCGAAAAAGAAGTGATAGAATTTGACAATAGAGTAAAGCGCAATCTAGATATCAACGATTGTCTTGCATACAGCGTAGAGCCAAAATTCGACGGTGTATCAGTTAATATAATTTACGAAAATGGTAAACTCAAGGTCGCTTCTACAAGGGGCGATGGCATTATAGGAGAAAACATTACAAAAAATATAAAAACATTAAAAAACTTACCGCTTGTTTTAATTGTTAAAAACCCACCTAGTTTTTTGGATGTACAAGGCGAAGTGATACTCACAAAAGAAGAATTTAAAAAGATTAATGAATATAGGGAAGAAATTGGATTAGCGCTTTTTGCAAACCCACGAAACGCAGCAGCTGGTTCCTTAAAACAACTAGATCCTAAAGAGACAGCCAAAAGAAACCTTAAAGTCTTTGTTTACTATATAAGGGGTATTGAAGCCTACACTCAACCAAAAACTCAAACACAAAGCCTTCAAATATTAAAAGAACTGGGTTTGCCTGTTAGTGAGTTAAATAGATATTGCAAAAATATACAAGAGGCTATTGCTTATCGTCAAACATTTTTAAAAGCCAGGGAAGAGTTGCCTTATGAAATTGATGGAATGGTGTTCAAAGTTGACGATTTTTCGCTTCAAGAAAAACTCAGCTACACAAGCAAATATCCCAAATGGGCTATTGCTTTTAAATTTCCTCCCATGCAGTCATCTACTACTGTAGAGGATATAATTTTTAATGTAGGCAGAACAGGTATTGTAACACCAGTTGCAATTTTAAAACCCGTTAAAATCGGTGGCGTAACAATATCAAGGGCAAGTTTGCATACATTTGATGAATTATTTAAAAAGGATATAAGAATAGGAGATTATGTTTTTGTTCAAAGAGCGGGCGATGTAATACCAGAGGTTGTCTCAAGCATACCAGAAAAAAGAAACGGCAAAGAAAAACACGTAGTAAAACCCACTAATTGCCCTGTGTGTAGTTCACTGTTGCAAGAAGAAGGCGCATATTTGATTTGCCCAAATATTGATTGTAGAGCACGAATTGTTGAATCACTTAAGCACTTTGTACAAAAAAATGCTTTAAATATAGAAGGCTTGGGTGATAAAATCATTCAACAACTAGTAGCTAAAAAAATTGTTCAAAGTGTTAGCGATATTTACAAATTAGATAAAAATAAACTATTGCAGCTTGATAGAATGGGCGAAAAACTAGCAAACAAAATATTAGAAAACATAGAAAAAAGCAAAAGAACAACTTTTGCTAAATTTTTATATGCGCTTGGCATAAAGCATGTGGGCGAATTTGTGGCAAATAAACTTGCAAACAATTTTAGTTTAGAAGGGCTAATGGAGCTTAAAGACGAGGAAAAACTTATGCAAATAGAAGGTATTGGTCCAGAGATAGCTAAAAGTGTAGTTGCTTTTTTTAAGGAACAAAGAAATATTAATACAATTAAAAACTTGCTTGAAAATATTAGTTTTATTGATAATAAAAAATCCACTAAACTGCTCAATGAAACATTTGTTTTTACTGGAATATTAGGTATACCAAGAAGTAAAGCAAAAGAGATTGTAGAAAATCTCGGCGGCGTTGTCAAAGATAGCCTATCAAAAGATACAAACTATTTAGTTGTTGGAGATGAACCTGGAAGCAAGCTTGAAAAAGCAAAAAAATTAGGCATTTTGATAATTAGCGAAGATGAGTTTTTAAAGTTGGTTGGCAATGAATTACGAGATTGATCCAAAATGGCTTGGTTCATTATTTGGCATAATAGCTTTTATCGCAAGCTGTCTTGTGCTCGTATACTTAGGTAGCGATTTCTTTTATTCAACACTAAAAATTATAGTAACTTCTATATGTTTTTATATTTTTGGTATGATTTTAGCAATCATTTTTAATTATATTGCAAGTTCAAATGAAAGCAATCAAAACAATATTTAGCGCTCTATGAATTCAAATAAACCGTACTTTAACGAAGAGCAAATTGAATATTTCTACCCTATTGTCAAAAGAATGGTTAGAAAAATCGTTGTTAAAATGCCAGAATCTTATGATGAAGAGGATTTCGTCCAGATTGGCATGATGGGACTTTTAAAAGCTATTGACAATATCGACATAACAAAAGACGAAAACGCCTTTTATAAATATGCATTATTAAAAGTAAGAGGCGCTATACTTGATAAATTACGCAGTGTGGATTTAGTGTCTAGATACACAAGAGACAAATTAAAAAGTATATCCAAAGCACACAAAGATTTTTTAAAAGAAAATATATTTGATGCATCAGAAAAAAGTGTTGCAAAAAAAGCTGGTATATCAATGAAAGAATACTACAAAGCGATGTTTGAGCTATCTAACCTAGATATCGTCAGTTTGGATAACATAATAGAAGATGAAATAAGCTTGCAAGAATCAATAGAAGACAAAAATATTAAATCGGCAATTGAAGTTATCGAAAAAAATGAACGCTTAGGGATCTTAAAAAAAGCTTTAAGCAAACTTACAAAAATTGAGCTTGATGTTTTATCTATGTATTACTACGAAGACTTTAGCGTCAAAGAAATTGCCCGAATAATAAAAAAGACACAAAGCCGTGTCTCTCAGATTAAAATAAATGCCATTATAAAGCTGAAACATCTAATTGAGCAAGAGTATATAAATCGCAAAATTAATTAATAATTTGACTAAACTATAAACTTATAGTAAAATTAGTTAAAAATGGGGGTGTTCATGTCAAACCAAACGCAAGAAAGCTACCTTAAAGAAAACTTAAAAAGAGACCTAAAAAATCGTCACATCCAATTAATTGCTTTAGGATCTGCAATTGGCGTAGGTTTATTTTTGGGCTCTGCAACGGGTATAAAATTTACCGGCCCATCACTAATTTTATCTTATATATTGGTTGGTTTAATTGTTTTTGTTGTTTTGAGAGCACTTGGCGAGATTGCTGTGGTTTATCCTGTCTCTGGAAGCTTTAGCGCATGGGCAGATCATATAATGGGTCCATTAGCTGGTTATATTACTGGGTGGACTTACTGGTTTATGTGGACAGTTACAGTCATGGCAGAAATCACAGCTGTAGGTATATATGTTACCTATTGGTTTCCAAGCGTGCCTCAGTGGATACCTGCACTTATATCTGTAACCTTGATCACTCTATTAAACCTTATTGCAGTAAAAGTTTATGGAGAAACTGAATTTTGGTTTTCAATTATAAAAATAGTAACAATTTTATTTTTTATAGTAGTAGGAGCCTTTATAATATTTTTTGGTATTGGCAATCACGGTATTCCGACTGGGTTTAGTAATTTATACAAATATGGTGGTTTTTTTCCAAATGGCTTAAAAGGTTTTTTATTTTCTTTAATAATTGTAGTCTATGCTTATTTGGGTATAGAAATTGTGGCAGTTACTGCTGGAGAAGCACAGAACCCAGGCACTACATTGCCATCTGCAATTGATAAAGTAATCTACAGAATAATTTTGTTTTACGCTTTACCAATGATTGTAATACTGTCAATATACCCCTGGTTTAAAATCGGCACATTTGGAAGCCCGTTTGTGGAAAGTTTCTCAAAACTAGGCATAGCTGCAGCTGCAAGCATTATAAATTTTGTGGTTATTACAGCTGCACTTTCTAGCACAAATGGTGGCTTGTTTGCAACAGGCAGAATGCTCTATTCTCTTTCTCTCCAAAAAAACGCTCCATCGGCCTTTTCAAAATTAAGCAACAATAAAGTACCATATATAGGAATTATTTTTTCTTCAATTGTAATGCTTATTGGCGTAATATTAAACTATTTTATACCAAAACAAGTATTTACAATTATAACAAGTGTAGCTACAACAGGCGCTTTGTATGTGTGGTTGCTCATACTCGTTATGCATATGAAATTTAGAAAATCTTTGAAAGAAAGTAAGTTACCAAAATACCATTTGCCTTTTTATCCGATTTTAAATATTTTGTGTATTGTCTTTTTAGTTTTAGTAATCATAGTAATGGCATTTATGCCAGATGGCAGGATTGCTTTGTATGTAGCAATACCGTGGTTTGGAATACTAACTGCAGCTTATTATATTTTTGGACTTGATAAGAAAAATAAAAGTAATATTTAAATAGCTTGACATTGCTATAATAAAAATATAGACTAAACAATTGATTAATAGTCCAAGGGAGGTTCTTTCATGCACCTTAGAAAAACCCTGTTTTCCATATCGGTCTTAGCTTTATTTGCAAATACTTCTTACGCTTTATCTTTAAGCGAAGTACAGTCTTTAAGCTCAAACAACAACTATCAGATAAAGCAGTACGAATCGCTCTATGAGTCTTCAAAAGAGTCAAAGCAAAGTGCTTTTAAAAACTTTTTGCCAAACCTATCTACAAATTACTCATATACAAGACTTGATCAGCCACCATACCAGATTGCAAACGGCAATAAATTGATTATGGGCTCTGTTAATAACTATCAGTGGAATGTTACAATAACACAGCCTTTATTTACAGGCTTTTATCTGTTAAACAAGTACAAGTATGCAAAGTACAATGAATCATTCTCTCAGGCAAACCTAGAAGTAATAAGAAACCAAATTATAACAAATGCAAAAAATGCTTACTTCAACGTCCTATATAACCAAAAGATACTAGAAACTAGGCAGCTTGCTGTTGCCCAGTATGAATCACACTTAAAAGACGCAGAAAGTTTCTATAAACAAGGTCTTATCCCAAAAGTAGACTTACTAAAATCACAAGTAGCCTACTCAAATGCAAAGCAAGAGCTAAAACAAGCTTATGCTAACTTAACAAACGCTATAGCTCA
>NZ_MDSU01000009.1 GCF_002119425.1 Desulfurella amilsii | reverse complement strand
TTCTTGCTTTTTTGAACTTACTCTTGCATAACCTATATTAATACGTAATGTATCTGGTTTCTTCTGCAGTATACTCTGTAGTTGAGCATCACTGTATCTTCTTTCTCCATGTTGTGTTTTGAACTCTGGTTTCAATATTTCTTTTTTATCCCATGCTCTTAAAGTCGGTATTGATATACCTGTAAGCTTTGAAAACTGACCAATCTTATACATACTTATATTATACACCAAAATATGTATTTGTCAAGTGGTTTTTTATATAAAATATGATAAAATATTTAACAGTTAGATTGCCTTCTTTATACGCTTTTTCAGCAATACTTTTAATTTCTTTTGGATTAAATTTTTCCCATTCCATAAATATACCTCCTACCACTCTACTCCATAAAATAGCTCAACTAATGTTGCTTTTTTAGAAGTTATCCATTTTATTTTTATTCCGCTGTATTCATTTGTATGATTGTTTTCTAAAATACGCAAATTTCTTGAACTACAAGCAATTTCTGTATGTTTTATAATGCTTGTTTTTCCGTTTTCTGTTTCAACAATTGCTATTGGAAACTTTAACTCATCTTTCTCCGCCCATAAA
>NZ_MDSU01000008.1 GCF_002119425.1 Desulfurella amilsii | reverse complement strand
CAGCCCTCGGCTAACGACAAGCAAATTTTGCAACAGCAATAAAAAAAACAAAATAATAAAAAATAACCTGTTTTTTATAGCAGGTTATTTTTTTTTCTTGACTTTTCATATTTTAAGATTATAATATAGTAAGATAGCAGTTTAAACTGCTATCTAAATTTTAAAAAGGAGGTGCAAGTATGGGTAAAAAAGAAACTTTAACAATAACAGTTAGCGAACAGCTAAAAAAGAAAGTTAAAGTTTTCGTTGCGGAACATAGCACAACGATTAACAAAATAGCATCAGACTTTCTTGAATGCTATTTAGACCATTATAAAGAATTTGGCAAACTTTGCCAGAAAGGAGGTGATGATGAGAAAAATTAAGTTTTTAGGGTTAGGGTTGCTTTTATTAGGTTTAAGTTTCAACTTATACAGCTGTGCGGGCTACACAACAGCGGCAATTTCAAGTCATGCTAATAGTAAATACGAAGCTATTAACTTACAGCCAGAGGCAGAGAAAAACATACAACAGACTTATAACGCTACATTAGACACTCAAAAGCAGTATCCCACAGGGACGATAGATGTGGTGTTTAATGACTTAGCGGTAAGAAT
>NZ_MDSU01000007.1 GCF_002119425.1 Desulfurella amilsii | reverse complement strand
AGTGACATCCTCTTTCCCCAAGTCCGCCTAAGCGTCCTATGGGTAAAGCTTCCTTTGACTTAAATACGGGCTGCAAAAGCATATTAAGCCGCCAAGCTTAAGGCTTCACGCAGTCTAATTAATGAAGCCAAAGTCTGCTGATGTCTCGCTGCAATCTCAGGAACTTTTGCCTGATACTGCAACCTTGCCATTTCTGGTAAGGGTTTTAGGTAAAGCCTTATGAAAAACCTTGCTGCGATATTATAGCTTGCGTTAAGGTCACTGTGATAGTGCTTGTTAGTAGTAAACTTACAGAGGTCTTTCTTGCTGTTTCTTTCCACTGCACCACTACCGTCAAAAGCATACTGTGATGTGCCTCTTGCAAGAACTTTGGTAACTCTTAAGCCAAAAAGATGTGCTTTCTGTAAGGTTTTTCTTACTATTGCCTGTTTAGTCCAAAAGTGGAGTTTAAATCGCAGTTTCTTAGCGCCGTAAAAGTCTTTAGGTTTTTTCATCTTGCTTAAGTTCTCAAAGACTATAACATCGGCATTGTGCTTAACGGCAAACTCCACTATTCTGTTAGCTGTGTCTTGCGCTATCTGTTCCTCTATGCCTTTGATAACGCGCCAATAGTTAGGGGCTTTAATATCGCCTGAGTTTCTTTTAGCCTTTGAGAGTTTGTTAATGGTTTTAAATAAGCGGTCTTTTTCTATCGGCTGGTTTATAAATAACCTGCCGATGACAGTTCCGCTTTTGTCCATAGCACAGCATACAGCGGTTTTAGTTAGTCCTAAGTCAACGCCTATGGCAATATTAGCAGGATCAGTTTTTAGCGTTACCTTTGTTGAGTATGGTATGTGGAGGTAAAAATGCTTGCCTTTGTAAACAAGCGTGGGGTTTAACTCTTTATAGTCTGTAAAGCGGTATTTGTTAGACGAAAGCAAGTTTTTAGTCTGCAATTGTAACGGTATCCATACCCAATCGTTATTTATGTAAGCTTTTATCTTGACTTCGGAGTCGCTTTGCTTTTCATACATTACGGGCTTGTAAAGTACAGGAAAAGAGTTATGCGTTGTTCGTAGTGTTGGCGGTTTTTTCTTGAATTTCTTGCCTTTGTATAACGCAGATGCTTTTTCTTTTTCATAGTTTTCTACGCTTAAAAAGAAAGCTTTAACATAGCCGATGCTTTCAGCTATGCAGGCACGCCTTAAGTAGCTTGGAAACTTATAAAAGTCTTTATCAAAGTCGTATGGAGGATTTGGGTTTTTGGCTGTTTTGTGTGTTATTTTCTCAAGGTATGTAACCTGGGCTTTTATGTCTTGTATATCTTTAACGCTATTCCATTCTTTATAAACTGCATCTATGTAAAAACTCAATGCTTTGCGGTAAATCTCAAGCGTAGGCATCAAGCTTTGGTTTCTGTTGAGTATTTTGAGTTTAGCGGTTTTGACTATTTTCACTTGACACCTCCTTTAAACATAAGTATATTATACCTCAGATTATTTAGTTGTCAAGAGGTATTTTATGGATTTAGACTCAAACAGACACGCAGTATTTAAGCTAACATACCACTTAGTTGTAGTAACTAAATACAGGCATAAAGTAATTAACGGTGAAATCAATGAAAGACTTAAGGCTATCACAAAAGACATTTTTGAAAATAAATGGCATTGTAAGCTTATAGCTGTAGAAACTGAAACAGACCATATGCACATTGCTTTTGAAGGCTATCCGCACTTGCAGTTATCAAAGCTTGTAAATAACTTTAAAACTGTTTCGTCCAGATTAATAAGAAAAGAATTTGCAGATTACTTAAAGCAATTTTATTGGAAACCGTTTTTTTGGAGTCCATCATATTGTATTTTAAGCACGGGTGGCGCTCCTATAGACATAATAAAGCAATATATAGAAAACCAAGAAAAACCCATCTAACCTCTCCTAAACAGAGTTATAGGAGAGGAATGCGATGGTAAGTTGGTTCAACTATTACCGAAATTGCTATGCAATTTGGTTTGCCTGTGTTTGAGGTAATAGAATTTTTAGGAAAAATAGGTTTTTTTGGAGAATATAAAGATAAAATAGATAAAGAAATATTAGAAAGTGCTCTTAACAGTTACAATAAATCTGTTTAATTATCAAAAATGATTAATTTTCCTCTTGACTTTTTAGTATTTTGTATTATTATATAACTGTATGTATAACATTACTGAATTTGCAAAGCTTATAGGCGTTACAGTCCAGACATTGCGCAAATGGGATAAGCAGGGAAAGCTAAAACCCGCTTATCTTACAAAAGGCAAGCATAGAATGTATAGCGAAGAACAGCTCAATGAGATTTTGCAAAGACAAGGCAAAGCTGAACGCATCAATGTAGGATATGCAAGAGTAAGTTCAGAACATCAAAAAGATGATTTGACAAGACAGATTAACCTGCTTGAATTGTTTTTGGCAAAGCAGGGCAAAAAATTTAAAATAATATCGGATATAGGTAGCGGTATTAACTACCAGAAGAAAGGCTTAAAAGAACTCTTAAAGCTTATTGCCGCAAAACAGGTTGATACAGTTTATATACTCTATAAAGACAGGCTTGCAAGATTCGGCTTTGAACTCATAGAAGAGTTTGCAAAACTCAATGACACAAAAATAGAACCAATAAATATTGAAGAAGAAAAACCGCCCGAAGAAGAACTTGTTGAAGATATTTTAAATATCATACACGTATTTTCCTGCAAGCTTAATGGTAAACGCTCTCACATAAACAAGAAAATAGCCCAGAGGCTTTTAGATGAACGCTAATAAACTTCCGCTTAACAGCGAACTAAGGATATTCACCATACGAATAAAAAACAAAAAGTTTGTTAAGACTCTGACAGACTATATCTACAAATACCGCCATTTTGAAAACATACTGCTTATACTAATCAAAGAAAATTATGAACTGTTTTTGCAAGGCAAGACTGAAAACGACTTTAAATACCTAACCAGCAAGATAACACTCAGAAACGCTCTGCTTAATTACAACTCCAAAAATTCTAAAGACAGCAATTACTTAAACGAAAAATATAAAGACCACAAACTATGGCAAGCTTTAAAAGAGACTGTAAAAACCATAAAACAGCACAATTTTACTTACTGCATAGAAAGAGTAAAAGCAAATTACAAAACCTACTTTACAAACCTTAAAGCTTATAATAAAAACTCATCCGCTTATACAGGAATGCCAAAGCCTCCAAAAGCCAAAAAGCTTTCAAAGCTTTTAAACTACTCAATAGATTTAGACAAATACTGTTCTTTGTCTTTTAAAAAACTCAATCAAAACCTAATTGGCATTAACCTTGCCGACAAAATGCTCTATATCCATCACAGCAAAAGCGATATAGAAAGCATAGTTGGCAATCTTAAAAACATTAACAGCGCTAAATTGGTATTTGACCGCAGTCAGATTTCTCTGCAGGTATCCTACATCAAGAAAATCAAACCCTTAAAGCTTTTAAAGCCTGTAAAAGAAGCAGGACTTGATATAGGCTTAAACAACCTTGCATCGCTTTTTGTAAACGATGAAACCACTCCATCTCTCATAGTGGACGGCAAACCATACAAGCATTACAATACAAAATTCAACAGGCTTTTGGGTAAACTGCAGGAATCTTTAAAAGACCATGTATTAGAATGGTCTATTTCTAAAACAGGCACTAAATATCCTGCAAAATACGATAAAAAAGGCTATCAGATACTGAAGTTTATTTCTTACTTGCACTCTAAGCGCAACCGCTTTTTCTTTGATAAGTTTCACAAGGTATCAAAACGCATATTAGAGTATTGCCAAATGCATGATGTAACAGACCTTTACATCTCAAAAAACCTTGCGCAGCTTAAAAACAATGGTGATTGCAACTTAAGAAAAGCCCAAAAGCAGAATTTCATACAGATACCGTTTATAAAGCTGCTTAAAGATATAGAATACAAAGCTAAATATTACGGCATCAATGTCCATATAATAGACGAAGCCTATTCATCTAAAACAAGCTCAGTATCGGGCAATGTAGTCTATATTCAAAAACAGGCTCAAGCATTAGGGCATGATACTATAAAACAGCTTGCCAAAACAGATTTAGCTAATGCTTTCTCTGGAAAGCGTGCTAAAAGGGGACTATTTATAGACACAACTATAAAAAAGGTATTCAACGCAGACTTAAACGGCGCAGTTAATCACATCAAGATAGCCAAAGACATTAACACAAGCTACTTAAAGCGCAAACTCTTTAAGCTATGCAACCCAATAAAACTAAAAAGCGACTGCGATTTTTGCAGACTGATGCAAAATAGCGTGTCGGGTAAGGCAATAGGCACTGACCTATTGCAGCGTCAGGTGAGCAATGCTCACGGCTCTAAATACGGTAAACTGAATTCTGGTAGCAGTTATGGTAATAGCTTATATCAGAGTTTAATAGGTTTAGAGTGACGGAAAGAATGGAACTAACCGAATTAGAAAAAAAAGAAAAAGAGATGAAAACTAAATTGCGTGAGCTGGAAAAAAGAAAGAAAGAAATTTTACTTAAACAGCAACTTAATAATTGCAAAAATTTAAAAGAACTATGCACTAAGTTTATCTTGGGTGAGATTGATGAAGATAGTTTTAAAGAAGCTGTAAAAAAGATTACCGATAAAGACAGCTTTAAAAAAGCAAGTGAACCTGTTACATAAAAAAAACAATTTTATTTTTTTTTACTTGACTTTTAAAAAAAAGTCAAGTATTATTTTGTAAAATAACATTTCGGAGGTGTCTTTTGGAAGAGAAAAAAAGCTTATCTAAAAGCGATGTGGTAGATGAACTCGCACAAAAAACTCAATTTAAAAAAGCGGATGCAGAAAAATTTTTAAGTGGTTTTATTGAGCTGGTTGAAAAAGAACTTAAACAAGGCAAAGAAGTAAACATTACAGGCTTTGGAAAATTCTATGTATCAAAAAGAGCGGCAAGAGAAGGCATAAATCCGCAAACCAAAGAAAAGATAAAATTGCCTGAAAGTAAATTGCCTATGTTTAAAGCAGGCACAAAACTAAAAGAAGCTGTTAACGGTTAAGTTTGACATTATCTAAGCCCTACCTACCCCCTTTTATATTTGCCATCATCACACAAGACACGATGATGGCGGTCTTTTTTTAAAAACTGTTAAAATTAGTTTTGTCTATTTTTAAAAAACAATTTCTTGATTTTTACTAAATAATTACTTATACTTTTAAAGATTTAAAAAATAAGGAGGTTATGATGGCAAAAAGTGAAAAAAAAGAAAAAGATAAGCAAAAAATAAAACAAACAGCTAAACCAGAAACCAAAACAAAAGCAGCTGCAACTACTAAAACACAAGCAACTAAAACACAGACAACGCAAAAACCAGAAACAAAAAAAGTGGAAGTAAAAAAACCAGAAACCAGCAAAAAGCCTGCACCTGTAAAAGCAAAGGCAGAAACTGCTAAAACAGAAACAAAGACAGAAGTAAAACAGACAAAGAAGCCAGAACCTGCAAAAGAGACAGCAAAAGAAATAAAAGAAACCGTAAAGGAAATGGTAATTAAAAAAGAACAGGCAAAGGCAAAACCATCTAAAACTGCTGATGAAACGCAAATAGAGGTTTTAAGTAAGCTTGATTTTATTAAAAGTTATGCCGAAAGGTTAAAAATAAGCGAAAAAGAAGCGCATATAATCGTTGATAACTTCTTGGATTTAGTGAAAGATACGCTTAAAGAAGGCAAGTTTATTAACCTTATAGGCTTTGGCAAATTTGCTTTTAAAATAAAAGGAGAAAGAATAGGCAGAAATCCTCTTACAGGTAAACAAGTAAAATTAAAACCAAGTAGAATGCCTACTTTTAAAGCAGGAAGAGAACTTAAAGAAGCCATCAAGCAACCATTAAAGTAGTCAACGCTGACAAAGCAGAACGATTAAGGATATAAGGGCATAAACGATAAGAATAAAAAGAGAGAAAAGAGTGTTAAAATAAGAGAGATAAAAGTGATTAGCGTGGAAACGATAAAGGGATTTAAGGAAATTAGGGCAGGAAAAACAAGAGAGATAAAATGAAATAAGGGCAAAGGAATGAGAGAGAAAAAGCGAAACAGGGGGGGCAAAGCCTGCTGGTTTTGCAAATACGATTGATTGCATTATTTGCTTATGGAAAAAGCATTATTTTTTATTAAAGACGCACCTGTAAAGCAATACCTAAAAGCTATTTTTGAAAACAAGTTTGAAATTGATGAGAGTTTTAGCATAAAACAACTGCTTGATGGTAATTTAATTTTAAATTACCAAGCAATAGTTATCGGAGAAAGTTTTGGTATTTTAACAAAAACAAAACTATGTGAGTTAATTTTAGATTTTGCCAAAGCAAATAACCACAAAATTTTAATCATTTTAATAAAATCTACCAGAGAAAAAATAAAAATAAACAGCAAAGATGTTTTTATTATTAATATACCGCACATACACGAAACGCTTTTAGAAATATTAAATAAAAAACACCTTAAAGAGAAAAAACAGACAAAAATAAAGCTTTATGAGTTTTTCCGTTCTGTAAAAGACAATCAAAAAATAACAATTTCAGCCTCCGATAAACAATTAGAGTGTTTAAGCGCAGGTAATAAATTTGTAATTTTAAAAAACGATTTTAGTGATTTTTTAGAAATTTTTTTAAATCCAAATATCAATATCAGTTGTCAAGACTTTAATACAAATGATTTTGCAATGCGTATTTCACAAGAAAACTACACTCAAATAACCATAAAACATTTTATAAGAAACAGTTTACAGAATATATTAGACGAAAATCATCTTTATAAGCTTTTACCAAAAAATAAAACAAAGATTTTTTTAAAGGCAAATTTATTTACTTTAAAAGAACTGCTTCCAAGTGATAGTCAAATAAATATTAACTGGTTGCATAGGCAAGCCCAGCTTACGATTGATGATATATTGAATATGCATAATTCTGTTAAAACATTGAGAGATATTGTGATAATGTATTTTGCAAATGCAATAGATTTAACAGATAATCAAGATAAAAGCAATAAATTTGATTTAAATATATCCTCTAGTCTTATACAAAAAATGGCAAGCAAAATTCAAAATATGTGAATAATTATTTTATATATTTTTTTACATTTTCTTGACTTTTTAAAAATTAAAACATATAATTTTATAGGAGATTTTTAAAGAAAAAAAGGAGTAATTTATGTCTGATGCCGAAAATGCCAAAAAAAATCAAATAATGGAACTTTTTAATTTTGCTTTCTTGCGAAAAGATTTTAAATCAAATATTGATGATTTAGTAATGATACATAACTTTATAGACTTGTTTATACTGATGAAACTCAATAGTATTTACAAATCTATGGACTACACTAATTTTTTATTTTTCCTTGAAAGCCAATTATTAATATCCCACGAACACGCATTGATTTTAATTGAAAATGTAAAAAACCTTGATGTCAATGAACTTAATATTTTAGACTCATACAGTCAGATAAAAGGCTTAATAAACCTTTTTGGAGAAAACTTAATAAAAAGCAGAGTAGAGTTTTTACCTAAAACCGATGAAATAGACAAACTCCGTGCAGTAAATAACAAACTTATTCAGCTTCTTATGAATTCAAAAATAGATATTGAAACTGTTTACAATGAAGTCAACCAAGCTTTGGCAGATAAAGAGGCAAAACAAGCTTTAAACGAACAAGCTCCCGGTGATGAGAGTAACGAGAGTAATGAGAGTGAGATTGGAGAAAATGAGATAGATGATAGCAAGGTCAGCCAAAAAAATGAGAATGAGAATAAAGAGAGAAAAAAAGGCAGACCAAGAAAAACGCAACCCGATAGGAGTGAAAAGTGAAACTTAGCGAAAAAGACGCAAACCTTATACTAAAAGATACATTCCCGATAGCATATTTATTTTTACAGAAATTTCCGAATACCACAAACAACGAAATCTATAAATTAAGCGGATTAGGCAATAACAGCATAATTAAAAACACATACTTGAAACGCTTAAAATTAGTCAGAAGTATACTTCAATTAAGCTTTTTTAAAGAACAGAAAACAGAAAAAGACACGCTAACCAGAAAAGACGAGGAACAGATTATAGCGCTTTATCTGCTTTTAAAAAATACAATAATGATTGCGGATATTTTAAATATACCGCACGAATTAGTAAAAATTTGCATAGAAAGAGAACTTGATAACTACTCAATTAAATACTGCGATAAATGCAATCTTAATTATTTATCAAGAAAAATCAGCATTGAAACAAAAACCGTTAAAGAATATTTTGAAACACCTTGCCCTCATTGCTTTAAGATGACAACAAAATATCCTAATGAAACCGAACCCATAGATATAAGTGATTATAAATATATGATACTAGATAAAAATACTTTAGAAACCGCATTAGATTACTTTGTAAAATTTAAAATGACAATTAATGTTTATAAAAGGGCAAAAGAAAAAGGCACATTCAGTAAAAGCAAAGCACCTACAATGCAGTATCTTTATGATGGCATTCTTTGGCTTTTCGGTAAAACAAATAAAAACTTCCCGCATACTTTTACAAGCGTATGCTCTGTTATCAAAGAAAGTCCAGACAAAATGCGTGATGATATACTGAAATTATTGTTTGTGGCAGAACAGGAAATTAAAAGCAGTTTAATAAAGCAGAAAATAGAAAATTTAAAAGTAGCAGAGAATATTATAGACTTTATAGAAATAGCTTCTTACTATGCTTTTATAGGTGCGGAAACCGACGAATTTAAAGAATATTTTAAAGAAAGATATATACAATGCAGTATACCATTTTTGTATAATTTTACTTTAACTTAAGTAAATTTTTTTAAATGCTTCTTCTATCGCATCTAAAGCGCTTTTTATTGCTTTTTCGTCGTCAAGCGGTATTGTTTTAACATTTACAGTGTTTGAGAAAAAATCATTTTTTAGTTGCATATCTTCATAGATTACCAAATTGTCATCTTCAAAAGAAACATAACTGAAATAGAAAAAGCTTTTATCATCTTCTCGTAGCTTTATTTTGCCTTTTTCCAGTCTTAAATCGTTGATCCGTCGACTTACATCTACCATTTTCTGTCAAAAACTTACTCAAGTAGACCCCGACGCTTCTGTGCTTTGGTTTGCCCAAAGCACAGACTTACCCGACACACTATTCTGCATGTTTTTTAGGAACTTGCAGAATTCGTAGTCGCTTTTTATTTTTATTGGGTTGCAAAGCTTAAATAAGCTGTTTTTTAGCCACTCAAAGC
>NZ_MDSU01000006.1 GCF_002119425.1 Desulfurella amilsii | reverse complement strand
AGGAAAACTTAAAATCATTTTTACCTCCTAAATTTTTCTCTCCCCTTCTGTAAGCAATACTAAAATACAGGTATGGCTATAAAGTATTAAAAAAAATAAAAAAAACCTGTATAATATTGCTTGTAGAAAGGGAGAAAACCCTTTTAAAAAATACCACTCAAAAGTGGCAAACATACCGCTCAGAAGCGGTCAAACTATCTATCTCAACTCAACAAACCGCTCAAAAGCAGTCCGTTTCGCAGGATAGCCTAAAATCGTCTTTGTGTCAACAATAGGGTAAAAACCCTACGGTTCAGATATTCACAATATAACATATTTTTTATAAATGTCAAGAGATTTTTTTATTTTTTTTAAAATAAGTTATAAAAAAATTGAGTTTGACTTTTAAGAAAGGCAAAAGTAACAGTTATTAAACTGTTACTTGAGGGTATTAAGTTCTTTTTGATTATCACCGACAATAACTTTACCATCGCTTGTAATAAAGGTTGGAGTTGCAAAAATGCCCATTTTTTGTGCTAACTGGCTTGCATTGCCT
>NZ_MDSU01000005.1 GCF_002119425.1 Desulfurella amilsii | reverse complement strand
CTTATCCCAAAAGTAGACTTACTAAAATCACAAGTAGCCTACTCAAATGCAAAGCAAGAGCTAAAACAAGCTTATGCTAACTTAACAAACGCTATAGCTCAGCTAAACCAATTGCTCAACGAGCCCATTGATAAAACACATACATTTGATCAGGTAGCGGATGTTGTTAACTTAAAAACACCCCTTGACTCACTTTATGCTCAAACAGACAACCGTCCAGATATTAAAGCACTATCATTTGCAATTAACAAAGCCAAAGCTCAAGTAGGTATGGTAGAGTCTAGCTATTATCCTCAGGTACAATTAAAGGCAAACTACAACCGCAATGGTCAAAACCTCGATATGAACAATAACCCATACGCCGATAACTCCATCTATAGCCTAAACATAATTGCAAACTGGGATATATTTGACTGGGGTAAAACAAAAAATGATGTACAAGCCGCAAAGCTACAACAGATTGCCCTAGAAAATGAACTGGCTAATCTAAAAACACAGTCCAAAACTCAAATACTAAACGCATACGATCAAGCTGAAGTAGCATACCACAATATCTCAGTATCCCAAACTGCCCTAAAAGAAGCAAATGAAAACTATAAGCTAACCAATGAGCGCTATCTAAACCAACTTGCAACATCCACAGACATACTTGATGCAAGAACACTTCTTACTCAATCTGAGTCTAACTACTATGGAGCTATATATGGGTACTGCATAGCGCTAGAAAACCTTGCAAATGCTGTTGGAAAGTCAGATGAGTTTGATTATTTGATTAGGTTTAAATAGTTTTGTATAGCCTTTTGTATTTTATCGTTTCTCCTATAAAAGTTGTAAGTCCAACACCTAATACTATAACAATAACTAAGAAAAAGCCTATATTTAAATTATGCAAGTTGTGAACTTTTATAGGCGTTGCAATATTAAACGATAGCAGATTCGGATAGCTCAAGCCTAAAATGCCAGATAATGCAAATAATATGCCACCCCAAACAAGTGTTCTTGACGCTGTAAGTTTTGCTATATGCTGACTTACGTTTTGAGGCAAATTTAATCTCTTACCTAAAATACCAAAAAATGCACCTGCCAAAATTTGAACAGTAGTGGTGCCAAGCCCAAACATAAATCCAGGTAACCATGCACTATAAGCGTTTGGCATAGAGGGGGCTAATATTGTGTATAGAATCAAAGCGAACGCACCAAAGCCCCAGCCTGCAATAAAACCGTGAATTATAGCCATTTTATATGTGGTTTTTTTATGTTTTTCATCTATGTAATTGCCAGATAATGCCTCTTGGTGGTGTATTTTATCAATTTTGTCAAAATGTATATGAAAAACATTATTAAATCTAAAAACATACAAGCCGCCAAATACCATTGCAGTACCTACAATAATATATATAATGTAATCAATATAAGGTTTTGACATAAAGCTAATTAAGGAAAAGTAGGCAAGTTCACTTGCTATTGCTCTTTGAACGCTAAATGCTAAAGAAAAAGCAAGCCCTATAAAAAATCCTTTTTTAGCCGAATAACTGCCAATTGAATAACTGAATGTAATAGGCCATGTATGCTCATCTGGTGTAATACCATGTACAATGCCTAGCAAATAAGCCAAGATTATTGTCATAAAGACGCTTGATTGAGCATGCACATTAAATAAATCCATAAGCACCCCCTACAAATTGCAAAGACAAATATAATGCTAACTTATAAAATTGTCAAACTTATAAAAAATTCTATATAAATAATTGTTAGCGTGAGATTTTATATACAAAAGTGATATTTGAACTTTCATTTTGATTGCTAAATGCATGAACTTTTACTGTATAAAAGTAGGTTACTGGAGCATTATTTTTTTGTGGCAATATCACCTGTGTTAAAATTATAGTAGCATACACTGTATAAGAGCCAAGCTGTATTATAATGTCTGGCTTTGCATTTGAACAATTCCAGTTACTCCATGCAATGGTAGGTTTTTCTAACTTTATTGCCATACAGGTAGGGTTAGCAATTGAGTAGTCATTTGTTGGCAAATCGGGCGTTGGCGAATCAAACTTAAGCATTGATATAACAATACTGCTTGCGCCTTTTGCTGCATCAGAAGCGCTTTTGTACTGCGAGCTCATACCAGAGATTTTAGTGCCGCCCAAAACTAACCACAACATTAAGCTAACTAAAATTAAAGCAAGTGCACTGATAAATATTACAATAATTAATGCTATCCCATCTTGATTTTTTTTCATTGATTTTGTCCTATATTCATTGGCTTTATTGTCATTTTAATAGTTTTCCACTCATAATGTGAATCAATGCTGTTTGGTTGAAAACTAAAAAGTGTTCCTACGTCCGCATCCCCAACAATTATATTATTTGTAGTTATTACACTATTTGAGTATTTGCTAGTTTGCTTTAATATAAAAACTTTTATTAACTGTGTTTGAGTATTAATGGTGTTTGGGTCTAAATTACTCGTACTTTGGTACCAAGTGTTATTGATATTTGTTTCCACAAAAAAGGCTCTAACGCAGCCCAAAATAGGAACTGCAATATTTGCCCCATTATTCTGACTGACTACAGAACGGTACAACTCATAGGTATCTGGGTCACAATAATTTGGCAAACCGTTTTGACTTAAAAAATAATCCACCCTGTTAAAAGGCATACGCGGTGCTTGAGTAGGGTTTAAACCGTATATTAAGTAAATTTGTGACTGATTGAGATTTAATGTATTAATCGAATTATAGAGATCAGAAAAATTAAAATAAAAACCACCATTGGGGTTTTTTAGCAGTGTTTTATTTGAATCCATAACAATACAATAATCATTATCATTTGGTGAAAAATTGCTTGCAGAACTACCCATATTGTAATCGATATTCCAATTATCACTATTTGAGTTGTAATATGCAACTGCGAACTTTTGCGATGCGCTGTTTATATCTGCAATAGCAGATCTTATAACTAAATAAGAAGACTGCGGCGATGTTTGAGAATTTTGCCCTATATTATAGGCACCAGTTGGTAAAGTATCATGGTTATAATTACTTGCTGTGGAGTTAGAGCTTTCTGTAAAATTAAATGTACCTGCAGGACCCATAGGAAGACCATAGCCTGCCATTGAAATATCGTACTGTAATAGCGATGTTCCAGAGAGCGTTGAGATTTGAGAGCTGCTTATACTAGATTGGAATAAAGAGCCCTTCATAATTTTGATGTATGTGAAGTATCCAATAGACAAAGCAATGATTGTAATAAAAAGTGCAACTAAAATTTCTATTAGCGTAAAACCTTTTTTCATAAATGCACCGCTGTATTTTGAGCGTGGTAATATGTTTGACCTTTGTAAATCCAACTAACTGTTATTGTATACAAAATAACTTCTTGTTGTGGCTCAATAGTTGGTACTACGTTAACAGTGTAGTGCTGCACAAAATTATTAACTTGGGTATCAATGGTTTTTGTGTATGTTGTTTTTACTGGTATATTATTAAAAGCATTGTTTAGAATTTCATCTGTTTGAGATTGAGCAATTCTTAGTGCGTGATTTCGTAGCGTATTTTGCATATTTACATTTATTGACAAGTTTAAACTATACAATAGCCCAAGCACGACAATCAACAAGATAAATAATGCAATAATTGCTTCAATTATAGTAAAAGCTTTATTGTTGACAGATACCATTTATCCACCTTCCTGTGCTAATCCTTGATGATTGAATTACAAAACAATTGGGGTTTGCATTATTTTTTTGCTCAATATAGCAGCTTGCACTACCTTGAGCTATGCCAAATGCATTTAGGGCAATTGTAACAGAATTATTTGAACAAGACATAGGGTAACTAAAATTATCCTGCACAATAAGCGTTGAGTTTGTATCATTTGTTAGAGCTTCTATTTGATTTTGAGATATATTAATATTAACTGGCACATGGTGAGATATGCAGTAAAATTTTGTATAATTAATATCTGAGTAAAACTTATCAACCTGATTTGACATGTTGTAGTCTTCTAAAAACTGCGAAAAATTTGGTATAGCAATGGATAAAACAATTGCAAGTATTGCTAAAGCCAAAACTACTTCTAAAAGAGTAAATGCGCTGATTATTCTTTCTTCCATTGTATAATTATACCTGCTTGACCCGTAAATGGCGCTATAAAGGTTGTGGATGTCTCTGGCGAAATGCCCGTTTGCCAGGATGTTGCAGGGTTTCCTTTTGTAAAAGTAGTGGTGGGGTTAACTTGCTCAACCGCACCCGTTGAAGTTTGCAAAAGCAGCGTGCCGCTTACATTGTTAACAACATAGCCAGGGCAAGAGTTATCAAGCGCAGCAGTACCAGTTGCACAGTTTAGACCCCATACGCGCGTTCTGCCGCCAAAACCGCATAGATTACTTGTGGGTTCTGTGGTGGTAAAAAAGACCACATTTTGGCCTGTAACCGTAGGATCTGATATATCTCGCTCTTTTAGGTAGCCATTTGATTCAGAATTATCAAGGCTTACATACCAGGAATTTAAGCCACTGCCAGGACTAGTAAGCTCTTGACAAGAATAATTTGTAGAATGAGCTGCATTAATGTTACAATTTCCACCTGCTAAACAATTAGTCACATCAACACCGTATAATTTATCAGGATTATTTGGATTATAATCATCTGTAGATTTAAAAAACTCTCCACTGCCAAAAAATATGTAAGTTCTATTAAAGCAGGACATATGTGCCACTTTAGCTGTAATGGGGTTTTTTGTAGTCATAATTTTTTGAAATGTCCAGTCGTTAGGTCTTCGAGAATTATTCGTAAAAAGCATATACACAGATCCGCTCCATTTACTTCCACTTCCACTTCCACTTTCATTTTCAATAGAGACGCCAAATGGCACAGCTATGGTGTTGCCTGTTGAGTCATCGCTAATACCTTGTGTAAAGAGCCTACCGCCAAAGGCGTGATTTAAACTTGAACCTACATTTATGGTAGTTAAACTATTTTCAGTAAAGTCACCATTTAGGCTCAATATAAAAGCTTTTAATGGCAAACCAGCGTCTCCTTTGTAATCTGTTGGTCCAGTTAAAAACATAACAAAATATTGCCCGTTTACATTTATCACAGCAGGACCAGAAAAACTAAAACCAAGACCAGGATTTGTAAATTCCCACAAGAATGTAGGATTAAATGGGTTTGTAATATCCAAAGCATAATAAGCAGAAAGACCAATACTGTTTGAGGTTTGACCTGAAGGGGATTGTGAAATTGATGGAGTTTGGATAAAATCTGTTTGCGCTGTTGTGCTTGTTGTGCTTGTTGCGCCACCCATCCTCATCCCGCCAATTAAAATTATATGACCATTGGCTCTAAAAATATATGGCGTCAAATCTTGATAGTAAATATGACAGTAATTAGGGTTTGCAAGATATTTTAAATATGGCAGAGAATCCATTGGTATAAAACCCCAAAGCTCGCTGCCTGGAGTATAATAGCCATCAACGCTCGGGCAGCTTGACTCATCGTTTGCGCAAAGTTTAGCTACAGCATTGTTTGGTAAATTTATATTCTGTACCTGTCCAGCTAAAAATGCATGAAGCATACCATCGTTTGCACCCACGTACACTACGTTAAAGCTTTTAGATGGATCAATCCAGTTAGTATATTGAACTGCCTGCGGTGTAGAGTATATAATATCGCCAAGCTTCCATACATGAGAAGTAGTACCTATGTTAACTGTTCTATTTCTTGCGCCTGTTAAATCCTGTCCCAAAATATAATTTACTAGATTTGTGGCAGCAGTCTTTAGCGTGCAATTTTGCGCGTCATTACATAAATACGAATCATTTGGCAAGTTTATATTGAGATCACTTATAAAACTAGTTAAATTCTTAGCTGCTGCAAAACGTATTAAAGAAACACCATCAGTTGTGTAAATTGTTCTACTAGTTGAGGAAGCCTTCCAAAGAATTTTTCCTGCTTCCCAAAGAGGTTTTAATTGGTCAATAGAGACTGTATTAACGAGGCTTCCATTAGAAGAATATTCTTGTGCTTGCAGCTGGTTGTTTTGAAAGACAAAGTTTAATGTGTAATCCTTCGATGGTTCAAGGTAGTTTGGTGTATTGTTATTTAATATATTCGATGTGGTACTGCCTACCGCGTTATACAGCCACCAATCATACAAGTAACCTATCCATGTTGCGCTTGTGTTATTATCAAAAATTTTTTCAGGGTAAAAGACAGCCTGGATTGCACTTGATCCAGACTGCGTTTTTTGACTTATGCTTGCAACACTTGAAGCACTGGATGCCTGCTTTATAATATTTGAAAAGGCACTAAGAAGGTTATCTTTGATTTGACTTGCATTATTTGGTGCAAAAAAAGTATTTGGTATTTTAGATGGTTTCGTGCAAAGACTGCCTTGAGCTTGTTGGCCTGGGCAGTCAGTATTATCAATGCAGTTTGATGATGGGAAAGAGCTTGTGTTTACAGAACCAAGCGGTTCAAAGCTGCCAAAATACGCTATGTTTTCAAGTGCATTTTGGCCGTATACAGTGCCATAGTCTTGCGCCAACTGGTAGTTTTGCGTACCCAAATTTCCAAGATAAACTGCATACAAATCTTGTATAGTAATGTTAGAAAAGTCACTCCTTAGGCTACCGTTTGAGACACCCGTATGCAAAGTATACGCTTGGTTTACAGGATCTGAGCTTGTAGAACAATCTGGTATATCCCAGCCACCATCGGACATCAAAATGACATAATTTTGTGCACAAGGGGCTGCTTGACAAGAGCTTGTATAGGGCGGACAAACATACAGCGGGTCTTTCCAGGTATCTTTAGAAATGCTAAAGCCATAAGAATACGTAGGTGGATTTTGAGAAAAATAATCAATTACATCTTGCAAAGCTGGGCCAGTAGGTGTACCTTGCGTAGGCATCTGGTAGTTCATAAACCGCATAATATATGTGTAAGGTTTGGTTGACAGCATAGAAGTGCTGTAAGTTTTGCCAGTGCGCCGCTGATTGTATGGATATCCGCCAATATAAACAGTCTGCGGGATTGTGTAGGGTTGCCCATTTAAACCCGATGGTGTTGTAAACATTAGTAACCCCATTCTTGGTTTTAAACTTGAAGACATATTTTGAAGTGATGGCAGTATTGCCTGGTTTATGCGAGGCATGGGTGTTAGGACAGAAAACATATTTCCAAAATCATATACCCTATTACTATTAATAGATGGAGACAGTACAATACCGCCCCCATCTACAGTTCTTATATCGCTCGTATTAAGTGTAGGGTCGCACTGTTTACTGGAATAATTGCTACAAGACTGCGGCTCGCCCCCGGTCATAGTCCATTTTACAAGGTCGCTTCTTGACATCAAAAGAAAATTTAAGCAGTTGCCCGTATAAGAATTATATGTGCGAGTATTATTGTCGTAAGGGAAATTGTAAGTAAACACACTTGATGGGCATCTTTGGTGAGTAGCTGACTTATTAATATACCAAAAATTATTTGTTGAGTCATATGAATATACATCTGTGGGTATAAAGTAGCCTTCGTATGTTGTTTGAGTTGAGTGGTGGTAAGAGCTTGGGCAATTAGTAATGTTCCAATTATCACCGCAGTAGCCTTGCCCTTGGCTATCTGGATTGTAGGCGCTCCAGCCCATAGATCCGCTTACATCTTGAACAATTAACACATTAGGTGCTACATTTTGAGACAAAAATGGCGGCGTAGCACAATACTGACTCATGTCTGCAAAAGCGATCTTAGAAATAAAAACTAAAAAAGCAACCACTATCAAAAAATAAACCTTCTTCATTGCGGACCTCTATTTGTATTGCCTATTACGACACTGGAGCAATTCTTATCTATCTGCATAAGAAAATTTACTTTATGTATCAGATTAACTGGTATAGCCTGCGGGTTTTTTACAGTAACAGTGTGTTTTCCATGACACAATTTTGATAAGATTTCTATTTGCGCTGTGTTTTTATCCACAGATATAATTTTCCCCACAACTAAAGTATAGCCAAAAGCACTAATACTGCTTAGCATTATAGCAAGCACTATTAAACCCTGCATAAACCCTTTCATAAAACTTACTTCCTTTTTTATTTAGAATATATTTTATTTTAATAAAGGCGTCAATAAAAATCCATATTTGTTGCAAAAATTTAATAAAAAAATTATAATGTAAAAATGATTAAGGTAGGCGCATCAGCTTGTTTTTTGGGGATTGAGTGCATATAACGGTTCTTCAAAAAAAGATAACTTTGTAGTTAGCCTGTCAAAATATTTTGATTTTATACCATTTTGCCATGAAGATGCTATATTGTCCCACCCAATAGAATCTATGAGGCTTGTTTTGGACAAAGATGGCAAAATTCATGCTATTGGCAATAAAACAAAGAACAATTATACAGAAAGTATTCTCAATTACTATGCTAATGCTGCAAAAACAGCCAAAAATAATTTTGCGGATTTATATTTGCTTCAAAATCTCCAAGCTGTGGTGTGTTCCAAACCAAATTATATTTAGAAAACTCAATGTCAAGCGGTAAAAATACACAAGTCATCTTTTCAAAAGCCTTTTTGGAACATTTCCTATGACTACCCCACGAAGAAGAAAAACGGCTTAATGATGCATGGTTAAGATATAACTTTATCACTGGAGTTTATGCTTATTGCGATATTAAAAATTTAATCAAAAATCCATCCAAAAAAGGCCTCATTGGTTTTCATACGCGGTATAAATTTTTGCTTTTATCCAAAAGCAACAAAAATTACAAAAAGTTAGGCCAAATTGCTCCATTTACAAACCCATCTTTTGAGGAAACACTATACTCTTACACCGCACTTTTTTTAGAAACTATGCAAATAAAAAGCAAAAGAAATAATGTGTATAACACACTAGATCACATATTTGGCCTTATTAAAGACTTTTTGTCAAGCAATGAAAAAACAGTATTCTTAAATGCTCCATCAGACTTTAAAAAAGGCATTATCACCCTTGTTGCAATAAATAGAATGTTTGAACTCTATATAGAAAAGTACAACATTAGCTATTTAAAAACTAAGCCTTTTTTAACCTCTACCTTAAAGACTTAGGTCTAGGCTCTAATATTTCAACATTTAAATAAATCGATTTATTATACAAAAAAGTAAAACAAACCCTTCAAGTAAGGGTTTGTTTTTTCAAGTCTTAAACTTACCTACAACAGATAACAGACCATCAGATATTGTCTTTAGATTTTGGGCATTCGCTGAGATAGACTCTACTGCCTTTGCATTTTCTTCTTGAGCTTTGCTGATTTCTTTTACCTGCATCTCAAGCTCTGAGACTGTAGAAGAAAGCTCCTGTGTTGCAGCAGATAGGGAGTTTACCTGGTCTGAAACATTGGCGATTTTATCTGATACTGTCTGGACACTGTCTTGAGTTTGGGCAATGGCATCTGCTTTTTGTTGTGTATCTGATTGGGTTTGGTTCATAACGCTTACTACTTTTGAAGTTTTTTCCTGTATGGATTTTATGATTGCTGCCACTTCGTCTGTAGCTTTTTGTGTTTTTTCTGCAAGCTTTCTTATCTCATCTGCAACTACTGCAAAGCCTCTGCCGTGCTCACCTGCACGGGCCGCTTCAATGGCAGCGTTCAATGCAAGGAGGTTTATCTGATCTGTTATATCGTTTATTATCTTTAGAATGTCTCCTACTTTCTTTGAAGCTTCTCCAAGGTCATTTACATCAAGACTTGCTTTTGAGATAGAATTGGATAGCTCTCGGATTGCTTCTACATTGAGCTGGATTTCTTTTACCATCTTGTCTGTAATCTCTTTTGCTTCATCGGAAGATACTCTTATGTCTTCTGTAGAGCGGGCTATGCCAGATAGGGCGTTTGCTGTATCTTCTGTTGCATGTGATATCTCTTTTGTGTTTGATGAGACCTGCTCACTGGATGCAGAGATTTGAGCTGCAGATGATGCAAGTGAGTTTGTGGAAGATTGAACCTCTGT
>NZ_MDSU01000004.1 GCF_002119425.1 Desulfurella amilsii | reverse complement strand
ATTAGCCAGTTCATTTTCTAGGGCAATCTGTTGTAGCTTTGCGGCTTGTACATCATTTTTTGTTTTACCCCAGTCAAATATATCCCAGTTTGCAATTATGTTTAGGCTATAGATGGAGTTATCGGCGTATGGGTTATTGTTCATATCGAGGTTTTGACCATTGCGGTTGTAGTTTGCCTTTAATTGTACCTGAGGATAATAGCTAGACTCTACCATACCTACTTGAGCTTTGGCTTTGTTAATTGCAAATGATAGTGCTTTAATATCTGGACGGTTGTCTGTTTGAGCATAAAGTGAGTCAAGGGGTGTTTTTAAGTTAACAACATCCGCTACCTGATCAAATGTATGTGTTTTATCAATGGGCTCGTTGAGCAATTGGTTTAGCTGAGCTATAGCGTTTGTTAAGTTAGCATAAGCTTGTTTTAGCTCTTGCTTTGCATTTGAGTAGGCTACTTGTGATTTTAGTAAGTCTACTTTTGGGATAAGACCTTGTTTATAGAAACTTTCTGCGTCTTTTAAGTGTGATTCATACTGGGCAACAGCAAGCTGCCTAGTTTCTAGTATCTTTTGGTTATATAGGACGTTGAAGTAAGCATTTTTTGCATTTGTTATAATTTGGTTTCTTATTACTTCTAGGTTTGCCTGAGAGAATGATTCATTGTACTTTGCATACTTGTACTTGTTCAACAGATAAAAGCCTGTAAATAAAGGCTGTGTTATTGTAACATTCCACTGATAGTTATTAACAGAGCCCATAATCAATTTATTGCCGTTTGCAATCTGGTATGGTGGCTGATCAAGTCTTGTATATGAGTAATTTGTAGATAGGTTTGGCAAAAAGTTTTTAAAAGCACTTTGCTTTGACTCTTTTGAAGACTCATAGAGCGATTCGTACTGCTTTATCTGATAGTTGTTGTTTGAGCTTAAAGACTGCACTTCGCTTAAAGATAAAGCGTAAGAAGTATTTGCAAATAAAGCTAAGACCGATATGGAAAACAGGGTTTTTCTAAGGTGCATGAAAGAACCTCCCTTCATTTTGGTTATTATAATATCACTTATTATTTTGTCAATATATTAATTAATCATTTTTAGGATTTAAGCATTATTAAGAGTTTTTGTGTACCTTTATTAAGCTTTTTCAAGCTAGGCAATTAGCTAAAAAACATACAAGAACGTAAAAAAAAGCAACTTTTAAAAAATGCATCTTTAATAATACTCTTGAAAAATCTTATTTTGGCATACATTATAGACAATAGAAATAAGGTGTGTAAAGAGCTCTTAAATTTTTAGTACTTAAAAAATCTTTTGAATCAAACAAAAGTTTTTGTTTGATTGATCAGGAGGCTTTATCGTGAACACTACAAGAGAGTTTCAAAAATTTATTGAACAGGCTCTTGAAGAAGCAAGCAAGGAAGTTTCTTCACAGATTACCTATTGGGATGGCACAACCAAACATTTTGGGAGTGAACCGCACAAAATAAGTATAAAAATAAATGCTAAAAATGTACTTGAAGATTTATTTAGTGACTTGAGCTTGGGTTTTGGAGAGCACTACGTAAGCCAGAATATTGAAGTAACTGGAAATTTAAAGGATTTGCTGTATCTTGAAAATTTCATAAAAAAGAACAATATAAGGGTACCTGCAAAAACAAAACTTGCCATTGCAGTAAATAAGCTTTCAAATATAAATTCAAAAAAGGGCGCTAAAAAAAATATATCTTACCATTATGACTTGGGCAACGATTTTTTTGGTTTGTTTTTGGATAAAAGCTATACGTATTCTTGCGCTTACTTTAAAACTCCAGATGATAGTTTAGAGACTGCACAAAACAATAAATATGAACTTATATGCAGAAAGATCTACTTAAAAGACAATGATAAAGTTGTAGATGTTGGTTGTGGTTTTGGTGGTTTTTTGATATATGCAGCAAAGAGAAACAATATAAAAGGCTTAGGCTGCACTATATCTAAAAACCAGTATGAATTTGCAAAACAAAGAATAAAAGAGGAAGGCTTAAGCGATAAAATAGAAGTTGTTTATGAAGACTACAGGAACCTAACAGGGACTTTCAACAAATTTGTTTCAATAGGAGCATATGAGCATATTGGGAAAAATTATGCTGATGTGTTTTTTAGCAAACTCAAGGCCATTCTAGAGTCAGGTGCGCTTGGGCTTTTGCATACAATTGGGCATAATGAGCCACTGCCTACTGATCCATGGACGCTTAAGTATATATTTCCCGGCGGATACTTGCCTTCTTTAGAAGAATTGGTTAAAAGACTAAGGAAGAAAAAGTTTTATATTATCGATATAGAAAACCTAAGGCCTCACTACGCCAAAACAATTGAACACTGGATAGAGCATTTTGAAAAAAATATAGGCAAAGTCAAACAGACGTTCGACGAAAAGTTTATTAGAATGTGGAGGTTGTATTTAAATGGTGCCTACGCTTCCTTTAAGTGGGGTGATACTCAACTTTATCAGATAGTCTTTTCAAAAGGCCAAATTCAAATACCTTTATACAGAGGCCAAATATACAATAATTGGAAAGCAAATGTATGAAAAAGATTGTTTATTTGGTTAGAGCCATGTCCATGTTAAGCGTCAGAAAAAAAAGTTTTTGCGTTGAGTTTGCAAAAAATTTTATAGATTACTGCCAAAGAAAGCGCAACTAGACTTATAATAAAACAGTGGGCAGCGGTTTTTTTAGTTATTTGAGCTTATTTGTTTTCAATTGTTATATAAATTTATAGGGTTAAGATACGTATGTGTTTAGTTGTGTTTGCCTTAAACAAAAACCCCAAATACAAACTTATATTAGCAGGCAATAGGGACGAATACTACGCAAGAAAGAGTTTGCCATTTAAGTGGTATAAATCTGAAACTGATGAGTTGCTATCTCCAAGGGATTTGCTTGCACTAGGCAGCTTTTTTGGTATAACAAAAAATGGTAAATTGGTTTTTTTAACAAACTATAGAAATCCTGATTTATTTAAAACTAGCGCACCTTCTAGAGGGCGTATTGTATGGGACTATTTAACTGCTAATGTTGACCCAAAAAGATTTATTAGGAGTACAAATCCTGTTTTATATAATCCATTTAATTTAGTATTTGGCAGTATCGATTGCCTTTACTACTTTTCTAACATTCAAAATCAACTTATGCGAATAAAAAGTGGCTTGCATACCCTAAGTAATAGTTTACTGGATATATCGTGGCCTAAAACAAAGAAAGCCAAAGCTGCATTTGAAAATGACATTCTCTACGCGCAAGACAAAAAATTAATGATAAAACAACTATTTAAAATTTTATACGACGATACAGTATTTGAAGATAGTCTCCCATCTACAGGAATTGATTTAATGCAAGAAAAAATGCTCTCGTCTATATTTGTAAAAAGCAAGAATTACGGTACACAAACTTCTTATGTTTTGCTTATAGACTACAATAATAATGCTGTAGTTATTGAAAAGAACCATATCCTTCAAACAAACAATGAGTTTCATTTCTGTATTAGCCCAAAAGGTGTGACTTGAAAACCGCACCTTTCTGTGGTGAGTAGTAGTGTTCATCGTTTTAATCTTTTTTTTGTTACCCATTGATTCATAAATAATTGACTTATTTTAAAGCAAAAGTATAATCGTAAAAAGGAGTTTTTTATGGAAAATATTTGCAAAAACTTAAAAAAAATAAAGAGCGAAATAGAAAGTTTAAATCCTGATGTCAAATTAATGGCAGTATCAAAAAATTTTAATCTTAGCGTTGTAAAAAAAGCATATGAATGCGGCCAGCGTATCTTTGGTGAAAATAGGATGCAAGAGGCGATTGCAAAAATAGAATTAGCAAAGCAAGATAATTTAGATATCCAGTGGCATTTAATAGGTCATCTGCAATTAAATAAAGCAAAAAAGGCTGCAATGTATTTTGACTATATTGATAGTATGGATAGCTTAGAACTTGCAGATAAACTAAATAATTATGCATTTTCACAAAACAAAATTATAAATATAATGCTTGAAGTTAACATTGCAAATGATCCTAAAAAATTCGGTTTTTTTAAAAATGATGTTTTAGAGGCTACAAGAAGTATAGTTAATTTGAAGAATTTAAAATTGCACGGACTTATGTGTATTGGTCCTCAAGCTGATGAGGTTGAAATCAGAAAAGCTTTTAGAGATATGAAATCGTTGTTTGAAGATTTAAAGAAAAGCTTTTGCCCTGATTTAGCCGAGCTATCAATGGGTATGAGTGATGACTATAAAATCGCTATACAAGAAGGTTCAACTATAATACGTATTGGACGGGGAATTTTTGGAGAAAGAACTTAGTTTAATGGGTCAAATTACTCGCTTTAGCGATTTTCTTATACTAATTGCAGTAATTATAATACTTACGGTTTTAATTGTTCCACTGCCGCCTTTTTTGCTTGATTTTTTTATAACAATTTCGTTTGCTTCTGCACTATTGATATTTTTTGTTAGCATTTATACACAAAGACCACTTGATATATCCACATTTCCTACAATACTTTTGACTGTCACCTTATTTAGACTATCGCTTAGTATTGCAACCACAAGAGCAATTTTGCTACATGGTGCTCAAAGCGCTGACGCAGCAGGTAAATTTATAAAAACTTTCGGTTATTTTGTTGTTGGCGGGAGCTATATTGTCGGCTTTATAATATTTATTATCTTAGTAATAATAAACTTTGTTGTAATAACAAAAGGTGCTGGCAGAGTAGCTGAAGTTGCTGCGCGCTTTACGCTTGATGCTATGCCTGGAAAGCAAATGAGTATAGATGCTGATTTGAATTCTGGCATTCTTACTGAAGTAGAGGCCAAAAAACGCAGGCAAGAAATTACAAAAGAAGCAGATTTTTATGGTGCCATGGATGGTGCAAGCAAGTTTGTAAGAGGCGATGCAATTGCAGGCCTTTTAATAACTTTTATTAACATAATTGGCGGAATAATAATTGGTGTTCTGCAGCACAACATGAATCTATCAGAGGCAGCAAGCAGGTACACGGTGCTTACAATTGGCGATGGCCTTGTGGTACAGTTGCCTGCGCTTATCATATCAACAGCAGCTGGTATTGTTATTACAAAAAGCTCAAGCGAAGAAAGTCTTGCGCCAGACCTAATAAATCAACTTACAAAACAATATAAAGCACTATATCTATCTGCTGCAATACTGGGGATTTTGGCTTTGATTCCAGGCATGCCACATATTAGTTTAATCTTTTTAGCACTGATTTTTGCATATTTGGCATACTCTATTTCTCAAAAGAAAATTCAAGAAAAACTTGAAGAAGAAAAAAACATCCAAGAACAGGCAAAGGCGCCAATTGTTGAAGAAAATATCGAAGAAGCTATGAAAATTAATGTACTTGAACTTGAGATAGGCTATGGCTTGATACATCTAACAGAAGAAGCCGAAGGCGGTAATCTGCTCAATAGAATAAAATTAATGCGGAAGCAACTGGCGTTAGATATTGGCGTAATAATTTCCTCTATCAGGATAAGGGACAATCTCACATTAGATAAAAATGAATATATTTTTTTAATAAAAGGCATTGAAGTTGGTAGATATAAAATTGAACCAGATAGACTCCTTGCTATGTCACCTGCTCCATTAAAACAAATAGAAGGCATTTCTACAAAAGAACCAGCGTTTGGTTTGCAGGCAATATGGATTGAAAAAGAAAAGAAGAATGAAGCAATAGTAGCAGGATACACAGTAGTGGATCCTGTAACGGTAATTATCACGCATATAACCGAGCTTATTAAAAGAAACATTTACGACATATTTACCAGACAAGATGCAAACAAACTGCTTGAAAATCTAAAAGGTGATTACCCCAAAGTTATAGAAGAGTTAGGACAGTATTTATCGCTTGGACAAGTACATAGGATATTAAAAAATCTGCTTAAGGAACAGGTGCCTATTAGAGATTTATTAACAATTTTTGAAACGCTTGCCGACTGGGCACCGCACACTAAGGATTTGGATTTACTAACAGAACATGTAAGAAGTGCCCTAGCCTATCATATTACAAACAAATACAAAAATGAAAACAATGTGTTAAATGTAATACTATTGGGCTCTAGTGTAGAAGGCGTGTTAACTGCAAACATTAAAGAAGAAAATGGTTATTCATATATGAATCTTCCACCAAATATTGGTGATAAGCTTATGCAATCCACACAAAATCAAATTGCAAGAGCCGCAGAAAATGGGATTGAGCCTATAATTGTGACCTCACCAAGAGTCAGAAGGCATTTTAAAGCTTTTCTTGATAAATTCTTCCCAAGGATTATTGTTTTGTCTTACTCAGAAATTGCCAATAATGTAGAAATTAAGACGATAGACACAATTGAATTATGATAATAAAAACATTCGAGGCAAACAATCTTCAAGAAGCTATTAAAAAAATAAAAAAAGAGCTAGGCGAAGAAGCTGTAATTTTATCTACAAGAAAAGTGCGTAAAGGTTCATTTTTTTCTTTTTTTAAAAGAGAGGTTATTGAAGTTACAGCTGCTATCGAGCATCCAGAAAGTACCAAAAAAAAAGATTTTGCTAATTTAATCGAGTCCAAACAAAACGACCAATCCAAACAAGACCTTGAAAAAAAGATACAAGATTTAGAAAATCTGTTAAAAAATGCTACAAAAAATCCCTTACAAGAAGTGGTAGAAAGTATTAAAAGTGACCTAGACAACCTAAAAAGCAGCCTATCATACATGGCAAAAAAAGAAGGTGAGATTGATATTTACAATTTGCCCATTTCTGTTCAAAAGTATTTTAATTTTATGAATGAAAAAGGTATAAACAAAAAATATTCTTTTAAAATATCCAAAGCTCTTTATGATAATTTGTATGCCGAAAAACTCAAAGATGACAACTACACTATTGATTACCTAAGCGTTCTTTTGTCCCAGTTTTTTAAGACAGTAGAGCCAACTGAACAAATAGTCGTATTAACAGGTCCAACCGGTGTGGGCAAAACAACAACTATAGCAAAACTTGCAGCAATAGAAAAGTTAAAAAACAAAAAAAAAGTAAGCATCATAACTACTGACACTTACCGCATAGGCGCCGTTGATCAACTACTTACCTATTCAAAAATTATGGAAATACCTATGCAGGTATGTCTTGGAAGAGATGATTTACAAAAAGCCATAAATGAATTTAGTGGTTATGACAAAATTTTTATTGATACAGTTGGTCGAAGTCAAAAAGATATTAAGCGTCTTGAAGAATCATTTAGTTTATTTAATGATCAAAATGGTATGCATATCAGTTTAGTTTTAGCTTTAAATACTAAAGAAGAAGACTGTATGGAAATTTATGGTAAATTTTCTAGACTCAAGATTGATAGTTTGTTACTTACTAAATTAGACGAAACAAATACACCTGGCACAATGCTTAATTTTGCTGTTAAAACAAAAAAACCCATTTCTTACATTAGTTTTGGACAAGATGTGCCAGATGATCTCGTAAAAGCAGACCCTTTTGGTATATCTTCATTTATTATCAAAAAAGCAAAAATAGAGGGTGAAAATGAATGATCAGGCTAAAAAGTTGAGAGAATTGGTGGATACTAACAAAAAAAACCAAAAAGTCATAGCTGTCTCTAGCGGCAAAGGCGGTGTAGGAAAAACAAGTATAACTTCAAATATGGCTGTTGCGTTAAGCAATATCAACAAAAAAGTAATACTGCTTGATGGCGATTTAGGCCTTGCAAATGTAGATATTGTTTTAGGCGTAAAAACAAATTACAGCATAATTGATGTAATAAATAAATCAAAAAGATTAGAAGAAATTATAGTGGATTATAACCAAAATCTAAAAATTATACCAGCTGGTAGTGGCATAGAAGACATATCAAATGTTTCAGAAAATGACTTAATTGATTTGATGGATAAACTTAATGAACTAGCAAGCCAAACAGACGTGTTGTTGATAGACACAGGCGCTGGAATATCAAAAAAAGTCATGACATTGCTTAAAAATGCGATAGATATAGTTATTGTGGCTACACCTGAGCCTACTTCAATTGCCGATGCTTATGCAACAATTAAGATATTAACTCTAAACTACAAACGCAAAGATATAAAAATGTTTATAAATATGGCAAAAGATAAACAAGAGGCACAAAATGTTTTTAATAACATGAATAATATATGTGAGAAATTCTTAAATACAAAACTTGAAATGGCAAGCTATAGTGTGTTTGATAAAACTCTACCAAACTCAATTAAAAGCCAAAAACCAATTATTCAGTACTATCCAGACTCAAGTTTTTCTATTTCTATAAAAAGGCTTATAAATTACTTTTTCTCTCAAAATATTAAACTTATTGACAATCCAATCAAAATGTTTTTTAATAATCTATTTGGGAGGATGTGATGTATTTGAGTGCCTTTTTGGGTGGTATTTTATCTTTTATTAGTCCATGCATTTTACCATTAATACCAATTTATATTTCATATATTTCTGGTGTTACCATAAAAGAGCTTAAAAACTCCAAGGACAAAAATGTATACAAAAAGGCTATTATAAACTCTATAGCATTTGTATTGGGCTTTAGCGTAATTTTTACACTAATGGGAACAAGTGCAAGCTACATTGGCACTTTAATAGTTACAAATAAGATTTTGCTGGCAAAAATCTCGGGTATTTTAATAATAATATTTGGAATTTTTTATATATTAAAAATCGACTTTATTTACAAATTTTTGCGCATTGATGTAAAAATAAAAAGTGTTAATCTGTTAACATCTTTTGTAATTGGTATTTTATTCGCATTTGGCTGGAGCCCCTGCGTGGGTCCAATTTTATCATCAATACTTGTAATTGCAGCAAATACTGCTAGCCTCTCAGAAGGCGCAATGTTACTTTTTATATACTCACTGGGTCTTGGCATACCGTTTCTTTTGGCTTCTGTATTTATGGGCTTCTTTGTAAACTCATTCAATTTTTTAAAGACAAATTTAGTTACTTATATTATGAGCGTATTTTTAATATCAGTAGGTTTTTATATGTTTTTTAATGGCAGGCTTCCAAGTTTTTGAGAAACAAGATAACCTGTAGAAAATGCTGCTTGTATATTAAATCCGCCAATTGTACCAGCAATATCTAACACTTCACCGCAGAAATACAAACCCTTAACCAGCTTTGAAGCACAGGATTTTGGATCAACTTCTCTCAAAGATACTCCACCTTTTGTTACAAAAGCTCTTTCGAAACCACATAATTCTACAGTAACTTTATAATTAAATATCAAGTTCAATAATAAATTCAAATCTTTTTTGGAGACTTCTAATATTTTTTTCTTGATAAATGGTATTTTTTCTGACATATTTTCTGCGAACCTTTTTGGTAAATATTTTTTAATGATAGATTTTAAATTCTTATTTTCATCATTTAGATCTTTTAGCAAATGTTCCTTATCATTTCCTAAAAAATTGATATAAATTTTATCACCATTTTTTGTGTAACATGATAAATCTAAAATAGTTGGGCCACTCAAACCAAAATGGGTAAATAATAAATTTCCACTAAATATTTTATTTTTGTATTTAATTTCAACATTATCTAAAGATATGCCATCTAAATTTTTGAATAAATCATCTTTAATACAAAATGGTGTTTCAAAAGGTTGTGTAGGAGCGATGTTATGTCCAAAGGACTTTGCAAAATTATAACCATCTGCGCAAGCACCTAGTTTTGGGTAGCTCAAGCCACCTGTTGCAATAACAATATTTTTAGCCTCATAAATACTTTTCGTAGTATGCACAAAAAAATGTTTGTTTTGTTCAATTTTAGTTACCCTTTCATATTCATGTATTTGCGCTTTTCTACCTATAATGTAGTTTTTTATCCTTTTTACAAATTCTTCTCCATTTGAATTACTTAAAAATACTTTAGTGTTTTCAATCTGTGTTTTCAAACCAAGTTTGCTTACAAAATCAATCAGCTCTTCTCTAAAAAAAACCCCAAAGGCATCTCTTAAAAAATTCCCATTTGGAATATAAGCTTTTATAAAATCATCTAAATCTGCAAGATTTGTGAGGTTTACGCGAGAATTACCAGCTACGGATAACTTCTTGCCTATTCTTTGCTTATCTAAAACTAATGTATCCTTATTACAAAAACAGGCACAAGCAAGACCGCTTGTGCCACCACCAATAATAATTGCGTTATACAAGTGTTATTTTAACTTTCTTTTTAATTAAACCTGCGTAATAGGATTCATCCAACAAAAGCTGAGATGCTTTTATGCCATTTTCCCCCATATCTACAGTAAGTTTATTTACATACATACCAATAAATTGATCTGCCAGTGACTCTTGCATTCCTCTTGCAAATTGCAATGCGTATTTTACTGCTTCACTTCTATGCTCTAGAGAATACAAAATACTTTTTTGCAATATATCTGATATTAAACTTTTTTCTTCTAATGACTTTTTTATTGCATTAACACCCAAAGGCAGGGGTAATTTTGTTTTTTCAAACCACCATTTACCTAAATCAAAGATATTTTCTAACCCAGATTCTTTAAAAGTAAGTTGGCCCTCGTGAATTATAAGGCCAGCTTGGGCATCACCATTTATTACATGATCAAATACTTTGTTGAATGGCACAACGAGAGTATCTAGATCTTTACCAAGCAGCAATTGTAATTCTAAAAATGCACTCGTGTAAACTCCAGGTATTGCTATTTTAGACTTTTTAAGTTCATCTAAAGACATTTGTTTTTTTGCTACTATGATGGGACCGTATTTAAAACCCATGCTAGCACCGCTTTTTAGTATATCGTATTTGTCTTCAATTAATGGGTATGCTGCCAAAGAAATAGCTGTAATATCATATACACCATTAAGTGCTTTTTCATTTAATGTTTGGATATCACTTAAAACCTGATCAAACTCGTAGCCATGTGTCTCTATTGCCTTGATATTTAATGCATAAAACATAAAAGCATCATCTGAATCTGGGCTATGTGCCAGTGTTAGTTTCTTCATCTTACCTCCTTTTTTAGTTATTATAACACAAATATTTTTTTTATCAATTTTTTAACAATTTTCTTGACTTCAGTGGTTATGTTATATAAAATCATTCATAAGATGCAAAAAGAATTAGAAAAAACCAAAAAAGCTTATTTAGTAATAGATGATGATTTGCTTGCAAAAATCTTACAGTATATGCTTAGTGCTGATGGATGGTCTGTGGAATGGGTTGATGACCCACGCCAAATAAAGGATGACATAATAAACTATAATTTTATCATTATTGGAAACCACAAAGGTGTTACAACAAAAGTAAAACTTGCTGAAGCTTTCTTAGAAAAAATAAATACTAGCAATTTAGGGCCAGGTTTTGTTAGGCCATCTATTGTCATTTTAAAAGATGACTTAGACATTATACCAAACGGTAAAGATATAATAGCTATTTCATATCCATCTTTCCATAAAGAAATATTTACAGCTATCTTAAATATTGATAACAAACTAAAAACATTAGAAAAAATAACATTTGATAATTATAAAGAAGTTAGACTGGGTGAATTTTTAAATTCCATTAGAAGCAATCAAAAAATTAGTTTTTTAGTTGATAATAAACTGCTAAAGATTCTTATAGTAGGCAGCGAGATAAATTTCTTACACTCTGATTTTAATAATTTTTACGATATATTCAATTATTCAAGCCTTTATGTTTCTCAAGATATAATAGAAATATCAGATTTATCAAGTATATCGAATGAAAATACCCCTCGCATTAGTTTAAAATACTTTGTTTGGGAAGGTATAAAAAATATTACGAATAAAGATCACTTAATGGCACTTTTACCTAAAGATAGAGGTATTATAAATGTAAAAGCACCGTTATATGCTGTAAAAAGTTCCTTATTACCTGGTAGCAATTTAGATATAGAGTGGTTAACAAATAATTCTGATATAAGCCTTGACAAAATAATGAGACGCTACAACTATGACATAAAAGTTTTGCAAAACATTGTAATTATGTATATCCTGCGTATAATCGATTTATCTTCGGATCAAGATGCAAATGTAAAATTTGACGTAAAAATTAAAAAAGGTGTTTTACATAAGATATTAGATAAAATTAGAGGTTTGTAGAAATGGCAATTTACAAAATTATTGTAACAGGAAGTTTTAATTCAGGTAAAACAGAATTCATAAAATGTGTTAGCGAAATCGATCCTATTACTACAGATAAGCCCGTTACAGAAAGTGGATTAAAAGAAATAAAAAATTTTACCACTGTAGCTATAGATTTTGGAATAATAACTATAGATAAGGATATTATAATACACATTTATGCAACACCCGGTCAACAACGCTTTAAGTTTATTTACGATATTTTGGAAAAAAATGCTCTGGCAATTATAGTACTAGGTGACATAACCAGCGAAGAATCTGTTTCAAACATGTATAAATACTACCGCGAATTTATGAAAATTAAAAGACTGCCAGCTGTATTTGCTCTTACCAAAAAAGACCTACCAAATAGCATAGAAGATGAAACCATAAAGTCATTGCTTTCAAATAAACCGCAAGAAATACCTCTCATTAAAATTTCAAATAAAAATAAAGAGGAAGTAAAGCAAGCTATATTGCTTGCTTTAGAGCAGTTAATTGAAGAAGATTAATCTTTAAAACCAACTCTCAAAGCGCCCCAATGTTTTTGATTTATTATTATTGGCATAGAAATATCGTACATGATTTTTCCTAAATCTCGAGGATAGATCTGAAACAAAATAGGGTCTGTGTTTTTTGCAGCTGCAAACCCTGTTGGGTCGTTAAAGATACGCATTGAACGGTTCCCTGCAAGATCTTTTTTATAATCGCCTGTAAGGGGCTTGTCATAGATAGAGTTATGTGCTGGTAAGTAGCCGTTTTCATCAACCAAAACCACAAAGACAAATTTTTTATTCATACTTAGCACTTCATCTTCAATAGGCTGTATGTATGTTTTTATAAAATTAGTAAATTTAGTTTTGTATTTTTGTGGATTTGTATTTTCTATAGGTACATAGTTTCTGTCCCAAAGGTCTTCTTCTGTTATTTTGCCATCTTTTAGAGCATTTTCTATTGTAATTTGCACCCTTTCAGCTGACGATTTTAAAATTTCATAAGTAATTTTAAAAATTTCATCTTCTTCAAAAATAAAACTCATAATGCATCTTTCAGGCTCTTTTTTCATGTAGCCTTTTTCTTCTTTTTTCATTTTTGGTGTTAAAAATGAAAGTGTATTTTTTGCCAAAACATCTAGATATGTAGAAAAAAGTGGAGGATATGGACATACGCTTGTATCAACTGGCCCACCGCCTACGCCAACTGGACAAAACATACAGGAATCTTTTCTGATAGTAACCGTTGCAATCATTCTGGAATCTTCTTGCGAGACAGATACGTTATAATGATTGGCAAACAAAAGATACTCGTTTAAGGCATCCATTGCTTTGTTTATATTAATGTCTAAACTCTCTTGCATGCTAAATTTTGGGAGTAATTTTTTGTACATTTGGTGTAATACAAGCCTTTGCGCCGTAGCTTTCATAGCAGGCACTATAATAGCTTGGTTCATTATCCCTAAATCGTAAGAAGATCCAACAAGCGATGCCCAAAAAACATGAGCACCACTTAGCTTCTCTAAACGCTCTTTTTTATCTTCATCGCTCATTACACACCTCTTAATACATTAATTCTTTGAGTTTTTTTGAGGTATTTTTAATATCTAAGTAAAGCAATCCTAACTTAACATCTGATCTAGCAAGAACAATCAAAACTGCTTCACTGCCAGCTGATGTCAATATAATATAGCCTTTGTCTCCTTTTACGGTAACCTGCTCTGGCACGCCTTTTTCTAATTCATCCACAGCTCTTTCACCTAACGTTAGCAATGCAGCAGACATAGCAGCAACCCTGTCTTCATCGAAATTAGCAGGCAATTGGGAGCTTATCATTAAACCATCTGAGCTAACTAAAGCTGAACCCTCAATTTGAGGATTAAGTCTAACTAATTCAGCCAATTGTGCGTTAAGATCCTCTTCTTTCATTATTAACCTCCAATGTAATTTTTTAACTTATATAATAATTAATTAAAGATGTCAAGCATATAAAGCTTAATAGTATTTTTTAAAGACTTAAACAATCATGTTGTAGTATATTTTATCTTTGAAATTGCAAAGTAAGTTGTTAACAAGCGTTTTTATGTTTTTTTGGCTTGATTGGATGTACATATCATCTTTAAGAACTAAATTAGATAATATACCGGGATTTTTGGTTAAAAAGACTTTATATTCATTTTTTGAAAATCTTAACAGTCCAATCTCAATAGAATGTAGGTGTTTTATTTCATTTAACGCATTAATAAAATCTTTATAATCATCTGCATTGTCAACAAAAAAAGGATCAAAGCGAATCCCTATATTAAATCCAGCTTGATCCAATAATTTTATAGCATTCAGCCGTCTTACAAGACTTGGCGTATATGGTTCAAATTTATCTATAACATTTTGAGGGGTTAGAGAAAAAGCAATTATTGTATTTTTAAAAGGTTTTTCTTTTAATAATTTATCTATCATAACTGATTTTGTTCTAATTTCTAGAATTGCATCAAGTTCTTCAAAAAACCTTGCAAATTTTATATAACTTGCATCAAAAATACTAAGGGCTACAGGGTCTGAAAATGTTCCTAAGTAAAAGTATAATGGTCTTAGTTTGTCATTTTTAAGAGTTTTTTTAATAGCGCAAAAATAATCTTTGATATTTTTAAATATAACGGGGTTAAATGTTTTAAAATAGCCTTTTAAAAAACAATACGAACAATCATACATGCAGTTATAAGACTGAATAATAGAGTACCCGTATGTATTTGCAGGCGTATAATTATCAGGTGTTTTTCTCAAAAATTCACCTTTCTTTGTAGCATAAATTAGTGCACATTTGTCTTTTAGATTGTGAAAGTAACTTACATAGTCATTTATTTTTTTATCACAATCGCCTTTTAGCGGTTTTTCGCACAATATGTATTTGAGTTTAAAGGGTTTTTTGATGTTTTTTGCCGTATTTATTTTAATTTTTTTATAAACATTCTGACGCATTGTAAATGTGTAGCGTTTTTTTTCAAATAGCTTTTTCAAGTTAAAAAGTACATTTACATTAGCTATGGCAGTATTTAGGAATATCTCTGTTAAATTGTTATTTGCAATCTGTTTTAAAAGCTCAAGTATTTTAACAACTTTTGAGTAGTCGAACTTAAATTCTTTTGAAAATTGGTTATTATTATCGCTTATTAATTTTATTATAAAGCCATTTATACCCAACTCATTTAAAGCTTTTGCAAAAAAATATGCCTCCATATCAATGCAATCAGCAAGATAGCTTAAGTTTTTATCGAATGCATAATTACCTAAAACACTTAAACAATCAACATTTTTGAATCCATCTATAGAATTTATTTCAACAGGATTTAAGATGGGGTCTAAGCTAGAATCTAAAAGCTTTACTTTATTAACTACTACAACTTCACCTATTTTTAGGCTTGCTAGGTTTCCTGCAAGACCAAAAAGCACACATAGTTGTGGTTTGAGTTGTTCATTCAATTTTGCTATATTTAATGCTAAACTCAAACCACCTTTACCATAATTAACATATATTACAATGCCATCTGCGCAAAAAACACTGTGTCTTTTTTGCGCATCAAAGTGCTCTATAAATAATTTAGCTTCGCCAAGATGTTCAAATGCCAAAAGCAACATCAAAAATCAAATATAATAATATTGCCGTATATGTCTGTAATTTTAATCTCTTTTAGTTTTTGATTGTTAGGGTATAGCTCTACTTGAGCTATATTGGTTTTTCCTTTAGGAGTCAAAAGAAAATAATCGTTTACCTTCTTTATATTGAAAATTGAATTTATGTTGGTTTTTCCCAAAAACAGGTTATAGAGCACTTGATTAAAACCTTCAAGCGGGTATATTTTTGTGCTATTGCCAATCGTATCGTAAGCTTTTGAGTCTTTAAGCTTTATCGTTTCATTATTATACGCAAAAACCATGTATTGACCTTTTTTTATCGTTAATGTACCGCTTCTTTCAATTTTTTGTTTTGTCATTGCATTAATGGCAATTTGTTTAAAATGTAAAAATTGATAGTTATTAACCGATATGCCTAAATCTTTAAGCGTATATCCAAATGCGCTAGTTGTGAGCAAGACCAACAAGCTTATTAACATCATCAATTTCTTCATCTTCTAAGTACCTCCTTATTCCTTCAATTATTTTTAAACTTATATCTGGCTCTACAAAATTTGCTGTGCCAATTTGTATCATAGATGCGCCAGCCAGTATATATTGAACTGCAACGTCTGCGTTGTATATACCTCCAACACCTATTATCGGTATATTAACCTTTTCATAGGTTTCATACACCATCTTCAAACCTACAGGGTAAATAGCAGGACCGCTTAGTCCACCAAATTTATTGCCTAAAAACGGCTTCTTTGTTTTTGTGTCAATAATCATTCCTGTTAGAGTGTTAATTAAGCTTACAGCATCAGCTTTTGCAGATTGAGCTGCTTGAGCAATTAGTGCAATATCTGTAACATTTGGTGTTAATTTAACAATAATAGTTTTATCGCAGACTTTTTTTATACTAGAAATTAATACAAAAACAACCTCTGGATCTTTACCAAATGCTGCACCACCTGCTTTTACATTTGGGCATGATACATTAATTTCCAAAGCGGCGATTTGCTTATAATTATTTAGTCTACCTGCAAGCTCCACAAATTCTCCAATCTCGCTTCCATAAATATTCACTATTAAATTTGTTCTTATACTGTCAAATTGAGGTAAAACTTCACTTACAAATTTTTCTAAGCCTATGTTTTGCAAACCAATAGAATTTAGCATACCACATGGTGTCTCAACAATACGCGGTGGCGGGTTGCCCTGCCTTGGGTTTAGACTTAAGCCTTTAACAATTACGCCACCAAGCAAGCCTATGTCAAAAAAACGATTGTACTCAATACCCCAACCAAATGTACCTGAGGCAACTAATACGGGGTTTTTGAATCTTAAATTTGATAGTTTTACCTCTAAATTTACCATATAATCTCCGTATAGTTAAACGCTGGGCCATCTTTGCAAACCTGTTTGTAACCATTAATAGTGTTAATACTGCATCCCAAGCACACACCAAAGCCACAAGCCATGTTAGACTCAAGCGATATATCCATACTAAAACCTTTTCTATCTGCAAGCTCACACAATGCCTTCAACATGCCTTTTGGACCGCAAGCATAAACATGGAATGAATTGTCTAAATCTTCCAACAAATCAACCACACTGCCCTTTTTCCCTAAAGAGCCATCCAGCGTTGCAATTTCTCCAAAATCAACAAAACAGTCTTCTTTTGAGTTAAAACCAAAAAAGCAATGTGATGTAATATTTTTTGAATCTAAAAAATACTTTAAACCAATAAGCGGCGCAACACCAATACCGCCTCCACACAACACAATACGCTTGTTTCTTAAATCAAACCCATTACCAAAAGGACCAGTAAAATCAATTAAATCACCCTTTTTATACGATTTTAAAATGTTTGTTCCAAGACCTATAACTTTATAGTAAATATCTATTGTTTCATCTACTTTTGCTATACTGAACGGTCTTCTAAGCAATGGTTCGTTAAGCTTGTTTATTTTTAGCATTAAAAATTGGCCCGGTTCATACTTAAATCCTTCGGGTACTTGCAGTTGTAGATAGTAAGTATCTTTTGCAACTTGATCATTGTTTAAAACGATTGTTTTCATGATTAAGAGATATCCTCTATCTCAAAGTTTTTAATACCTGCTGGCACCTTAACGCTTACCACATCACCAACCTCTTTGCTCAAAAGTGCAAGCGCAATAGGGCTATTTACGGATATTTTGCCATCATTTGGGTTTGCTTCGTCTTCGCCTACAATCATGTATTCAACTTCTTCATCTGTGTCTGTATTGAGCAATTTTACCTTACATCCAAAGCTTATTTTATCTTTTGAAACACTATTTGGGTCTATTATACAAGCTTTATTAATTTTATTTGAGATTTCAGAAATGCGCTTTTCTATGAATACTTGTTTTTCCTTTGCAGCATGATACTCAGCATTTTCACTCAAGTCACCCTTTGCACGAGCTTCTTCTATTTCTTTTATAATTTTCGGTCTTTCGATTTTTTGCAATCTTTCTAATTCGTCAATGAGCTTATTGTATCCTTTTGGCGTAAAAAAAGCTTTATCACCCATTATTAGGCTCCTTATAGTAATCTTGTATTGCTTTTACATCTATAGTTTGTGAATTAATTTTTGCCGTTATGGCTTCTATGCTTGCCAAAGTTCCCCAAACAGTTGTGCAGTATGGTATATTTTTCAAAAGCGATAACCTCCTTATATGAAATGAGTCGCTAAAAGATACTTTACCAGATGGCGTGTTGATGACAAAGTTTATTTCATCGTTTATTATCAAATCAAGTATATTTGGCCTGCCCTCACTAACTTTTTTTACATAAAAAACATTGTGCAAATTTTTGATCATGTTGTAAGTCCTTTGAGTAGCAAAAACTTTGAAACCTAAATTGATCAATTTTTGGGCAATCTCACCCACATAGGATTTATCTTTATCAGCAAGAGACAAAAATACATTACCTTTTACGGGTAAAACCGAACCACTTGCATAAAAAGCTTTATAGTATGCAAGTGAGAAATCCTTATCTATACCCATAACCTCACCCGTTGATTTCATCTCTGGACCTAACACAACATCTACATCTGGAAACTTAGCAAATGGCAAAACAACTTCCTTAACAGCATAATATTGTGGAACTACTTCTCTAACATTAAGCTCTTTAAGCTTTCGTCCAAGCAATACTTTTGTGGCAATTTTTGGCCAAGCAATTCCTGTGGCTTTGCTAACAAACGGTATTGTCCTGGATGCTCTGGGGTTAACCTCAAGAATATAGATGCTTTTATCTTTGATTGCAAATTGAATATTTATAAAACCTTTAATATTCAATTCTTTTGATATAATTATTGTTTGGTTTGTTAGCTCATCAATCATTTGCTTACTCAATGTTCTTGGCGGCAGAGAACAAGCAGAATCTCCAGAGTGCACGCCAGCTGCCTCTATGTGTTCCATTATACCACAAATAACCGTATCAGTACCGTCTGATAGTGCATCAACATCAATTTCTATTGCATCTTCCAAAAACTTATCTATTAATATAGGATGCTCTCCAGAGACCTTTATGGCTTCTTTCGAATATTTTTCCATATGCGATTGATCGTAGACTATCGTCATAGCTCTTCCGCCCAACACATAAGAAGGTCTAACAAGCACAGGATAGCCAATATTGTTTGCTATGTTTATTGCTTGTTCGATTGTTGTAGCTGTTGCACTATTTGGCTGTCTTAAGCCTAACTGGTCAATTAGTTGTTTAAATAACTCTCTATCCTCAGCTAAATCTATACTTGATGAGTCTGTACCTAATATTTTAACATTATTTTTTTGCAAATCTTTTGCAAGCTTTAGTGGTGTTTGCCCTCCAAATTGTAAAATAACGCCTTCTGGATCTTCATTTTCTATAACGTTCATAACATCTTCAAATGTTAAAGGTTCAAAATAAAGTTTGTCAGAAATATCATAATCGGTAGACACAGTTTCTGGGTTGCAATTTATCATTATAGATTCATAACCTTCTTCTTTTAATGTGAGGCTTGCATGCACGCATGTGTAATCAAACTCTATACCTTGACCAATTCTATTTGGGCCACTGCCTAAGATTACGACTTTTTTGGAGTTAGATTTCTTTGACTCATTTTCATGTTCGTAGGTTGAATATAAATATGAAGTGTAGGATTCAAACTCAGCAGCGCACGTATCAACCATTTTGTAAACATTTTTAACATTAAGGTTTCTTGCAAAAGACCTTATGTCCTCTTCTTTTTTACCTGTAAGTTTAGCAAGATATTTATCAGAAAAACCATATTGTTTTATTTTTCTGATATTTTCTATATTAACACCAATTAATTTTATTTGGTTTTCCATGTCCAGTATTTGCTTTATATTAGCTAAAAACCATTTGTCAATAAATGAATATTTATATATTTCATCTACAGACATTCCCATTCTCATAGCCTTTGCAATATAAAAGAGTCTCTTGCTGTTTGGGTGCACAATTTTATCAATAATTTTTGATATATCATTTTCTTCTACATCTTCAAGGCCATAATGATCCATTTCTAAGGAGCGGATGGCTTTTTGTAAAGATTCTTTAAATGTACGCCCAATTGCCATAACCTCGCCCACGCTTTTCATTTGCATACCAATTTCATCTTTTGTATTAAATTTTTCAAATGTAAAGCGTGGTATTTTGGTAACAACATAGTCAAGCGTTGGTTCAAAACTTGCAGGGGTTTTTTTTGTTATGTCGTTGGATATTTCGTCTAAAGTATAACCAATACTTAAAAGCGTTGCAATTTTAGCTATGGGGAAACCCGTAGCTTTACTTGCCAAAGCGCTTGAGCGAGATACTCTTGGGTTCATTTCTATTACATAAAATTCTCCGTTTTGTGGGTTAACACAGAATTGTATATTGGATCCACCTGTTTCTACACCAATTTCTCTAATTATTGCAATACCTGCATCCCTTAACAATTGGTATTCTTTGTCTGTAAGGGTTTGCGCTGGTGCAACTGTAATTGAATCACCAGTATGAACGCCCATTGGATCAAAATTTTCTATTGAGCAAATAATCACAACATTATCCGCTTTATCTCGCATTACTTCCAACTCGAATTCTTTCCAGCCAATTACAGATTGTTCGACTAATATTTCTCTAATTGGACTCTGACCTAAACCCCATTTTACCACAGATTCAAACTCTTCTTTATTGTAGGCAATACCAGCACCAGTACCTCCTAGTGTAAAAGAAGGTCTAATAATTGCAGGAAAACCAATCTCGCTTACAGCAATATTTGCCTCTTCAAGGCTTCTAACAACTGTGGATTTTGGCGTTTTAAGGCCTATTTTGCGCATAGATTCTTTAAATAGTTCTCTATCTTCAGCTTTTTTGATAGATTCTATATTTGCACCTATGAGCTTGACATTGTATTTATCAAGCACACCAGCTTCATAAAGACCCATGGCAGTATTTAAAGCCGTTTGACCGCCCAATGTTGGCAATAAATGCGTTGGCCTTTCTTTTGCAATTATTTTTTCAATAAACTCTACGCTTATTGGTTCGATATAGGTTTTATTTGCAAGTTGTGGATCTGTCATAATTGTGGCCGGGTTAGAATTAACTAAAATAACCTCAATCCCTTCTTTTGATAAAGCCCTACAACTTTGAGTGCCAGAATAATCAAATTCACATGCCTGACCAATTACTATCGGACCAGAGCCTATAATAAGAACCTTTTTTATAGAGTTGTCTTTTGACATACATTAACCTCATTTTTCAAAGTGTCTTAAACATAATACAAATTTTTAAATTTATTGCAAAATTTCTTCAAGGGCATTGTTTGTAGTTGTTTCCATAAAGAACGGATAAGCATAAAAACCTTTTTTAAAACCAATGTGGAGGTTGAGTGCTGTATAACCCCCTGTGGTTGCTATCCCAAAAAAATAAGCAGGATCAATATGACTGTAGTGTTTGTATAAAAATTTTAATTCATTAATAATATTTAGATCCCAATTGCTTGCAAGCGAATCTGTGCCAATTGCAACATTTATGCCGCTATTTTTCAACAGTTCTAAATTTGGCAAGGATTTACTTATGTAATAGTTACTGCGCGGAGCTATTACAATACTAGCATCTATGCTTTTTAAATATTCAATTTCATCTGGCTTAATATGAACACAGTGAACAAATAAGCCTTTTTTTATATCTCCCAAGCTTTTTATGTACTCGATTGCGCTTGAAAAATGAAGCTGATTGTCTATTAAACCTTTTTCTTGTAGCATTTCAAATAAATCGCCTCTAGAGTTAACAAACGGATTTTCAAATTCACTTTCTAAAAAATGAAAGCTAAATAAATCACTGCCAAACTTTGGGTTGTTCTTTAGCATTGTATACCCCAATAAATCTCTATGTGTTGAATACACAGAATGTGCTGTAACATCAATTTTCATTTTGTATGTTTGTCTTATGTTTTCAATGTTATTTTCAATATAGGCTATTTTTTCTTGCGCTTGTTTTTTTCTTAAAGAATAGTTTTCAAAAAAAACAATAGCTTTTGGTATTTTTTTAAGATAATTACAGCTTTTAAGCGTATTGCTAATATCTGCAACTGCGCAAACGCCGCTTTTAATTAAGCTGTCAAGTGCTTTTTTTATGGCTTCATCCGTTTGAGTTTCGTTGGCTTGAACTTTAGTTTCTATCATCGTTTTTAGCCATTTTACAAAGCCTAAGTATGGCTCAATACTTACATTGGATAAATCAAGGTGCGTATGGGCATTAACAAAACCGCTAAATAAAACACCCTCTCCATAATCTTTTACTACTGCTTCAGGGTAAGTTTTTTTTGCAAGCTTAATTGGTAACAAGTCAACTACCATATTGTTGTGGCTTACACAGCCCAACCCTTTTAATATTTCTTTACCATTGAATAACCACTTTGCATAAAGCATTTCCATATAAAAGTTAATACTATATCAATTTTTTTATAATGTCAACTTTAAGCAACCGTTATATAATTTACAAAAAAACGCTTGACAAAAAAACAGCTTTAATTAGAATTTACCTTGTGAAAAAAATAAAAGTTCCTGTTGAAAAAAGCGTTGGATTAGCTTTAGCTCATGACATTACATATATTAACAAAGAAGAGGGTTTTAAGGGTGCTCGCTTTAAAAAAGGCCATATAGTTGGACAAAGCGATGTTGATATCTTAAAATCAATAGGTAAAAGCTATATTTATAAGCTAATACCAGATGAAAATGATATCCATGAAGATGATTTTGCTATTCAAATTGCCCCATACATTGCAGGAGAAAATATTTTTTATGATAAGTCTCCTACCGAAGGCAAAATCAATTTTTACTCGGCAATTGATGGCTTATTAAAGATAGATAAAAACAAATTGTTTAAAATAAACGCTATCAGTGATTTATCACTACCTTGCATCCACAATAACTTTGCATGCAATGAAAACAAAACCATTGCCGCTTTTCGCATTATTCCACTTTATACAAAGAAAAAAGTATTAGAAAAAGTAAAAAAAATTCTCGATACATCAATTTTTAATGTTATTGCCTACAGCGTCAAAACAATTAATGCGATAATTACTGGAAATGAAATTTACTATGGTTTGAGAAAAGATTTATTTAAAAGTCATATTGAGGGCAAGCTAAAAAAATATGGTTGCATAATTAACGATTGTAGAATAGTTCCAGATGATACAAAAGCCATTATTGAAGCTTTAAATCAATTAAAAACAGCTGATTTGATATTTGTTTGCGGCGGAAGCAGTGTTGATCCAGACGATGTAACAAAACAATCCCTATCAAAAGCCAAAGTGAAATTTGTATTTAAATCTAATCCAATACAGCCAGCAAACAATTTAAGCATTGGATACCTTGAAAATAGCACGATTTGCGTTGTGCCAGCAGGTAGTCTATACTATAAAGCAAGTGCCTTAGATATTTTTTTGCCACGACTGCTTGCTAAAGACCATATTGATAAAAAAGAGCTAAAATTTTATAGTGAAGGGGGATTATGCCACTTTTGCGATTACTGCACATATCCAATATGCCCATTTGGAAAGTAATATGAAGAAAAATGTCTTAGAAGCGCTAGAGATTGTACTGGATTGCTCTAAAACAAAGCCGTCACAAACGGTTTTTTTGAGCGATTCTTTGGGGAGGGTAGCTTGCATTGATATTCTAGCAAAGTCAGATTACCCTTGCCTAAATAAAACGGCAATGGATGGATATGCAATAGTTTATAAAAATAAAGACAAACCATTAAAAGAAGTATTCGATATTAACCAGTTTGATGAAAATAGCGCCTTTAGATTAAACACAGGCAATGATATACCCCAAATATGCGACTCAGTTATTGAAGTAGAACTTATTGAAAAACATGATGGTTATATAAAACTAAGCAAAAATGTAGAAAAGTATAGAAATTTTGTTTTTGCTGGATCTGAAATCAAAAAAGGTGAAATTGTAATAAAAAAAGGAGAGCTTATTAACGAGCAAAAAATGGCTCTGCTTGCATATGTGGGAGAAGTTTTGATTGAGGTATATCAAAAACCCATAGTTGGCATTATTACAACAGGTGATGAAGTTGTTTTTCCTGGTGCAACAGCTCAAAAAGGGTCTGTTTACAACACGAATTACTTTTATCTAAACGGCTTTGTAAAAAAGCTAAATGCCGAGTGCATATATTTTGGGCACATAAGAGATAATATCAATGAGCTGGTTGAAACTTATCGTTATGCGTTATCACGCTGCGATATACTTGTTAGTACAGGTGGTTCATCAAAAGGCACAAAAGACTTTACCAAAAAAGTTTTTGAAGCTTTAGGAATTGATATAAAATTTGATGAAACAACAGTTAAGCCGGGTAAGCCTTTAATTTTTGGTAATTTAGGTGATAAATTAGTATTTGGCATGCCGGGTTGGCCTTCGTCTTTGGTAGTAAATACCCAGGTATTTTTAAAACCCGCTTTAAAGAAATTATCAGGCTTAACTAACTATAAAAACGCTATTTATTATGCCTCAACAACAAAATCAATGCATTCTAGAATGGGCAAGGACTACTTTAATCGCGCAATCTTAACATATAATAATAAAGGTCTATTTATAGAACCACTCGAATCTCAAGACACAAGCAATTTTTTTTCAATGGCAAAGGCAAATTGTTTGGTGTGGCTTGATGCTTCGACTGGCGATGTAGAAAATGGCACGCTTTTGACAGTTATTACAATTGATTAAAACTATTTTATCAGATTAAAATCTAAGTCGGATCCTGGTATTGTTGAGCTTATTTTAATGTCACTTTTTGCTTCTAAATATTTATTCTTTATGTCTTCTGGCACATCTTCGAATTCATAAACAATTTTATCTACAGAAATTTTACCACCAATTTTTTCCTCAAAAGGAAAACCATAAGGCAATATTGCAAGTTGGATACTGCCAGATGATGGTATTACCTGAATAAGAGCAACATCCTCTAAATAATCTAACACTTTTGTACCTATAACTGTTTCTCCCGTAACAATCTTTACAATTTTAATTTCCATACAAACCCTCCTTACCTCACTAAGATTATACAATATTGAGACTTTGTCAATAATAAAATTAAACAGATATTTTAAGGTTGACAAAACCGCCTATTGTAGTCTACAATTGGATAGCTAAAAAAATTAATGTTTTTTAAAGGAGGGCGTATGAAGCTTTTGGCAAGTTTGTTTTTGGTGACGTTTTTTTTAACAGCTACTGCTTTTGCTCAAACTCAAGATAAAGTATTAGCTACGGTTAATGGTTACGAAATTACTCAATCGGCTGTGGATAATATTATAAAATCTCTTCCTGCTGGTGCTGTAAACAATAAAAACACCGCGCAAGTGAGAGAAAACGTTTTAAATTCACTTATTAGCGAAAGGGTTTTGCTTAATGAAGCAAAAAAACTCAATTTAGAAAAAGACCCGCAGGTTACGCAAGAAATTAAAACTCAAACAGACAATATTCTAATTAATGCTTTATTGCAAAAGAAATTTGGCAATCAAAATTTTACACCAACAGATAAAGAAATAACGGACTTTTATAATCAAAATAAATCAAAACTAAAGGATTCAAAAGGTCAAATATTGCCATTAAGTAAAGTAAAACCTGAGATTTCACAGTATTTGGCAAATTTGAAGAAAAAACAAGCATTGGACAGTTATATTGAAGAATTAAAAAAGCAGGATAAAATTATTATAAACAAATAAAAATGAAATTATTAACGCTAATTTTAGCGTTAACTCTACTTGCTGGCTGTAGCTACAAAGAAAAAGTTTCTGTAATTCCAACGCTTCGGCCAGCAGTAGAAATAAAAACGCAAAATAAGCCTTCAAATTTTCTAATTGCAGGTTTCTATCCTTATTGGGAACAATCAAAATTTCCTCCTCAAATTGCAATAAATAATAGTATAAATGTATTATACCATGCTTTTGTATGGCCGGATAGAAATGGCAATCTTGTTGTACCAAAAAGTTTTAACAATAAAGAAATTGTAGATATTGCTACAAGCAAGAACATAAAAGTTATTTTGTCTGTTGGCGGCGGTGGCAATTCTGGTTATTTATCAAGTGTGCTAAACAACCCTCAATTATTTCAAAATTTTGCTGATCAATTAATAAATTTTATTAAGAAAAACCAGTATAATGGCGTTGATATAGATTGGGAATTTCCAAAAAATTCAACTGATGCTTTAAATTTGAACAAATTTGTTCAAATTTTGAAACAAAACCTTGGGAATGACTATATAATTTGCGTCGATTTACCTTATGCAAATTATAGTGGCAGATATTTTGACATTGATTTTTTAAAATATTTTGTAAGCTACTTTGTCGTTATGTCTTATGATTATTCTGGGGCTTGGAGTCACATTAGTGGTTACAATGCTCCGCTCAAACCAGGTTTTTGCAACACACACGATATACAAAAAAGCATTGAGTACTGGCTTGCAAGAGGAATTGATTCTAAAAAAATACTTCTTGGTATACCATTTTATGGCAGGGCTTTTAATGCTGACGAACCATGTCAAGAATTCAATCAATCTTTTGCTACTACATATAGAAATATATTATCCCTTCTAAAAAACGAAGATTATCAATATTTTTGGGATTTTATGACAAAAACACCATATTTAGTAAATAAAAAAAATAAGATCTACTACAGTTTTGACGACTCATCATCAATTAATGATAAGATACGCTATGCTTTTGAGATGAATTTAGGCGGTATTGCAATATGGGAAATAACTCAAGATATCGTAGATAACCATCATCTCTTGCTACCAGATCTCGTTCAAACAATAAAAAATAATCAGTTATTAAACTAGAACAGATTTTGCTACACTTAGCTTTGGAGGTGCTTTGATGCTAAGTGGTATTTACACGTCAGCTAGTGCAATGATTATTGCAGCCCAAAGGGTAAACAACATTGCAAATAATATAGCAAACTCAAATACAATTGGTTTTAAAAGTGAAGGTATTAATCAGAAAAGCTGGTCAGAATTTAATGGCTATGGTGAAGCCAAACTACCCATTGCGCAAAACACACAATTAGCGGCAAATTTTATAAATGAAGCTGTAAATTCAGTTGTTCATATGGATAAAGACTACATAAATTTTACGCAAGGCTCTCTAGAAAAAACGGGCAATAAGCTAGATTTTGCAATCGAAGGCAGAGGCTTTTTTGCTGTGCTTACTCCAAATGGTATAGAATATACCAGAGGCGGTCAATTTGGTATAAATAGTCAAGGAATATTGGTTCAAAGAGGCACAAATTACCCTGTGCTGGGTGAAAATTATTTTAAGAATGGAAAATTTATTAAAGTTGATTCTCAAACAGCTTTTTCTCAAACTGGTGCAGTTCTAGACAATGGAGCGCAAACAGACACTATCGCAATTAGAGATTTTAGCAACTATGGAAATTTGAGAAAAGTGGGCGATAATTGTTTTGTGCCAGTAAATAACATGCAGCCACAATTAACAGCAAACTTTATGCTAAAAGAAGGTTATTTGGAACAATCAAATGTTAATATTGTAAAAGAAATGGTAGAGCTTATACAAAATCAACGCTCATATGATAGTTATCAAAAAGTAATATCAACATTTGCAAACCAACTGATACCTAATACAATCCAGATAGGCAGCGTTACTTAAAAAAGGAGGAAATAAAAAATGATAAGGGCATTGTGGACAGCATCTACTGGCATGCAGGGCCAACAAACAAACATAGATGTTATAGCAAACAACCTAGCAAACGTTAACACAGTGGGTTTTAAGCGTTCTAGAGCTGATTTTGAAGATTTAATATATCAAACGCAAAAGGAAGCTGGTGTTAACACGACCTCCAATACAGTTGAACCAACAGGTATACAAATTGGTTTGGGTACGCAATTAGCAGATGTATCAAAAAATTTTATGCAAGGTAGTTTGCAAGAAACAGGAAACCCACTTGATTTAGCATTACAAGGCAGCGGTTTTTTCCAAATTACAATGCCAGATGGAACAATCGCATACACAAGAGCCGGTGATTTTAAATTAGACAATAACGGTAGAATCGTTACAACAGACGGCTATCCTTTATCACCAGAAATTACTGTGCCGCAGGATACAACATCGATAAGCGTGGGAAACGATGGTACAATTTCTGTGTTGGAAGCAGGTCAAACTACACCCACGCAGCTTGGTCAAATACAACTTGCTTTTTTTGCTAATCCAGCAGGTCTTAAAGCAATTGGTCAAAATTTATTTCAACAAACTGTATCATCAGGCACACCAACGCTGGGTACACCAGGTATAAACGGTCTTGGGACAATTAATCAGGGTTACCTTGAAATGTCAAATGTTAGTGTTGTTCAAGAAATGGTCGATATGATAGCAGCTCAAAGGGCGTATGAGACAAATGCAAAAGTTATACAAACATCTGATCAAATGTTGCAAACTGCTAATAATCTCAAGCAGTAGCTTTATATTTATATTTGTTAGCCTCTCAATAGCTTGCGATATTAATTTAATAAAAAATGTTGAAGTAAACTCAGATAGGGTGTTTATATCAGACATAGCTTCAAAATATCCAAAAAATATTGAAAAAATGCCCATTTCGTTGGCTCCTATGCCAAATGAAACAACAAAAATCGATGCTGATTATTTAAAAAGCATATTAAATGGTAACAATATGCATTATAATATTTGCGGATCGTATTCTATAGTAAAACGAAAGGCATTTTTAATAACAGCTGACACTATATACAAATTAATGGACGAAAAAGACTTAATCATACAGACAAAACTCCCGATCGCCCTGCCCTATAATCACTATACTTTAAGCATTAGCAGTATAAAAAATTATGGAGAATATAGCTGGATACAGTTAACCGTTATGCTTAATAATCAAGTTTATAGAAATTTTTTTATACAATACGTAAAAAAGATTGATTCGCTTGTACCCATAGCAAGCCAAGACATTAGAAGCTACCAAGTAATCTCAAAAGATGACATTGAATATAAAAGGGTTGACTATGTACCTTCTTATGTAATAACAACCAAGGATTCGATTATTAGCGCAAAAGCATTGGGCAATATTAAGGCAGGTAGTTTTTTTACATTTTACAATACACAAAGACAAATGCTAGTCAATATTGGTGATATTGTAAGTGCTATGTATGACAAAAATGGCATAGACATACAAACAAGCGCCAAAGCTTTGCAAATGGGCTATAAAGGTGATATAATAAAAGTAGAATTTAATTCAAAAAGGATTGGAAATGCAAGAGTGATTGGCTTAAGAAAAGTTGAGGTAATCCAATGAAAATTGTCATTGGCATAAGCGGTGCAAGTGGAATTATATATGCAAAAAAATTATTAGAATATCTAAGCGCTTTAAGAAAGTTTCAAATCTTTGCTGTAGCGTCAATTGATGCTATAAAAATAGCAAAAACTGAAATGCAGACAGATTTGATTGAATTTTTTAAATCACTTAAAGTTGAATATTTTAACAATGATGATTTTTACGCTCCACTTGCAAGTGGTTCGTTTTTAATCGACAAAACAATTGTAATACCATGTTCAATAAAAACGCTCTCAAGTGTTGCTATGGGTTTTTCGCAGAGCTTAATTGCTCGAATGTGCGATGTGGCTATCAAAGAAAAGCGCACGTTAACAATCTGCCCAAGAGAAATGCCATTTTCTGCAATACACCTAGAAAACATGCTAAAATTAGCGCAGCTTGGTGTAAATATTGTCCCACCTGTACCTGCTTTTTATAACGAACCCAAAACTATAGATGATTTAGTTAATTTTGTTGTTGGTAAAGTATTAGATGTTACAGGTATAGAAAACGACATTTCTAAACGATGGAAATAAGAAGAACTTTTGGTAATATAAGGCGATTTCGCGAAATATCATTTATTCTTGCAAAGTATGGTTTTGGTTTTGTCACAAAAAATATAAAATTTAGCAAAACTAAACCTTCAACAACCCCAGAACAATTTAGAAAACTACTGGAAGAATTAGGTCCTACTTTTGTAAAATTTGGACAGCTTTTGTCTACTCAAGAAAATATTTTACCGTATGAATTTATAGAAGAGTTAAAAAAACTCCAAGATGATGTAACACCTTTTGAATTTAGCAAAGTGAAATCAATTATAGAAACAGAATTTAAAAAACCATTAAATGAAATTTTTTCTTATTTTAACGAAAATGTAGAAGCAAGCGCTTCATTGGGCCAAGTACACAAAGCGATTCTTACTAGTGGTCAAACTGTTGCAATTAAGGTAAAAAGACCAAACATAGAAAAAACCATACAAGCCGACATAGAGTTATTAAAACAAATTGGCGATTATCTAAACTCAAAATTAAAACTTTATTTTAATTTTGAGATAAAGCCTTTCATAATAGAATTTGAAGAAACTATTAAAAAAGAACTTGACTACGAAATAGAAGCACAATACATGCAAACATTCAAAGAAAACTTAAGTCAATTTAAAAACATTTATGTGCCAAAAGTTTTTTGGGAATACACTTCACGCAATGTACTAACTATGGAGTTTATAGATGGGTATAAGGCAACAAATATAGAGTCTATAAGATCTGCAGGTTTTAATACGGAAAAGTTAGCCACAGAAGGCGCAAAAGTATTCTGGATACAAATATTTGATATAGGCTTATTCCATGCAGATCCTCACCCAGGCAATATCATTATTATGCATGATGGCAGGATTTGCTATTTGGATTATGGGATGGTCGGAAGAGTAACAGAAGAGGATAAATTAAATTTAGTTGAAATGATACTGGGCTTTATACAAAAAGATGCTGATAAAATTTTATTGTCTGTATCTAATTTCACACTAAATACAAATATTTTAAACAATGCTTATCTCAAATCAGATATTGTAGAACTAATAGATATATATCATTCTCTACCTTTAAAAAGAATATACATATCAAAAGTATTAAAAGATTTATTCAAAATTTTAAAGAAATACAATATAATTATCAGCAAAAATTCTTTAAGATTGCTTAGGGCTATTATTATAGCAGATGGTGTCGGAAAGCAATTTTACCCGGATTTTAATTTTACAGAAACAGCAAAACCTTACTTTGAGAGTTTTGCAAAGAAACTTTACTCACCATTTAGAATTTTTAAAAAAATTCTACAACCTAATGCAACTTATGCAATTTTAGCAAATAAAATACCCTTTTTGTTTAAAAAAGCCGAAGGTGCTTTGGAAAGCGGCCATATTAAAGTTGAAATAGAAATTAATGGACTTGATAAGCTTATAAATACAATACGCTTAGTTGCTAAACAAATTGGTATCAGTTTAATAATTAGCGCAGTAATACTTGGTAGCTCAATTTTAATAAAAGATCACTTAGGCAAAACATTTCTCGGCTTACCGATTAAGTTAATTATACCCATTGTTATTATAATAATTTTAGGTATTGGTATTTATAAAGCAGATAAAGATCTCAAATAATTACCCCAGTGATATTCAAAATGGGGTTTTTTATTAGGTCTATTTCAAGTGGAGATATGCGTCTTTTTGAGGCATTATACAATAGCCTTACTGTTGGACGGGTTAGATTTTCTTGATTTATCTTAGAAACTACGCCTATAAAATTCTTGTACCTACCATTTAAAATATACACAGTCGTACCAATAGGATAGGCAGGTATCATGTCAGAAAAAACCCTAAAAGCCTCTATGTTTAATTGTTTGCCAGCCATTCTTTTCATTATAAAAAATGCTTGATCTGGAGTATAGGCGGATCTGTATACGCGAGGTGAGACTAAAGCATCATAAACATTTGTAACGCAAACGATTTCGGCTAAAGGCATAATGTATCCTTCTTCTGCAAGTTTATCTGGCACTGGAAGCAAATTATTGCCTTTTAATCCTCTTGGATAGCCAAGGCCATCTTGTTGCTCATGGTGCTGATAAGCAATGTGAGAGGCAATTATGCCTACTTGAGAAACGTCTTTTAATACTAAATAGCCTATTTGAGGATGTTTTTTGATAAGATCAAACTCTGTACTAGAAAGTTTTCTAGGTTGAGTATAAAGACTTTTGTTTATTAAAATCCTTCCTATATCGTGCAATAAACACCCTTTTGCAAGTTCAACGAGTCTTTTTTTTGTATACAGTGACTTACTTGCAAGGGCTACAGAAAGAATAGTTACATCAAGGCAGTGCTGATATGTAAAATTGTCTTGTCTTTTCAGACTTGCCATGCCATTTAAAACCTTAACATCCCCTAAAGAATTTACAATATCGTATGATATGGATTCTATTGATTTAATAAATGGAGAGTCTGCTAATTTTTTTTTGATTTCACCTTTTTCTATTTTTTTTATAATTTGTTTAAAATCGTCTACATTATCATCTTTTGCAGGCGTTACAATATCAAAAACTTTTTTTATTGTTTTAATTGCTTTTGTTTTAAGCTGATCACTAATGTCATCTTCTACTGTAATATCTTTTGTATCATCATCTTCAATATACACAAACTGATAACCGTATTTATATAGTATATGGATATAATGCTCGTCCAGTTTTACACCTTTATTTAAAAGAACCTGCCCTTTTTCACTAACAATGGCTTTGCCTAGTATATCGTTAGGTTTGAGCGATTTTACAGAAATTAAATACATAGAAAGCTAGTCTTTTTGCTCTTTTTTGTATATCCTTTCATATTCACTAAGAAAACTATTTATGCTATCGCGAAGATTTGTGAGTATTTCAGCCCACTTATCTAAATTATCTCTGCCTGCTTTAGTAATGGCATAAATCCTTCTTGCATTACCTTTTTCTTGTAGGTTCCATTTAGACTTAATAAGCCCCTCTTTTTCCATTGAGCGAAGGGTTTTGTACACATAACCTAACTCGTAATTCTCATAGTGTATCCCCATTTTTTTAAGCTTTTCAATTAAGTCATAGCCGTGAGATTCTTCAATGCCAATAAAAAATAGCAAAAAAGCTCTCAAAAACCTAGGAGGGCGTTCTCCTGGGTATTCTTTGCACCAGCCTTTTATTTTAATTTGCGATTCCATTAAACACCTCCAACGTATCTATTTTAGTCATATATTTTACTTTTTCAAATGGAATTACATGCTCTTGACTCACATAAGATAAATCAACAGCTTCATTTATACTAAAGGGGTATATATAGAGCCTTTCTAAGTAAGTAACAGTAGCATAAGCATTAAGAGATCTTGCAATATCTCTTGAAAGTGCTCTAATGTATGTACCTTTTGAGCAAACTACTTTGATTTCCAAAACACCCTGATTGTAACTTAATATATCGATGCTTGATATGTAAATTGTTTTTGTCGGTAGATCAACATTTTGTTTTGAAAGTGCATATTTGTATAGCCTCTTGCCTTTCACTTTAACATTTGAGTATATTGGCACAGTCTGCTCTGCTTTTCCAATAAATTTTTGATTTATAGTTCTGTAGATTTCTTCAATGTTTGGCAAATAATCATTATTATGTACGATATTTCCTGTAATATCTAAACTATCTGTTTCATACCCAAAGATTATTTTTGCTTTATAAACTTTGTAACTCTTCTCAAAAAAAGACAAAAGCTTTGTAGCCTTACCTATCCCAATAACCATTAAACCACATGCAAATTTATCTAAAATTCCACTGTGGCCAACTTTCTCGTTAAATTTTCCCTTTACTTTTTTTACTACATCAAATGACTTGATACCACTTGGTTTATTGATAAGTAATAAACCGTTCATTTCAAAAAAGAAAATGCTTGAACGAGTTTTTCTTTGATTTCTTCAATACTGCCAGTTAATTCAAAGCCTGCAGCATTTTTGTGTCCACCACCACCAAAAGTTAAAGCAATTTTGGAAACATCAACTTCATCTTTTGAACGCAAACTTACTTTTATGTAATTTGGTTTATCCTCTCTTAGAAGTGCTCCTACTTCGCAGCCCCTGACACTCCTTGCAATATTAACAAATCCTTCTGTGTCATCTGCAGTAGTGTTTGAATCTTTATACATGTTTTGAGTTATGTACATTATTGTAAGCTTATTATTGTAATGAGTTGTGATTGTATTTATAGCCTGACCCATTAATTTTAAAGTTGTGAGTTTTTTAGATTCATATATATTATAGGCTATTTTCCACGGCTTAACACCTAAGCTTATAAGCTCTGCAGCTATCCTAAAAGCATTTGAGCTGGTTGATGAGTATCTAAAAGATCCAGTATCCGTTAATATACTCAAGTACAAATACTCTGCTGTTTTTGAACTAATTGGGATATCGTTAAATTTTAAAATCTCATATATTAAACACCCCACTGCAGAAGCTTGTGACATAACATAGTTGATATTTCCAAAATATGTATTTGTTGGATGGTGATCTATGTTGATCAAAATTTTGTCCTTAATATAATTTTTATCAAGATTTGTACGTTCAAAATCAGCACTATCTACTGTAATGATAACTTGTGCCCGTTCATTGTTTTGAAGTAATTTGATATTTTTTGTATCATCTAAAAAAAAGTACAAATCAGAAATTTTGGATGTATTTGCAACAATTGCATTTTTACCAAATTCGCTAAGTGCTTTGTAGAGTGCAAGGCTTGAGCCTATTGCATCACCATCTGGATCTTTATGCCCCACTATAAGAAAATCGTTGTAGTTTTTTAGATAATAACCAACCTTTTCTAAAATATTCTCACTCATTTTTAATTTGCCTCAAAATTTCCTCAATTTTTAAACCATTTTCTACGGATTTGTCGTAAACAAACTTAAATATTGGCACAGTACGCAAGTTTATTTTTTCACATGTTTTTTTACTAATAAAGCTACTGGATTTATTAATCAACGTAGCAATTTCTTCTTTGGATAATTCGCTTAACTGTGAGCTAAAGTAAATTTTAGCAAACTTAAAATCTTTACTCAACTCAACATCTGTAATTGTAACGTTTTTTAAACGTTCATCATTAAGATCAAATTCAATAACGTTTGATATTATTTTTTTGAGTGTGCTTGAGACCCTTTGTGTTCTCTTATATGGTTTTGTTGTATTCATAATATTTGCCTTTCTATATGTAAAATTTCTATTGAGTAGTTATTAGAAATAAAATTATAAACCTTATCCATAAATTTTTCCACTGCACTTTTGCTATTTGCAACAGTACTAATAGCTATGGTAGCTTTGTTGTAAAGTATTTCTTCTGAGATATCTGCTATCGAAGCATTGTATTGGCCGCGAATTTTATTTATTATGCTAGATAATATATTTCTTCTGTCTTTTATATTGAATGCATCTTTTAACAATAATTCAATAATAATAACACCAATAAACAAATCTATCACCTAAAGAGTTTTTTGAATTTCTTTTAAAATATAGGATTCAAGCTGATCACCCACATTTATCTCGTTGAATTTATCAATTCTTATCCCACACTCAAAGCCTGAAGTAACTTCATTAACATCGTCTTTAAATCGCTTTAGTGATGCAATTGAGCCTTCAAATATTATAACTCCGTTTCTAATTACGCGGATTTTTGAATTTCTTGTAACTTTCCCGTATGTTACATAACAACCTGCAATATTACCGACCTTAGGAACACTAAAAACCTCTCTAATATCGGCTCTACCTAAAATTTCCTCTTCTATTGTAGGAGACAATAAGCCAGACAGTGCCTTTTTAATATCTTCTATAATATCGTATATGATTTTGTAAGTTCTAATTTCTACTTTTAAATCGTTTGCAAGCTTTAGCGCATCGTTTGATGGTCTTACATTAAACCCAATGATAATTGCATTTGAGACACTTGCTAAGTTTACATCTGATCTTGTAATCTCTCCAATGCCAGAATGTATTATTTTAACAGCAACTTCTTGCGTTGATATCTTTTGTACAGAGGAAGAAATTGCTTCAATTGAGCCAAAAACATCAGATTTTATGAGTATTGGTAATTCTTTTAGTTGACCTAAAGATAGGTTTTTAAAAACAGTTTCCAGACTTACAGTAGTTTTTTTCTGCATACTTGCTTTGTATTTTTCTTTTCTTTCTTCAGCTATTGATTTGGCTATTTTTTCATCTTTTACAACAAATAGTACGTCGCCAGCTTCTGGTACTTCATGAAGACCCAATATCTCAACTGGCATAGAAACCGTCGCTTTTTTTATTCTTTTTCCTTTATCATCAATAAGAACCTTTGCTTTGCCATAGGCAATACCAGCTACAATACTATCACCTAAATTTAGCGCGCCTTCTTGTATAGCAACATCACAAACAGGACCACGCTGTTTATCTAATCTAGCTTCGATTACAATACCTTTTGCTCTTTTATTTGGGTTTGCCTCTAATTCCATAATTTCTGCTTGAAGTAAAATACTCTCAAGCAAATCATTAATACCAATATTATTTTTCGCACTAACATTTACGAATAAATTTTCGCCACCCCACTCTTCTGGCATTATGTTATGATGAGATAATTCCTGTTTTACTTTATCTGGGTTTGCATTTGGCTTGTCAATTTTGTTTATAGCTACAACTATGGGCACATTTGCAGCTTTCGCATGGTTTATAGCTTCGATTGTTTGTGGCATTACACCATCATCAGCTGCAACAACAAGTACAACAATATCAGTTAATAGTGCACCACGTGCCCTCATCTCAGTAAAGGCTTCATGTCCAGGCGTGTCAAGGAACGTAATTTGCTTACCATTGTAATTAACAGAGTATGCACCAATATGCTGTGTAATACCACCTGATTCTTTAGCAACAACATGTGTATGTCTTATTGCATCCAAAATAGAAGTTTTTCCATGATCTACATGGCCCATGACCGTAACAATCGGGGGCCTTGGTTGCAAGTCTTTTTCATCATCTGGAGCTTCAAATTCTTCCATGATTGTTTTTTCTAAAGTTTTTTCTTCAACTTCTACTCCATAGTCTTGAGCAATAATTTTAGCTGCGTCTAAGTCAATAAAGTCGTTTTTTCTAACCATTACACCAAGTGAAAATAGCTTTTGTATTATTTCTGAAAAGTCTATATTAAGCATTGTTGCAAATTCAAAAACTGTAGTGTTTTTGCCAATTTGTATTTTGCTTAGCTGTTCTTCTTGCTCTTCTTTGGGAGCTTTTTTATAGTACCTTTTTTTACCTTTTAACTTTTGTGGCAATGAGGCTTCAATGAGCTCCTTTTTTTTAGCGCTTACAAACTCTGGCTGTTTTTCTTTTCGTTTTTCCTCGATTGTTGGTTTTTCTTCAATTTTAACTTTTTTTTGTTTTGGAATCCGATCTTTTGTTTCTATAGTTTTCGGGGGTATCTCTTTGTGTTCTAATTTTTCAATCACATCATCTGATACTGTACTAAAATTACTCTTAATATCTAAACCTAAATTACGCAGTCTTTGTAAAAGTATGCTACTTTTTATATTAAGCTTTTTTGCTGCTTCATACACTCTCATTAAACCATTACCCCCTAAGTAGTTTGATTTAGTAATTCAAAGATCTTTTGAGCTCGTTTTTCTCCTATACCTTTGATGTTTTTTAGATCATCTAAGGTTAGGGTTTTGAGTTGTTCAACTGATCTAATGCCATTATCATAAAGTTTATTTGCAAGATTCTCAGTAATAGACTCAACAGAAATCAGATCTTCAATGACTTCTTCTATTGTTTTTTCATGTTCTTCTTCGCTAACGCTCTTATCTATCTCAGATTCTTTTATGATATCAATATTGACACCTGTTAGTTTTGCAACAAGCTTTGCATTAACGCCCATTTTACCAATTGCAGCCGAAAATTCTTCATCAGGTACATAAACTTTTGCTCTTTTTTCGTCTTCAAAAAGCTCAATATAAGAAACCTTGCTGGGTGCAAGTGCATTTTTTATATAAATGCTTAAATTTGCGCTCCACCTTATTACATCAACCTTCTCATCACCTAATTCTTTAACGATTGCAGAAATACGTGTGCCTTTTGCGCCAACACATGTGCCAATCGGATCAATCTTGGAGTCTTTTGAATAAACTGCCACTTTTGTGCGCTTTGAAGGCTCCCTTGCTATGGCTTTTATCTCAACACTGCCATCCCTTACCTCTGGGACTTCTTTCATGAACAATTCTTTCACAAAACCTGGATGAGTTCTCGAAAGGATTAGCTTTACACCTTTTGGTTCTTCTAAAACGTCCATAACGTAAGCTTTTATAGTTTCTCCAACAACGTATTTATCGCCTGGTGACTGTTCTTTTTTTGGCAAAATGCCTATGGCATTCTTAAAATCCACGATACAATCATTATATACGCCAACACTCCAAATTTCACCTGATACAATCTTGCCAATTTTTTTCGTGTAATCTTCATATGTTACACGCTTTTCTAAATCTTTAAACATTTTGGACATAACATTTTTTGCAGTAGAAACCGCAATCCTGCCCAATTCTTCGGGGTCAAACTCAACATCAATGTAGTCTCCAATACTTGCATTTGGATCAATTTTTTTAGCTTCCTCAAGCGAAATTTCGTTGTGATTCTTTGGTTTATCAACAATCTTTCTTTCGATTAAAATTGAAAATATTTGTTTTTGAGAATCAAGCGATGTTTTCACCACACTGTCCTCTCCATATTTTTTAGCAATAGAAATTTTTATAGCTTCAGCAAGTGATTCAATAACCGCCTGCGAATTGATATTGTGTTCTTTTGCTATTACATTGGCAATTTCAAATATTTCTCTCACTTTTTCCCCCACTAAATTAAGTTCAGTTTAGCTTTTTTAATATCATTAAAGTCAATATAAACTACTACCTGATCGCTTTTTACTTCAACGCCTCTATCGGTTACACTTATAATCTGTCCTTCTATGTTTTTTTTATTATCAATTGGATTAAATAGGTTAATAATACACTCTTTGCCAATTGAATCTTCATAGTGTTTTTTTGTTTTTAGGTTTCTATTTATGCCTGGACTTGAAACTTCAAGTATGTAGCTTTCTTCCATAACATTTTCGACATCAAGTACAACTGAGATATGTTTACTTACCACTTCACAGTCATTTAAACTAACGCCGCTTTGTCTGTCTATATAAACGGTCAGTTTTCCTCTTTTAGAGCTTTTTGAATATGTTAAATCATATAATTCATAACCCATAGCTTCTATTGAACTTTTTAAAATTTTTGTAAGAGTCTCTTCAAAAACATTCATTTTAAAACCTTTGCCGCCCTCATTATAATGTAGGGAGAAATTTACGCATAAAATAAAATCAAAAGTGACAATAACAATATACATAATTTAAGATATAAGTCAAGATATAGAAGAAAAATAGATTTAAAAAGTTAGTAGCTTGACTTATATAGAAAATTATTTACAATGATTAAAAAGTGGCGGGAGACCTTATGAGTAAAAAATTGTTTCTGTTATTTGTGTTAGTTTTGTTGTCTTCTTGTGCCTCCAACCAACAGATAAATAATATAAATGATAGGTTGGGAAAAATTGAAAGTGCCATAAGTAAAAATACATCGGATCTAAATAAAATAAAACCAAAAGTAAGCGAGGTTGAAGAAAAATTAAATATACTTGCCAAAAAAATAAATACGCTAGAAAATAACACAAATTCAACAAAGAAAGTGAAAATTTCGCAAAAAACAATCGTTGAAGCTAACCTTGACAACAACACAAACGACATAACAAGCAAAATTCCTCCAGCAAGCGTCGTATTTTCAAATGAAACTCAAGAAAAACTTGAAAATAAACAAATCAAAGAAACTGAAGAAGAAAAACCCAAAGAAGCAATAGAATCAAAATTACAACCACCATCTGTTGAAGCTTTAAAATCTTATGAAAATGCCCTTGCCATATATATGAAGAGAGATTTTGCTGGAGCATTAGATAAATTCTTACAATTTTTGAATAATTACCCACATACGACATTAGAGCAAAATGCATACTTTTGGATAGGAAATAGCTATTACAATCTAAATGATTATGGCAAGGCTTTAAATTATTTTTCTGTTTGTCTTAATAATTTTTCTAAAAAACCTACATCTGATGGTGGTAAAACGGATGCTTGTATATTTATGCTTTACAAAACTTACAAATCAATGGGAAATACCCAAAAAGCCTATGATTGCTTGATGCAGTTAAAAAGAGAGTATCCTGTAAATCCGTATTTTGAGTTTAGAGGTGTAAAAAACTGATGCTAAAAGTATTTAATACTCAAACAAGAAAAATAGAAGATTTTGTGCCGCTTAACGACAATATTGTTACAATGTATGTTTGTGGCGTAACTGTTTACGACTACTGCCATGTAGGACATGCAAGAAGCGCCATATGTTTTGATGTAATATATAGATATTTGTTGTATAGAGGCTATGAGGTAAAATTTGTTAAAAATTTTACCGATATTGATGATAAGATAATAAACAAAGCAAATGAAGAACATAAACCATTTGATGCAATTAGTGAAAAATATATTAAAGAATTTTACACGGATATGAATGCGATAGGCATTAAAAAACCTTCATTTGAACCAAAAGCAACGATGCACATAAATGATATAATAGTATTTATCTCAAAATTAATAGAAAAAGGGTTCGCTTATGAATCAGATGGCGATGTCTATTATAGCGTAAGCAAATTTGAATCTTATGGCAAATTGTCTCACAAAAAAATTGAAGATTTAAAGTCTGGTGCAAGGGTAGATATAAACGAAAAAAAGAAAGACCCTTTAGATTTTGCTTTGTGGAAAAAATCAAAGCCCAATGAACCAAGCTGGGATTCACCGTGGGGCAAAGGTAGGCCCGGATGGCATATTGAGTGTTCTGTTATGAGCATGTATTATCTAGGTGAGACAATAGATATACATGGCGGTGGTGAGGATCTGGTTTTCCCACACCATGAAAATGAGATAGCCCAAAGTGAAGCTTTAAGCGGGAAACAGTTTGTAAGATACTGGATACATAATGGATTTATTAAAATAAATAATGAAAAGATGTCAAAGTCTTTAGGTAATTTTTTTACGATTAGGGACGTTCTAAAGGAGTTTAACGGTGAGACACTTAGATACTATATGCTCCTCACACACTATAGAAATCCAATAGAGTTTTTGTATGATGGGTTGCTTGCCGCCAAAGAAACGCTAAATCGATACTATTCATTTTTAATGAGGCTTGATAACACTCAATTTCAATATGAAAATGACAAATTAGACTCACTTGAAACATTAATTTCAAATTTTGAAAGAGCTATGAATAATGATTTTAATACGCCTCAAGCCATAGCTGAAGTTTTTAATTGTATAAAAGAATTTAACCTTTATCTGGATAATTGCCAAAAAAGCAATAAAACGCCAGCTCTTGAATTAAAAGAAAAATTTCTAAATTTTATGTCTAAAGTAGCTTGCGTGTTAGGAGTATTTGATAAATCATACAAAGAATGGTTTAATGTTGAACAAAATCAATGGATTGACGAAAAAATTGAACAACGCAATAAAGCAAAAAAAGAAAAAAACTACGCTCTTGCAGATAGCATACGCAATGAGCTATCAAATGCTGGCATTGTTTTAGAAGATCGCAAAGACAAAACTATATGGAAAAAAGTAAAATAAAATTTAAAGAAAAAGATACAGAAGTTAAAGATTCAATCAATCAATATTTAGATGAAATATCAAAAATATCCATTTTAACAAAAGAAGAAGAAATTGAACTAGCAAAAAAAATCCAAAAAGGTGATAAAGAGGCTATAAAAAAACTTGTAAAACATAACTTAAGGTTTGTAGTATCCGTTGCTCAAAAGTACAAAAATTTTGGCGTACCACTTTCGGACTTAATCAATGAAGGTAATATTGGCTTGATTAAAGCAGCATCAAAGTTTGATCCAGATAAAAACATAAAATTTATATCATATGCTGTATGGTGGATAAAACAAGCTATCTTAAAAACATTAAGCGAGCAGACATCACCTATTAAGATCCCTGTTAAAGCAAGAGCAAAATCAAGCAAATTAAACTATATCAAAGATGCATACTTTAGAGAATTCGGTGAAGAAATGGATAATGAAGTAGCTTCCAAAGTCAGTGGCTTTAGTGAAAAAGAAATTAATGATATTGAAGCTGGTAGGTTAAAATTTAACTCACTAGATAAAGCAATAGGTGAAGATAGTGACAATAGCCTACTGGATGTTTTGGAAGATGAGAATGTGTCTGTGGAAGATAACTATGTTTATGAATCAAGCGTTAGCGCTATAAAAAAACTTTTAAAACAGTTACCCAAAAGGCAGCAGGATATTATAAAAATGCGTTTTGGACTTGATTTAGATAGACGCTATACATTAGATGAAATTGGAGAAAAATACCATATATCAAAAGAAAGGGTTAGGCAAATCGAAAAAGAAGCCCTAAATAAACTTAAAAAAATGTTTGATAGATGATATGGAACCTTACAAGGTATTAGGATTAACAAATGATGCTAGCATAGATGAGGTAGTTAGAACTTATAGGGAACTTGCTAAAAAATATCACCCCGATTTAGCAAAAGATGAAAAAGAAAAACAATATTTATTGAATATTTTTCAAGATGTTACAAATGCGTATAACCAAATTAAAAACTCGCCGCGCAACAAAGAAACTATCTCTAAAACTGAAATAGACAGCGATTATTCAAAATACCTTATTTTAAAAGTGGAAGAATTTTTAAATAAAAATGAATTTGATAATGCCCTAAATACACTAAAAATACTCGAAAAAAGCCAAAAAAATGCAAAAATTTTTTTTCTGTTTGCAAAGACATATAATGCAAAAAACTATTACAAACAGGCCATTGACTATTATAGAAAAACATTGGAATTAGAAAACTACAATGTGGAAGCTTTACTTGGACTTGCAAACTGTTATGAAAAAATTGGTTTAAAAAACACGGCGATTAAAGTATATTATGAAGTTTTAGAATGGGACTCCAATAATAAAGTCGCATTAGATAAACTAAATAATTTACAAAAAAAAGAAACATTCTTTGATAAACTATTTTCCAGTTTGGGGAGTAAAAAAGATCAAAAAACTAATACGTAGCCTATTTGCACTTAAAGATACACCAAAAAAAATTGCACTTTCATTTGCCATAGGAGTTTTTATTTCTATAACACCAACTTTCGGTTTTCATACAATACTTGCGCTTATTATTGCCTTTGTATTTAAACTAAATAAAATCTCTCTAATCGTTGGGACATTGTTAAACAACCCATGGACCACAGTTTTCGTTTATGCAATAGCATATAAAATTGGTGCCATTTTGCTAAATGCTAAGCTTAATGTAGTAAACAACTTTTCTGTAAATTTTTTATTACATAAAGGCTTTCATATTTACTTAATAACATGGCTTGGAAGTTTAGTATTAGCAATTCCAGTATCTATATTTTTTTATATAATTGTTAAATTTGCACTTGAAAAGCGCAAAAACGCTCAAGCCAAAGAGGTTGCATGAAACTGCTTTTTTTGTCTGATGTTCATTATAAACACAATGAAATATTTTTGGATTTTTTAGGTTCAATTTACAAAAAATATGATAGAATTTACATAGTTGGTGATTTGTTTGAGTTTTATTATGGTTATGATTTTTTGTTTTGCCATCAATCAAAGCTTGTTGAGCTTTTAAGAAAAATATCGGATGAAAAAAAAGTATACTTATTTGAGGGCAATCACGAGTACAAGCTAGAAGCTATAAAGAAATTTTTGCCAAACGTTGAAATTGTTAAAAAGGAGTTGATAGAAAATATTGATACAAAACTATTTTATATAGAACACGGCGACTGCATTGATAAAAAGGACAAAACATATCGGATTTTTAGAAATATTCTTAAAAATTCTTTTACGCTTAAAGTACTAAAACTTATCTCTCCTGTTTTTCTACTTAAACTTGCCGATATAGCTTCAAAAATCAGCAAAAACAACGTAAAAAACAAGGCATTAAGAAGAACGGATTTTGCTTTAGAAGAATTTGCAACTCAATTAATAAAAAAAGGTTTTGATTATGTTATACTGGCCCACACGCACAACCCATTATTAAAAACTATCGATAATAGCGTTTATGCAAATATTGGCGATTTTTGCGAACATTTTACATATGTAGAATACGATAAAACTTTAACAATGAAGGAATACCATTATGAAAATAGTTGAAGCAGGTGATTTTGAAATCTATAATATCAAGCGTAGTACGATACCTATTGTTTTAAATTGTAACGCATTTGGCAGCGGCGAACATGAAACTACAAGAAGCTGCTTAGAAATTATCTCAAAACTCGACTTTTCTAACAAAACAATCCTTGACATAGGCGCTGGCACAGGAATTTTGAGTTTTGCAAGCCTCAAAAAAGGTGCAAAACAAGCAATTTGCTTTGATATTAGCTTTGAAGCTTGCAAAAACTTAAAAGAAAATGCACATTACAATTGCTTAAACAATATTTACTCAGTATGTTCTACAATTGATGCAATAAATTCTCAGTATGACGTAATTTTTGCAAATATTTATTCTAGTATAATTTTGTCAAATGTTAATAACATTGATAAATTACTAAAGGAAGAAGGCTTACTTATTGCATCTGGTATCAATTATGAATATAATTTCGAAACAAGGCACGAATTTGAAAAATTGGGTTATGAAACACAAGAAGTTAAATTTTTAGAAGATTATGTTACAATGGTGTTGAAGAAATGCAAAACCAAAATATAAAAAACGAAATTGAACAATTAAGAGAAGAGATCAATCGCCACAACTATTATTACTATGTACTAAACCAACCTATTATTTCTGATGACGAATATGATGCACTTATTAGAAAGTTGATAAGCTTAGAAGCTCAATATCCACAGTTTTTTGATGAAAACTCACCAACTCAAAAAGTTGGATCTGATATTTCCGAAAAATTCGAAAAAGTCGAACACAAATACAGGATGTATTCTCTAGAAGATGCATTTAGCGAAAAAGAAGTGATAGAATTTGACAATAGAGTAAAGCGCAATCTAGATATCAACGATTGTCTTGCATACAGCGTAGAGCCAAAATTCGACGGTGTATCAGTTAATATAATTTACGAAAATGGTAAACTCAAGGTCGCTTCTACAAGGGGCGATGGCATTATAGGAGAAAACATTACAAAAAATATAAAAACATTAAAAAACTTACCGCTTGTTTTAATTGTTAAAAACCCACCTAGTTTTTTGGATGTACAAGGCGAAGTGATACTCACAAAAGAAGAATTTAAAAAGATTAATGAATATAGGGAAGAAATTGGATTAGCGCTTTTTGCAAACCCACGAAACGCAGCAGCTGGTTCCTTAAAACAACTAGATCCTAAAGAGACAGCCAAAAGAAACCTTAAAGTCTTTGTTTACTATATAAGGGGTATTGAAGCCTACACTCAACCAAAAACTCAAACACAAAGCCTTCAAATATTAAAAGAACTGGGTTTGCCTGTTAGTGAGTTAAATAGATATTGCAAAAATATACAAGAGGCTATTGCTTATCGTCAAACATTTTTAAAAGCCAGGGAAGAGTTGCCTTATGAAATTGATGGAATGGTGTTCAAAGTTGACGATTTTTCGCTTCAAGAAAAACTCAGCTACACAAGCAAATATCCCAAATGGGCTATTGCTTTTAAATTTCCTCCCATGCAGTCATCTACTACTGTAGAGGATATAATTTTTAATGTAGGCAGAACAGGTATTGTAACACCAGTTGCAATTTTAAAACCCGTTAAAATCGGTGGCGTAACAATATCAAGGGCAAGTTTGCATACATTTGATGAATTATTTAAAAAGGATATAAGAATAGGAGATTATGTTTTTGTTCAAAGAGCGGGCGATGTAATACCAGAGGTTGTCTCAAGCATACCAGAAAAAAGAAACGGCAAAGAAAAACACGTAGTAAAACCCACTAATTGCCCTGTGTGTAGTTCACTGTTGCAAGAAGAAGGCGCATATTTGATTTGCCCAAATATTGATTGTAGAGCACGAATTGTTGAATCACTTAAGCACTTTGTACAAAAAAATGCTTTAAATATAGAAGGCTTGGGTGATAAAATCATTCAACAACTAGTAGCTAAAAAAATTGTTCAAAGTGTTAGCGATATTTACAAATTAGATAAAAATAAACTATTGCAGCTTGATAGAATGGGCGAAAAACTAGCAAACAAAATATTAGAAAACATAGAAAAAAGCAAAAGAACAACTTTTGCTAAATTTTTATATGCGCTTGGCATAAAGCATGTGGGCGAATTTGTGGCAAATAAACTTGCAAACAATTTTAGTTTAGAAGGGCTAATGGAGCTTAAAGACGAGGAAAAACTTATGCAAATAGAAGGTATTGGTCCAGAGATAGCTAAAAGTGTAGTTGCTTTTTTTAAGGAACAAAGAAATATTAATACAATTAAAAACTTGCTTGAAAATATTAGTTTTATTGATAATAAAAAATCCACTAAACTGCTCAATGAAACATTTGTTTTTACTGGAATATTAGGTATACCAAGAAGTAAAGCAAAAGAGATTGTAGAAAATCTCGGCGGCGTTGTCAAAGATAGCCTATCAAAAGATACAAACTATTTAGTTGTTGGAGATGAACCTGGAAGCAAGCTTGAAAAAGCAAAAAAATTAGGCATTTTGATAATTAGCGAAGATGAGTTTTTAAAGTTGGTTGGCAATGAATTACGAGATTGATCCAAAATGGCTTGGTTCATTATTTGGCATAATAGCTTTTATCGCAAGCTGTCTTGTGCTCGTATACTTAGGTAGCGATTTCTTTTATTCAACACTAAAAATTATAGTAACTTCTATATGTTTTTATATTTTTGGTATGATTTTAGCAATCATTTTTAATTATATTGCAAGTTCAAATGAAAGCAATCAAAACAATATTTAGCGCTCTATGAATTCAAATAAACCGTACTTTAACGAAGAGCAAATTGAATATTTCTACCCTATTGTCAAAAGAATGGTTAGAAAAATCGTTGTTAAAATGCCAGAATCTTATGATGAAGAGGATTTCGTCCAGATTGGCATGATGGGACTTTTAAAAGCTATTGACAATATCGACATAACAAAAGACGAAAACGCCTTTTATAAATATGCATTATTAAAAGTAAGAGGCGCTATACTTGATAAATTACGCAGTGTGGATTTAGTGTCTAGATACACAAGAGACAAATTAAAAAGTATATCCAAAGCACACAAAGATTTTTTAAAAGAAAATATATTTGATGCATCAGAAAAAAGTGTTGCAAAAAAAGCTGGTATATCAATGAAAGAATACTACAAAGCGATGTTTGAGCTATCTAACCTAGATATCGTCAGTTTGGATAACATAATAGAAGATGAAATAAGCTTGCAAGAATCAATAGAAGACAAAAATATTAAATCGGCAATTGAAGTTATCGAAAAAAATGAACGCTTAGGGATCTTAAAAAAAGCTTTAAGCAAACTTACAAAAATTGAGCTTGATGTTTTATCTATGTATTACTACGAAGACTTTAGCGTCAAAGAAATTGCCCGAATAATAAAAAAGACACAAAGCCGTGTCTCTCAGATTAAAATAAATGCCATTATAAAGCTGAAACATCTAATTGAGCAAGAGTATATAAATCGCAAAATTAATTAATAATTTGACTAAACTATAAACTTATAGTAAAATTAGTTAAAAATGGGGGTGTTCATGTCAAACCAAACGCAAGAAAGCTACCTTAAAGAAAACTTAAAAAGAGACCTAAAAAATCGTCACATCCAATTAATTGCTTTAGGATCTGCAATTGGCGTAGGTTTATTTTTGGGCTCTGCAACGGGTATAAAATTTACCGGCCCATCACTAATTTTATCTTATATATTGGTTGGTTTAATTGTTTTTGTTGTTTTGAGAGCACTTGGCGAGATTGCTGTGGTTTATCCTGTCTCTGGAAGCTTTAGCGCATGGGCAGATCATATAATGGGTCCATTAGCTGGTTATATTACTGGGTGGACTTACTGGTTTATGTGGACAGTTACAGTCATGGCAGAAATCACAGCTGTAGGTATATATGTTACCTATTGGTTTCCAAGCGTGCCTCAGTGGATACCTGCACTTATATCTGTAACCTTGATCACTCTATTAAACCTTATTGCAGTAAAAGTTTATGGAGAAACTGAATTTTGGTTTTCAATTATAAAAATAGTAACAATTTTATTTTTTATAGTAGTAGGAGCCTTTATAATATTTTTTGGTATTGGCAATCACGGTATTCCGACTGGGTTTAGTAATTTATACAAATATGGTGGTTTTTTTCCAAATGGCTTAAAAGGTTTTTTATTTTCTTTAATAATTGTAGTCTATGCTTATTTGGGTATAGAAATTGTGGCAGTTACTGCTGGAGAAGCACAGAACCCAGGCACTACATTGCCATCTGCAATTGATAAAGTAATCTACAGAATAATTTTGTTTTACGCTTTACCAATGATTGTAATACTGTCAATATACCCCTGGTTTAAAATCGGCACATTTGGAAGCCCGTTTGTGGAAAGTTTCTCAAAACTAGGCATAGCTGCAGCTGCAAGCATTATAAATTTTGTGGTTATTACAGCTGCACTTTCTAGCACAAATGGTGGCTTGTTTGCAACAGGCAGAATGCTCTATTCTCTTTCTCTCCAAAAAAACGCTCCATCGGCCTTTTCAAAATTAAGCAACAATAAAGTACCATATATAGGAATTATTTTTTCTTCAATTGTAATGCTTATTGGCGTAATATTAAACTATTTTATACCAAAACAAGTATTTACAATTATAACAAGTGTAGCTACAACAGGCGCTTTGTATGTGTGGTTGCTCATACTCGTTATGCATATGAAATTTAGAAAATCTTTGAAAGAAAGTAAGTTACCAAAATACCATTTGCCTTTTTATCCGATTTTAAATATTTTGTGTATTGTCTTTTTAGTTTTAGTAATCATAGTAATGGCATTTATGCCAGATGGCAGGATTGCTTTGTATGTAGCAATACCGTGGTTTGGAATACTAACTGCAGCTTATTATATTTTTGGACTTGATAAGAAAAATAAAAGTAATATTTAAATAGCTTGACATTGCTATAATAAAAATATAGACTAAACAATTGATTAATAGTCCAAGGGAGGTTCTTTCATGCACCTTAGAAAAACCCTGTTTTCCATATCGGTCTTAGCTTTATTTGCAAATACTTCTTACGCTTTATCTTTAAGCGAAGTACAGTCTTTAAGCTCAAACAACAACTATCAGATAAAGCAGTACGAATCGCTCTATGAGTCTTCAAAAGAGTCAAAGCAAAGTGCTTTTAAAAACTTTTTGCCAAACCTATCTACAAATTACTCATATACAAGACTTGATCAGCCACCATACCAGATTGCAAACGGCAATAAATTGATTATGGGCTCTGTTAATAACTATCAGTGGAATGTTACAATAACACAGCCTTTATTTACAGGCTTTTATCTGTTAAACAAGTACAAGTATGCAAAGTACAATGAATCATTCTCTCAGGCAAACCTAGAAGTAATAAGAAACCAAATTATAACAAATGCAAAAAATGCTTACTTCAACGTCCTATATAACCAAAAGATACTAGAAACTAGGCAGCTTGCTGTTGCCCAGTATGAATCACACTTAAAAGACGCAGAAAGTTTCTATAAACAAGGTCTTATCCCAAAAGTAGACTTACTAAAATCACAAGTAGCCTACTCAAATGCAAAGCAAGAGCTAAAACAAGCTTATGCTAACTTAACAAACGCTATAGCTCAGCTAAACCAATTGCTCAACGAGCCCATTGATAAAACACATACATTTGATCAGGTAGCGGATGTTGTTAACTTAAAAACACCCCTTGACTCACTTTATGCTCAAACAGACAACCGTCCAGATATTAAAGCACTATCATTTGCAATTAACAAAGCCAAAGCTCAAGTAGGTATGGTAGAGTCTAGCTATTATCCTCAGGTACAATTAAAGGCAAACTACAACCGCAATGGTCAAAACCTCGATATGAACAATAACCCATACGCCGATAACTCCATCTATAGCCTAAACATAATTGCAAACTGGGATATATTTGACTGGGGTAAAACAAAAAATGATGTACAAGCCGCAAAGCTACAACAGATTGCCCTAGAAAATGAACTGGCTAAT